>JAHLFE010000056.1 GCA_018884035.1 Candidatus Anaerobiospirillum pullicola
GCCTTTGACCTAGCCTTTGGCGCAAGCACAAGCTCGCGAAACTAAGAGTGGATAGCGCACCCCAGAGTAGCATCAACCATCCCTCAAGGTGATTAAGATGCGCCCAAGCAGCTTGTAAGCTCTTGAGCTTATCTTGCAGCGATAATCCCCAACCTCCACCCCCAAGGCATACTCTCGAACCTAAAGTGGGGCGACAAGGCTTTGCGCCCTATAACAGCATCTCTAAGGGGGCTCAGGAGCTCATCTCCAGATGATTAACAGAGGAGTCGCCACTGGCAGCCAACAACTCCCAGAGCTATTTGAGATCATTAGGGGTTTACGTTCTCGGTGATTCCCCCAATGGCACCACGCAGCGGCAGAAGAGACAGGTAAGAAAGGTCAGATGTAAGAGGCCGAAAGGCAACAGAACGGCAAGGCAAAGAGAGGAGATGACAGATGCTGTGCTATCTGTAACGCTAAGACAGTACTAAGACAAGAGGCGTCAGTGACGCTTGGGGCGGGCGCTGCAAGCGCTGTTGCAGCTCTTTTGAAAGGTGCTACTTAAAGCTGCGGCTGAATCCGCAAAAATTCTGCCGCAGCCCAAGTGCTTCAAGCCACGTAATTTAGCACACTGCCTGTATACAGGCAAGGTTAGCCCACGCAAATTGCAGGTGCCTTTCCCGCAGTTACTGCTGTTACTTACAGCTCTAAGGCGCCGTTACTGTGAGCCATCCGCTTGCTCTGCTTGCTCGCTGCCGCCTGTACCCTTTCGGGGCGTCATTCCTGTCTCGAGCATCAGCCGACGCACCACCAGTACGCTCAGAAAAATGTTCTCTTGCCGCAAGGCCGCCGTCATTCGCACTTTGCCTAAGGTAAAGTTGTGCTCCTCTTGGATAGCAGCAATGCGCTTTTTCACCTCTGCATACTTGTCCTCATGCCCCTTGTTTTGGTTGTAGAAGAAAACATCAGAGGAGAGGTCTAACGCAGCTAAGAGATTCTTGAGCTTCACCTCGGTCTCGCCTTGTATGGCTTGCGCATAATCAGCTTTGATCTGGTTGTAAGCCACAAGGCCAACCTCTGATTCTTCTGGCAGGCAGAGAGCAAAGGCTTTTTTCAGGCAGGTTATCACCTCGCTCTGGTCGCGATAGCAGCGCCTGTAGGAGTACAGCTGTACCTCTGCTGGCAGCTCCGCAAAGCCTTCGCTCAGAGGATCAAAAATGGTGTTCTTGCCCAGCTTACCGTTGCGCGCAAAGTAATCGGCAGCAGGATGCGGACGCCGTGCATCGAGTACTTTGGGGCGCTGGCGCGTTTTGGTTACTGCCTTATTGGCTTTAGCTGTGCTCTGTAAGACGCTGTCTATGGTATGTGTGCCGCTGTTAGCAGTCGGCACTGGCAGGGGACGCGCAGCAGTTGCTACTGTAGCAGCAGTAGCTACTGTCGCAGCTTCTACTTCTGTTGCTTCGCTTGCTGGCGCGACTTGCTGCCGTTGGCGAGCCTTAGAAGGACGCCACTTCTTCACCGGCGCTGTGGCTCTGCCCACAGGCTGTGCTAAGGGCTCACGTACCTTACGTGCTGGTTTTACGGTCGTTTCAGTCACAGCGGTCATACTCCATTGAGAAAAGAAGCAGGCAACGGCCACGCGGGCAAAGCAGAGGATAGGTCGGCCATGATAGCCATCATAACCATGATAACCTCACCTGCTGGCTTTGCTCCTCTTACAGCTTTGCGGCATCTCTCCAGCAGGGGCATCATGAAGGGCATCATGTGGGGCAGCATGTATGTGCGGCCGCTTTAAGGGTGCTGCTATGCTTTAGATCTTTTGCCCTAAAACAGGGCAATGACACAAAATACAAAAGAGCTGTGCTCAAATATAGAGCAATACAGCGCTTTACCCGCGTGCAAAGCAGCTTGCTCTTGTGAGTGGGGACGCTTGCCCTTAGAATGGGCAAATGTTTCACTTACCACCGTTTTACTGTTCCTTTGTTCTCCGTGCAACGGTGGTAGGCGATTAACTGTTTTAGGTCACTGCCTTGTGCAGTGCTGGGGCTACAGTTTTGTTGGCCGCGAAGCTTTGTAGTAGGGGCTCGCTGCGGTTAGCAAGGCGTGTTATTTTTGGTTTCCGTGCGATGAAAGCATTAATTATCAAGAAATTGCGCGCACCTAGTGCGACGCTACAGGACGTGACGCGCTGCGCGTCACTGGTGCTGCTTTGTCAGCTGCTGTGGCAGAAGTCGGCTTCGTGCTTTACTCCGGTCTCGCTGTGGGGACTGGACGAGCGATTTAGTCGTGCTCTTCCTCGTTTTGCTACCTACTACTACTACTATTATTGGCGTTCCTCATTCTCTAAGTAAGGCGGTTTCTTTATGAACCAGATTAACGAAGCAATGATGCCACAGCCGCCAATGTACCGTGACGGCATTGTGGACACTAGGATTAATAACGTGTTAGCCCTTCTTCCACCTGTAGCCGTTATTGAAAAATTTCCGACGACTCCGGCTACCGATCAGCTCGTCTTCAGCACCCGTAATGCCATCCACAACATCCTCAATGGTCAAGATGATCGCTTAGTGGTGATCACTGGCCCTTGCTCGATCCACGATCCAGCCGCCGCCATTGAATACGCCCAGCAGCTCCTGCCACTGCGTGAGCAGTACAAGGATCAGCTCGAGGTGATCATGCGTGTGTACTTTGAAAAGCCACGCACTACTGTGGGCTGGAAAGGCCTCATTAACGATCCTAAGCTCGACAACTCCTACGACATCAACAACGGTTTGCGCACTGCCCGCAAGCTCTTGGTAGACATCAATGTCTTAGGCATGCCAGCCGCTACCGAGTTCTTAGACATGATCTCGCCACAATACATTGACGAGCTCATTTCGTGGGGTGCTATTGGTGCCCGCACCACCGAGTCGCAAATTCACCGTGAGCTGTCCTCGGGTATGTCCTGCCCAATGGGCTTTAAGAATGCTACCGATGGCTCGGTAAAGATTGCCGTTGACGCCGTGGTTGCTGCTAAGCACGAGCACACCTTTATGACCGTGACCAAGATGGGTCATGTGGCTATTGCCCACACCTTAGGCAATGAAGACTGCCACATCATCCTGCGCGGTGGTAAAGAGCCTAACTACCACTCGGTGGCGGTAAGCCAAGCTTGCGAGCTCTTAGCTAAGGCGAAGCTGCCAGAGCGTGTCATGATCGACTTCTCGCACTCGAACAGCTCGAAGCAGTACAAGAAGCAGGTCGAGGTATGCCACGACGTTTCGACCCAGATCTCCTCGGGTTCCGATCGCATCTTTGGTGTCATGATCGAGAGTAACTTAGTCGAGGGCCGTCAAGATCTGTGCGACGATCTGTCTAAGCTCGTCTACGGTCAGAGTATCACCGACGCTTGCGTGGGCATCGAAGATACGCGTAAGATGCTCGCTGAGCTCAATGAGGCGGTGTTAAATCGTCGCGAGAAGAAGCAACACTAAGCACAGGGCCTAAAGTAGGATGGTGGCTGTAAAGTAGCACCTCCTGCTGAAGTAAAGGCGTAGTACTTACTGTTACTGTTGTCGCTGCTTGTTTCTTTAAGCCCAGACTTGCTCGCGCAAGCTGGGCTTTGCCATTTTTAGTCACCTGAGTTTGCTTAGCCTCTATCCTGTCTTTATACTGCCTTTACCCTGCCTCTACCCAGCCTCTGTGCGGCTCCATATGGCACGGTATCTCCCGCGTGTGGGGCTATGGTGCTCTCTCTGGCTGGTTTTGCTGCTGCACGGTAAGCAAGAGGTCAAAGAGCCCCTAAAGGTCTGATAAGACAGCGCACAAGAGGCGCTGTGCTAAGATTAGACTCTGGTGGTGATCCATCTTCTTGTGCCGCAGGCGCTTTTACCTGCAGGCGTTTTCTCTCGGCGTCGCTTTGGCGTTGGTTTCGGCTTTTGAGGGCTTTATGCGCGCATTATCGTTAGACAAGGACAAGATTAAGATCCTGCTGTTAGAGGGAGTTGACCCAAGTGCAGTCGAGGTGCTGCATAAGGCCGGTTACACCAACGTCGAGTATGATAAAAAAGCCTACGACGGCCAAGAGCTCTTAGACAAGATCGAAAAAGTGCACTTTCTGGGCATCCGCTCGCGCACGCACTTAACTCGTGAAGTCTTAGAGCACGCGCAGCGCTTAGTGGGTGTGGGCTGCTTCTGCATCGGCACCAATCAGGTGGACTTAGACGCGGCCGCCAGCTTAGGTATCCCTGTCTTTAATGCGCCATTCTCCAACACCCGCTCGGTAGCGGAGCTGGTCACCGGTGAGTACTTACAGTTATTACGTGACGTGCCTGCACGTAACGCCCTCTTACACCGTGGTGGCTGGAAGAAAGCTGCTAAGGGCTGCTATGAGGCTCGTGGTAAGACCTTAGGCATTATCGGCTATGGCCACATCGGTACGCAGGTGGGTATCATCGCGGAGAGCTTGGGCTTAAAGGTGATCTTCTACGATATCGAGAACAAGCTGACCTTAGGTAACGCTCAGCAGGTGGACACCTTAGAGGAGCTCTTAGGCAAGGCTGACATCGTGACCTTACACGTGCCAGAGACAGACCTTACCAAGAACATGATCAATGCGCAGACCTTAGCGCAGATGAAGGACGGCGTCTTCTTCATTAACGCCTCGCGCGGCACGGTGGTAGATGTGGATGCCTTAGCTGAGGCCTTACGTTCAGGTAAGGTCGCAGGTGCGGCGGTAGACGTCTTCCCTGTAGAGCCAGCGGCTAATGGTGAGGAGTTTAAGTCGCCATTACGTGAGTTTGATAATGTCATTTTGACGCCACACATTGGTGCTTCTACTGAGGAAGCGCAGCGCAACATCGGTATTGAGGTGGCGCAGAAACTGGCTCTCTACAGCGACAATGGCTCAACCTTAACGGCGGTGAACTTCCCAGAAGTGTCGCTGCCTGCGAAGCGTGAGTCGGTATCGCGCCTCTTGCACGTCCACAAGAACGTGCCTGGCATCATGCAGCAAATCAATGAGGTTTTCGCTAAGCAGAATATCAATGTGGCGGCTCAGTACTTGCAAACCAGCGGAGACGTTGGCTATGTGGTAATGGACATCCACTCTGATAAGCCAGAGGAGATTGTGCCACTGCTCAAGCAGATCCCAGGCACCTTAAAGTGCCGCATCCTCTTCTAGTCTTCTAGTTAGGGTGCAAGCGGCGCAATAGGCGCCGCATGAGGCGGCGTTGCGGGGCAAGACTACACTTAGCGTATTACTCTGTGGCGCCACTTAGTGGTCACTAATTACCACAGTAGGCTCTTTGCTGGGGTTACGGCAAAGGGCTTGAGCCTGACAAGGGGATGGAGTTGTCCTCTTAAGGAGCAAGAGCAAAACTTGCCTCTGCACCACGCGTTTGCACGCGGCCATATGTCCTGCTGTGCTCTGAATAAGGTTTTAAAATGACCTCATTATTCCAGACTAAGTTTGTGTTGCGTTCTGCGTGGTTAGCAGCGCTGTTTACCACCTCACTTGGCGTGCACACAGCCACGGCCGCAAGCTTTGCAGATTTGCCTATCTCTAAAGATAGCCGCTGGGTGATGACCGAAGATCCCTCCTATGCCTACTCTAAAGGCAGTTCCTCGCGTTATTTGACGCCTAAAGAGGCTGCCTTACGTCATACGCTTTCGGTGACGGTGCAAGAGGATATGGTCAATGCGGTGACGTTTAAGGTAGGCTGCATGTTAGAGAGCAGTACGCCTCTGTTTGAGCTCAATGTCAGCGGCCTTGATATCCGCATCTTTGACAGCATCAATGACTTTGTCTACGCCCGTTTCATGGTTGATGACAATCAGGAGTACTCGTTACGCGGTGACATTATGTCGAGCAAGCGCATCATGTTTGCGCCAACGACGCGGGTGCAGGATAAGAACCTCTCTGATTTGTTCTTACAGATGCGTGAAGGAGGTCAGCTCAAGATTGGCCTCTTACAAGGTGAAAACGCGAAGGTGCGTGAGTACACCATTCCGCTGAATGGCTTTATGCAGTACTCCGATCAGATCCTGCAAAGCTGCCAGAGCTATCACCAGTATGCTGGTAATCAGCAAATGCAGTTCTTGCCAGATTACATGACCACAGAGCCTGAGGGCTATGCGCCCAAGGATTTTACCTTACGTCAGGATGATGAAAAGGTAGTCGATCCTAATGCGCCAAAGCCAGCGCCAGTAGTGGCAGAGGCCCCAAAGCCAGAGCCAGTGGCAGAGCCAACCCCACCAGATGTCCTGCCATTTACTCCGGATGGCAGCCCAGCGAGCATTGGCCCTGACGGCAAGCCAATTGGCGTGCATGGCTCGGCTGCGCAAACGGGTCGTGTGGGACAGAGTGTTGATCAGAGCTTAGGTACGGCTAGTGGCCCAATGCAGATTGGCCCAGATGGCATGCCGATTATGAACAACAATGGCAACGCCAATGGTACTAACGACAATGGCAATCAGTCACAGACCCAGCCTGCACCGCAGGAGCCAACGTTGTTTGACAATATCTTCTAAGGACGTGAGGCGGGGCTAAAAGCTACGCTGAGCATCAATGAGCAAAAGGGCTGCCTGTGGGTGGCCTTTTTTGTGGTAGCTGCGAGCAACTGACGTCGTGGAGTTGAGCCTGATTTTCCAAAAACCGCTAATATACGGCCTTTGCCTAAGAGTGATGCCCCTTACTGGCATCGATCACAGGTAAGGATGTAGCCTCAAAACTTGGCGATAGCACATCT
>JAHLFE010000057.1 GCA_018884035.1 Candidatus Anaerobiospirillum pullicola
GTTCAAAAGTATTTACCGAGCCACACCGATCAGCGATCTACTTTGAAGATCACTATTGGATGGCTTGTATTAGCGGTTTATCTTGATGGCCTCAAACGCCGCTTGGTGGTAAATACTTTTAAACTCCATCACTACCTCACTCCACTACTCTGGCGTAGCCATACTACAAAGAAGACAAAGAGCACTGCAATCTGGCACTGGCTACAGCCATCTTGAGGGGGTAAGGAGCAGCAGCAGCAGCAGCAGCAGCAGCAAAGCAGCAAAGCAGCGCGGATTACAGTGTGGCATCACTCAGCGGCGTTCTTAAGTTAGCTGGTGCGCAAGGGGCTGGTGCAGCACATGTGCGCAAGGGGTGTATGCACCACAAAAAAGCCAGCACTGAGGCTGGCTCTTTTTGGTCTTGCTTAGAACTGCACTGGAATTAGATCGTGACCTTCTTGGCCTCGGAGAAGCTGATCTCCTTATGGCCATACAGGCTCAGCATCGTGTCTTCCATGGTCTTGCCTAAGGTGACCGAGGTCACTAAGGCCAGATTGGAGGTTTGCAGCTGTACCGTTTGACCTTGAGAATTGGTACCCGTGACCTCTAAGATGTACTTACCGGATGGGCAGTAAGTGTATTGTGGATCTTTATTCTCGGTATCGCCGGTGGTGGTACCATCATCGGTACCCTCTTCGCCAGTGGCCGTGCCATCGGTTGCAGCGGTAGTAGAGTTCTGCGCAGCTTCAGCGTTAGCGGCGGCGTCCTCAATGGTACCAGGATCCTGCACACCAGTCTTAGAATCAGCCACTGGGCCTTGTGGCGAGTAGATACCAGGCCATGCAAACTTGGTTTCGCCAGTTAAGCCGACAGCGGTATCGGTGTACACGACCTGACCGGTGGTAGCGTCCTTAATCTGGAGCTTGAGGTTAGAGTATGTCTCATCACCAGCATCGATCGACCATGCGACAGTGTTACCACCATCGTAATAGCCCTTGTTAGAGTCAGTGTAGACATAGGTACCAATCAGCGAGGTAGCGTTTAAGGTCGAGGTGTTGTTAACGGTATCGATCACACCCGTCATGTTCGAGTTGATCGAGTTTAAGCTCTCCACCATCGACAGCTGCGACATCTGGCTTACTAACTCAGTGTTGTCTGCTGGATTGGTTGGGTCTTGGCACTCTAACTGGGTGGTGAGCAGCTTTAAGAAGTCTTCCTGCGTTAAAGTCTGGTCTTTCACCTGACTTGTCGCATTCTGTAAGTCGCTCGCAGTAGTGAAATTCACACCAGAGGAGTATCTGGCGTTGTTATCAACTGCAGTAGTCATGAAAAATCCTCGCCCAATCAACAATGTGGCTTAAGCCCGCTTCCGTGCAGATATCGCTACAGGTTGGGAGGGAATGCGCGCTCAAAATACAAAAAGAAGAGACCAATGAAGCTCAGGGGTCGCAAGCGACCTAAAGGCTAGCAGTGACATGAGGAGCACTGCAATAGCGCGCCCCAGACGCTAGGGAAGCACACAAAGGCTATTAGCGGCACGACAAGCAAAGCCGAAACACTCTTGCTTTGCTTACCAGCAGGGCATTTTAGGGGAGGTAACGCATTTAGTATGCCACGCATTTGCGGCCCCATTTTGCGGCCAAAGGGCTTGTTTACGGCCTTGGGGCGGGGTTGACCTCTTGGGGAAAGGGGCTTTACGCACAGGTGCGTTGGCTGGCGGCGCAGGAGGCAGAGATACGCAGCATTAAGGGCAAAGAGTAGCAGGCGGTGGAAGCACTTGGAGCGCATAGGGCACAGAGAGCACAGAAAACGCAGGGAGTGCTAGCGTAAAGCGCGATCAGAACCGCTCCGCCGTCCCTCTCTACAGCATGCTGAGGCGCACTGGCGCGCACTCTGGTTAGGTTCACCACACTCTAAAGGCACTACCATTAAGAGCACTGAGCACGCTCGGTAGCTGTTTCCTCCTGAGCATCTACTCCACAGCTATTGTGTTGGCACTGGCGTGATTGTTCCTGATGCAAGCAGTAGCTGACAAAGCGGCAGTGCGACGTGCTGTTGGTTGTAGCTGCCTCAGTCACGTAGCGTGCACCGTTATGCAGGGGGCATTAAGCCAGCCATATCTGTGGTAGGTTACATCTCTGTTTTACGGCGCAAACTGTGATCCTTTCGGCATTTTTAGCAGGTCTGAGCAATTTTGTCAGAGGGCAACTGCTGCAAGCTAAAAGCACGAGGGTATGATGAGTGCGGCTACAGGATCTCCCTGCTGAAAAGCAGTGGCGCTCTTATCACGCCATGTGCAGAAACCAGATAAGGACAGCCTTTTAGGGCTGCAACATCGTATGGATTATCTACAAGAACAGGACGTCAACAAGTCTTACCGCATCCTCAACATCGGCGCTACCACCTTGGTCGGTGCCTCCTATCAAGGCGACATGGACATCATGGCCGCCGCATGGGCTGGCGTGTGTGACTTTTCTAAGGGCTACGCCATTATCGATAAGAGCCACTACACCCGTCCGCTCATTGAAAAGTCCGGTAAGTTTGTTCTCTGCTACCCAAGCGCTGGTATCGCAGCGCAGGTCATGAAGCTGGGTTCGATCTCCAAGAATGACGATAAGGACAAGTTAGATCACTGCGGCATTGAGCTCATTGAGCTTCCTGGCTTCTCGATGCCTGTGGTCAAAGGCTGCGTCGCTTACCTCGAGTATGAGGTCATCCCTGAGGGGCACAACGAGCAAGAGTACGACATGTTTATTGGTCAGTGCAAAAAGATCGTAACTGACACGCGCGTCTACAGCAACAACCACTGGCACTTTAATGAGGCTGATGACAGCCTGCGCACGCTGCACTATGTGGCAGGTGGCCACTTCTACACCATTGGCCATGAGCTGTTCCTAAAGGAGTACGGCGACGACTAAGGTGCTGTCTTGTGCTTAATCTTTGTGATCAGTATGGTCACCACTAAAGGACGCTACGGCGTCCTTTTGTGTCTCTGAGATCTGCTGTGAGAGCTGTCTGCTCTTTTGGTCTTAGCTTCTCCTCAGGGTAGCAGACAACGCAATGCGACGCTTGCAGCAGACAGTGTTATCTCGAAGAGGGCAGTGGCAGCAGCAGCAGCAGTTGCTGTTGCAGTGGCGTGCTGAGAGTGTAACTGCTTGCAGGGATACCCTCTGAGAGCCTCTCTACATGTTTGGTGACAGCCCTTGCGACGCTACTATCTTGGGGGAAGCAAAACCATTGTATGCTTCCTGTTGCTGTGAGCTCATTTTGCTCTGTGGTTGCTCCTCAAGAGATCAGCTCTGCCTACTGGTTAGAAGGTATCTCAACGGAGTCTTGGCGCTACAACAGCAGTTTAGAGCACCAGCACCACGCCACCGTCAAAAACAACAAAGCCCCAGCAGTGCTCCCGCACTCTGAGGCCTCGTAAAGGACGCTGTTGCCGCAAGGCACCGCTCGCGCCCCTGCGCTAATTTGAGGAGATTACTCCTGACCTAAGCGCAGTGTCTGTAACAGCATCTGACGGGCGCTGTCAGCTACCTGCACAGCCGTCTGGTACGAGCGCTGGGCGCTCATCATATCCGCCATCTCCTCTACAGGGTTAATGTTTGGACGGTAAATATAACCGTCAGCATCAGCCAGAGGATGGTTAGGATTGTACTCACGAATCGCAGGAGCGTCAGATTCAATCACGCCCTTTAACGCCACGCCAATGCCATATGGCTCACCCGTGACAGGATCGCATGGCTCACCACTCTGCTCATTGCGTGCTAACGCCTCTTCCCACGCAGCCGAGAACAGTGGACGACGGGCCTTGTAAGTCTCATCAACAGATGAGCTGACCGACTCGGCGTTAGCGAGGTTAGAAGCAGTCGCATTTAAGCGAATAGACTGGGCATTCATGGCCGTGCCCGCGATGTCTAAAATACGAAAGACGCTCATATTAAGCCTCTAATGGCGCGTTTAGGCGCGGCTTGTACTATTGCCCACGTAAGGCCGTGCGCATCTTGCTGATACGGCCGTTTAAGAATTGCATCGTCGCCTGATACTCAATGTTGTTGCTGAGGTAGTTCATACGCTCAGTACTCACCTCAACCGTGTTGCCATTACCCGTATCAGGTTGGAATGGATTACGGTACTTCATGATCGAGCCTGGATCTTTGAGCTTTTCTAAGTCCGTAATGTCCATGTGACCGGCTGCCGTCTTAGCCATCTGTGGCAGTGGCTTTACCGTCTGTAAATGCGCTGCCTGCACTAAGGCCTCGTTAAAATCGAGATCACGGGCCTTAAAGCCTGGGGTATCAGCGTTGGCGAGGTTACCAGCAATGACCTCCGCGCGATTGTTACGAATGCGCATGGTGTGCTGATGCACGCCAAACAATTTGTCAAAGCTGATAGCCGACATCACTACTCCCCATACCACTTACCTGAGGGTGCGCTCACTCAAGACACTCTTGCGAGCAGGCCCCACGGCCTGACGGCACAATGAAAACTCACCCAACTATGTCAAGAAATATGCCACGGCGCAGCCAGCAAAAGGCCAGCTACCACAAGAGGCACCATCACAGGCTCCACAGCAGAGCTCAGATACAGCACGGGGCTCTGCTCTATTAGCCATGTCACGAACCTAGCAAGAGCCCATCTCAGCCCCGACGCTGCAAAATACTCAGCAACAGCCGACGCTAAAGCCCACCCTACTTAGCTTTACATGTGTACCCCATAAGGCGGTACCTGACAGCGCCGTTCTGCAGGCTGGGCTGAGCCTAAACTTAGTGCTTAGAAAATGGGTTAGAACCCTTTAAACGATAAGCAAGGCCAGGGTTGCAGCGCACCATCTCGTACTTATCCGACAGGCCCTGAATCGACTCCGACGAGCCTAAGATCAGGTAGCCACCTGGGTTTAAGCACAGCGCAAACTTGTTTAAGATCTGGCTCTTCACCTCATTGGAGAAGTAAATCAGCACGTTACGGCAGAAGATCACATCAAAGCGACCTAAGAGGCTGTACGAGCCTAAGAGGTTCATCTGCTTGAAGGTGACCATTTGCTTGATCTTGTCATCCACTCGCATCACGTTTGGATCTTTGGTTGGCTTAAAGAACTTAGCCTTACGCTCGGCGCTTAAACCACGAGCCAAGGCGTGGTTATCGTAGTGAGCAAAGCGGCAGCGATCGAGCATCTCAGGGGAGATGTCAGTACCAATAATCTGGCACTGAGAAGGATCAACGTGCACCATGTTGGTAGCTTGCTCCTGCACGATCATGGCAATGGAGTAAGGCTCTTGGCCCGAGGAGCAGGCAGCCGACCAAATACGTACTGGGATCTTACCGGCACGGGCTAACTCTGGCAGGATGATGTTCTTTAAGGCCAGATATGGGTAGGTGTCACGGAACCACAGCGTCTCATTGGTGGTCATGGCGTCAATCACGGCCGAGCTAATATCCTTGTAGATATTAGGCTGCATGGCGCGATTGATGAGCTCATCAATAGTAGGCACCTTAAAGCGCAGTAACAGCGCCGATAAGCGGCTGTTGACTAAGTACTGCTTGTTTTCGCCTAAGACGATACCACTTTGCTCCTCAATGTACTTGGCAAAGCGGTGGTATTGCATGTCGCTAACAGTACGCGACTGCACTTGCAGGCGGTCTTGCGTGGTTGGCTGGATATCAGGATTACGCGCCGAGACCGAATCATAGCCCGCCTTTTGGGAGGCAATGGCCAGATTGGTAATACCAGGGTAGGTGCTTGGGGTAAATTGCGCGCGGTTTGGTGTGGAAGTCTTACGCATTACCGAGGCAATGGCGTTTCCACTTTGGCGCGTAGCTAAGGTACTAGCAGTACCCGCACCTGGCGTAGCGGTACCCGCACCACCAAAGCTACGGTTGCCTAAAGAAGAGGCCGTGCTCGTTGGCGACACACTTAAAGTGCGATTAAAGGAGGATGAGGTGCTAGTGCTAGCACTGCTGCTAGCTGGCGCAGAGTCCGACTTACGATGCAAAAAGCTAGAGGCAATGCGGGAGATAGAGCCATTGCCAAAGTTGTTATTCTGAGGATTATCGGACATAAGAACCTCTGGAAGCGTCAGCTAAGCAGTCTCTTAGCCCCACGCCAAAACAGAACATCACACCAACTTTCCCGCAGTACGCGCTCAGGGGCACGGTGCAGCGATCACGAGGCCGCAGCGCATCTACCAAAAAGCAATCACTCTGGTAGCGGGACAAGGAATTAACAACAAATAGTGAGCGACAAAGATGCGGCACCCTTGTTCCTCTCGTGCAGCCATAGGGCAACACGCTAACGAGGGCAGACTACCTCGGTCTTAGTAGAAAATAGAGCCATACGCTCTAGCTACTTGGCCGATCACCCCTGTTTCTTACTATAGACCCAGCTAGCGGCTTTTGTCACTAGAGCTACTGACTTGCTAGGCTGTGATCTCACCTCCAGACAAATCCTCACTTTTGCCTGAAAGTTACTCTTTTCTTGGCGGCCTTAGAACTACCGCAAACTTACGTCTGCGGTTTCACAGTGCTAACTCTGCTTTTACACAGTGTTAACACTGCTTTTTTCTAGTAGCGAGCCTCTATCTAATCTTCTGATGTAGATTGCGGATCACTACGGGCTTGTCTACAAAGCCCCGATCAAGTAGGGACAAAATGTCCTTTCTTGAGTTCTTGTGCTGGTATTGACCGCTTACCTCCCTACGCTTACGCATAGGGCATTACGCGGCTCCGTTAAAGACAACCAAGCAAGGTCTTAAGCACAGCGGCCGCTGCAGATGAGGCCGCTATTTCGCTATTTGCAGGTGCACCACAAAAAGTGTTACCCCTCTGAGGCCATTTTCTGATCCTGTACCCATCTTAGGGATAAGAGCGGTGCTAGAACACCTTATCTCAAGGTGGTCAGACCAACCTCAAGAGTAATCTAGCTTCAGGTGCTGCCCCATGCTTAGCTAAGTAGAGTTTAGCCGACCTTGATACTGTTCTTCATGACGCAGTCAGCACCAGACTTACCGCTTTGGATAATGGCTAAGCCCTTCTCCACCGCGGAGGCTAACTCGTCAGGATTGAACTTAGGAATGAAGTCGTTAGCACCTGCCTTGGACACCATGTTTTGGTTAAACACGCCCGACAGCGAGGTGTGCAGGATCACGTACAGATCGCGCAGGTTTGGATCGTTGCGGATGTTAGCGCACAGCGTATAGCCGTCCATCTCTGGCATTTCCACGTCAGAGATAACCAGAGACAGCGTTTCTTGAATACGCTTACCGTCTCTGACCATTTCGCGCAGGGCATCAAAAGCTTCCTTGCCATCGTGCGCCTCGATCACATCGACACCGATTTCGGTTAAAGCGCGTCTGACCTGCTTTAAAGCTACCTTGGAGTCATCTGCCACCAGCACCTTCGTGCCCTCAGGAACCTTTAAGGACTTAATAGCATCGCTGTTAATGGTGCTGTTGTTTGGCGCGATCTCGTCGAGGATCTTTTCCACGTCGAGGATTTCGATGAGCTCATCGTCGATCTCGGTGACAGCAGTCATGTAGTTGCTGTGACCAGCGCCCTTTGGTGGCGGCATGATCTTCGACCAGTTCATGTTGATGATGCGTTCAACAGAACTGACGAGGAAGGCGTGAATCGAGCGGTTGTACTCAGCGATGATGATAAAGCCCTTCTCGTAGTTAGTGGAAGGACGACCGCCGATAGCGTAGGCCAGATCGATAACCGAGAGGGTATTACCACGAATGTGGGCAACACCAATCACAAACTGATGGAGACGTGGCATCACGGTAAGATGCGGGCATGGCAGCACCTCACGTACTTTGAAGACGTTAATGCCATAACGCTGGCTCAGTCCCGAAAGTCTAAAGAGCAACAGCTCCATGCGGTTCTGTCCAACCAGCTCAGTCAGCTGGTTGACTTTATCCATTACGCCAGCCATCAATTTCCCCTTTTTACTGCAAAAGCAGGCATCATTTGCCTTTTTGACGGAACTAACATCGCAGCATGACACCGCGTGTAACCTGAGTGTCTCTTACTGCACGCTCACGCAACACTGTAACGCAGCTGTGCAGGCAAGAGAGGAACAGGCAAGTTTAGGTGCAGTGCCATGTGCTTGGCTGCACAAGCTTGGACAAGATTTCGCCGCCGGAGCACCGTTCCTAGATTGCAAGCAAGCTGCAAAATCTAGACACAAGAGCACACAAGCGCACCACTCATAAACCCCCTATGCCCCTGCAAGAGCGCAGGTAATCATTTTTCTCAGAGTGCATCATCTTCAGGCCACCTGCACAGTGCAGTGAACACAGTAATGAAGCGCTTGCTGGCAGTTACCAATTTGTTTTGTTGAGAATCCAGCCTCAGCAACGTGACATTTTACCAGCTTACTTCGGCTTACAAACAGGCCGTATATCACAACCTCGCATATTTTTCCCCAAAAAGTGCACTCGCAAGACTACTACAGTGTGGTGTTGCTCTGTTTGGCACTAAAGATAGCACCGAGCGCAACACGCAGCAGAGAACATTAGCAGTGGAAGGTGGTAACAGCGGCGGCACTGTCTTTATCCTAAGGGAAATGACTTAGGATCGAAGTAGCGCGCTTGGGCAGCGTAACAGCACATCAAGACGATATACTGCACTGTGCAGAGTACAGGCAGTACACGGGCGCACCACACCACAGCGCGCTACTGTGCGTACAGTACGCTACAGCGTGGTGCGCGCCAAAGGTGCAAGGCCACTGATCGGCCCCTGATGCTACAGAAGCGAAAGGCTTTATCTCACGTATAGCGGCTGCTGCATACAGCTTTGTATCCCAAAGAAGCTCTTGACCCGTGCTACAATTTTGCTCAGTTTAGGGTTCGTAAGACCACAGCGTCGGCCCTGCGCATCAAGCTTCTCTCCCTATTTGAGTGCTGTGGCGCCGTGTAGTGCAGTGGCTGTGACCATTACATTAGCCTTGCGCGGCGTGACTACTTTTCCTTTGCCGCTTTTCTTAGCAGCACCTCGCTGTAGGAGGTGCGTGCTTTTGCCCTTGCATGGAGGTTGGCTTATGCTCTTTACCCAATGGCTGCAGCACGCCTCTCTTGCTGTCTCTGCTACTGCTACCCGCCGCGCCCGTGCTGTGCACCGTACTTGTGCTTTCACGCCATTACGCTGGTTGTGCTTGCCTGTGACCCTACTACTGCTTACGCTAAACTTTAGCGCCAATGCCACCCCACAAGAGGCCGAGTTCTTACGCCGTGTAGCAGAGCAATACCTCCTTGCGCAATTTCAAAACTCAGAGCAGGATATCCGTGTGGAGGTCAAAGCTGACCCTATCGATGACCGCCGTGACTTTGGTGGGCGTTGTGAGGGCTACCTCACCGCAGCCTTAAAGGGTGAGTCCATTAGACGCAACTCTCAGGTACGTATCACCTGCAGCAAGCCTGGCAATGCATACTCGATTACGGTGCCAGTCACCGTAAAGCTGCTGATGCCAGCGCTGGTAGCCTCACATAATCTCTCCAAGGGGCAGGTGATAGGCACTAATGACCTCAAGCATGTCTACATTGATGAGAACACTAACCTCTCATCGGCGGTAGCTGATCCTAACATCTTAGTGGGCAGCCGCTTAAAGCGCGATGTCAAAGCCGGTGAGCAGATTCGCACTAACAGCTTCTGTGTGGTGTGCAAAAACGATAAGGTTAATATTGTGGCGCGCTCGCATGCGCTCTCTTTAAAGACCTCAGGACAGGCCCTTGAGGATGGCAACATCAATGACACCATTAGGGTAAAGAATCTCAAGAGCCAAAAGGTGATCACGGGAGTGGTATCGGCGCCGGCGACTGTGGATGTGGTCTTCTAAGGGCAGCTCCGCCTTGCTTGTGCAGTGCAGACAGGCAGGCTGGCAGGAAGGCAGCGCTACTCAGAGTCGCTTACAATCGATCTAGAATAGCACCACACTGCACCTATCAAGAACGGACACGTGCTGCCGTTATACAAGCCCTGCCAACAGCTTAAGCAATACTTCTGCTGCTACTGCCGCTGCTGCTACTGTACTCTTACGTTTTGTTGCCGCTATAAGGGACTGAGGCAATATCACAGCTCAATTCTGCTGTCATCTAAGTGCTATCTTTAGCGTCCACGCGCAGCGCTTGTAGCTATCTGTACATACAAGTTTAGCAGCTAAAAGGCGTCAGAGCAGCGCCCCTCTTTGCTCCGCTGGGTAGGCTGGCAACGTCCCCCAGCAAGCAAGGAGCAATAGATTACTTTAGAAAATGCTGCAGCTGTCGCTAATGGTAGTAATTGCAAAATAAAGGAGCTGACGGCAAGCCGCTGAGGCGTGTCGTTACGAGGTTAGTGTAAGACACTGACCTGTTTTTCTGGCTGCTGTTGCCTGCAGCTTGGCCAACATCGTTTTTTTCCGCAAGGCTCTGTGCAGTGACCACAGGGCGCTTCTACTTACACAGTGCAGAGTATGTACTCTATTGGTGCTATGGCGTGGAAGATGCGGCATGGTCAAGCAAGCGGCAAGTGACAGCCTCTGTGTTGTGATTTGTTTTTGTTGCATCCATTAAATCTTCAGGGGAATTGCTGATGGCAATTGACAGCTTACATGACTATGCGCTTAAGGCCGTGTCCGATAAGGCAACCCCAAGCAGAATCACTTCCGCCAAGCAGGCACAGCCAAGCGTTACATCCGTAGAGAATCAAGCTGGTCTTAGCAACGATGACGTGGTCATTACTGCTGCTGCCAAGACTCTGACCCAAGCAACGGCAATGGCACGCAAGTCTGATGGTATCGACCACAACTTAGTGGCTGAGATTAAGAAGCAGCTGGCCGAGGGCACGTTTAAGTTTGACGATGAGGCTACTGCTGAGATGCTGTTGTCGACGGAGCGTGACTTAGTGGACTTGCTTGGCTAAAGCAAGCACAGCTAAAAGCACGCACAGAATAAAGGCGCCGCGAGGCGCTTTTATTTTGCCCGTTGCACGGGCTACTCCCTTTGTTTGCCCATGTGTGGCGTCATTTGCCCCGAGGAAAGAGTGATCTAATAAATACCGAAGGATGGGATGCGAGATAGCAACGTTACACACCTCGAGATGAAGGGGACAGGTGATTTGAATCCTATCTTCAGAAGGGGCACCATGATTACCCAAAATTACGTCATCTCTTAAGTCAGTTGTTCCCTCACCTCTTTGCTCTCAGCTCTCATCCCCAATCGAGCGCTGAGCGGTGTCCGCAAAGTTCCCCATCCCAACATACCCCGCCGCTAATAAGATAGCCTTTACTGCCAGCAGCTCACAAAAGAAAAAGAGGTGCCCACCATCATCCGGTAAGCACCTCTCTTTGTCAGCATGTAACACTATCTCCTGCTACTGTCCCTGCTCTCCCCCACAATGCCGCTGCTGATAAAACTCACCACCATACCCAAAAACGTCGTAACTTAAGCGCAACACAAACTCATACTCCGGCAAGCTTAAACTTGAGCCAAAGGCCATGGTAATCGCCTCTTGGACGCTGATCTGCTCATTGCTGGCGTAGAGGCGACAAATCCGCAGCAGCGTGCGTGTGGAGAGCGCCGTGCTAAGTTTGTCGCCTCCTGAAAATAGTGGATCGGTGTAACGATACCAGCCACTATTGGTCAGCAGCTCCGAGGCTTTATCAATGTGTGGCAAATTGCACGACATCTCGCCATCAGCAAAGAGCCGATTAAGCGGCACCACCGAGCTTACCACCGTATCACCGATCACAGTTGAGCGCAGTCCGTGCTGCTGCTGCTGCGCTCGTGTAAAGTGATGCACTACAGGCGGAGGCTCCTTAAGGACATGGCGTAATGCGGTAAGAGTATCGGCACGCAAACGAGCCATGTCAGCAACACTCAGTTGCTGTAAGGGCAGCGCAGGAAGTGGGGGCAGTGGCATCGGCGGTGGCAATGGCGTCTCTTTTGGTGTGTTGTCCTCTGTCCTTTTGCTCTTAACAGCGCCCGCCTCTGCCTCTGGAAGCTGCTCCTGACACAAAGCTACTATTGGTGCCCCGACTGTACCCACTATCTCTGTGGCGGTGGTGGTGGTAGTGGCAAAGCAGACCGTCTCTGCTCTCTCCCTTACATGGGTACGGAACTCTTTGAGCGAAGAAGAAATATCAAAAAGCACATCCCCTGCACAGAGGTGGTATGAGCTGCTGTTGAAGCGTATCTCCGCCGCAAAGTGCAGCACTCTCTCGACAAAGACAGAGTTAATCCCAGGCACAGCCTGCTCAATAATGGCCTGCTCAATTTCCCGCTGCGGATAGCCGCACTCTAAAAAGCGCCAACATTCAAAGTGATCAGCCAAGTGCCCTGCAAAGATGCTCGAGGTGGCAATCACCCGAAAGAACGGATGCACCCTAATGACCTCACCGGTATGATCTGGGAGAGTGAGTCTACCGCTATCTAAGGCCTCCTTTAAGGCCCCAAGCACACTGTCATCGAGCGCATCACCGTCGTTTAAGAGCAGAATCTCACCATAGCGCACGGCCCGCTCTAAGGGCCCAGAGACAAAGGAGCTCTCTGCACTACCTGTACGCTGATAAGAGCCCATAAGCGAGGAGAGCTTGGTGTGTGCTGTTACGTTAACACTTTCTACTGGCCACTGTAAGCGGGCAGCGGTCTCTAAGACTAAAGAGGTCTTACCACAGCCCACGGGGCCTACGATGTATAGAGCATCAGCACTGGGCTTAGTAAGAAAGAGCAGTAAGGCATTAAGACGCGAGCGCTCAAAGACATAACAGCCATGCCCCTGTGGGATGTGAGCAACACAGTGCGGTGCACACAGTGGTAGCTTGCAGTGGTCACACACTAAGGCCGGATCAGAAAAGAGCTCATGTAAGGAGACATCGCGCCCAACTAAGAGTGGTTCGTCAGCAGCAGCAGCTGCCGCTGCTGTCCTTACAGAGCCAGCGCTTAAAGCAACGGTAGAGTCAGTATCAGGGTTAGCACGCAGGGGAAACATGGAAACAATCCTCCGGCAGAGAACCACCCCACTCAAACACTAACCTGAAGAACCTATTCTCCTAACCCGCTCTGAGCGCAGCTATGGTGCGACGCCACCGCATCGTCAAGATAGTGCTGGAGCTTGTACTTTTGGTGGTGGTGATTGATGGTAGTGGTGATAGTAGTAGTAGTAGTAGTGGAATAATCAGTTGGTAGAGAGGGCAACACTGTTCAGGGTGAGTTGAGGTTCTAGGAGCGGTCTCTGCCTGCGCAAAGCAAAGCAAAGAGTGGCAGTGGTCACCATAACCAGAGCAGAAGCATCAGCCACTACTCTGGTTACGGCAGCTCTCTTTACACTCTGCAGCTAAGCTCCATGGCCGCACACCGCCTGAGCCGTCCTACGCTGCTTAGCGGCTGCGCCCCACAGATGTAGCTCGCGCTCTGCTTCCTCCAGAGCGATGCTGGTAGTGCTTACCGTGACGACTTGGCAGCTGCTGCGTCGCCTTGCGTCTCAAATATGGAGCAAAGGTAGTCTGCATCTCACTTGTAGGCATCGTCGCTACTGTATCCTTGTCGGGGAAAGTCACACATAACTGCTGCAGCTGACTTATATCCGGATTAGAGCGCAGCTCCATAGTCGCAGGGATGACCGCTTCACTCTCTTTATGTGGCTGTGGCCATGCCATGTAAAAGTGCGGCCGCCCTGACTCTGGCGCCACCACTTGCGCAGTGAAGTTCTCTGCTCTCCACGTCACTTCTTCTAATGGCGGCTTGTTCGCCTGTGCCTCTTGGGTGAGTTCCTCTGCTGATAAGTCCGGATAAGACCAGTCTGGGGCCATCTTCTGTAAGCCCCCATCATCTGGTACGAACAGCATCTCCCAGTCGTTAAGTTTGTCCTGTACTGCGCTCTCATCAGGTAACTCCAGCAGATCCCACTTCTCTGGCAGCGCGGAGCTGTCTACGATCCACTTTTGGTACTCCGCAGATAAGAAGTAACGATCGTCATCCCTCTCTTGCAAGGCGGAAAAAGGCACAGGCCTAAAGTTGCTGGCCGTAAGTAAGCTGTCCTGAAGCGCAGTAAGGGCCTGCTGTTTTGCAGGTGCTGCGCTCTTGCCAGACTTTTGCGGCGTGCTATCCAAGATGAGCTTCCTCCTGTCACGCGTGCGGTTCTTTGCCGCACTGACTTCTGCTTCGCCCTGATGATCTTGCACAAAGCTCTCACCTAAGAGGTCGTAAGAGCCATGGCACAACGTACTGTCATCATCTGCCGCAAAGACAGTCTCTTGCAGCTGCAACTCACTTTCAGCATCTGGCAGATTCAAGCTATACGCAGCATCAGCATCTGCATCAGCACCGCCCAGCGCAGAGTCTGCATCTGCGTCAGCAAACTCTATCTTCTGCATCTCATCCTTAAAGTCAGAAGCCATGTCCACAGCAGCATCGATAGCGGCACGGTAAATGTCCTTTGGTGCCTCCTCTTGTGGCAGGTAATGCTCGAGGTAGCGGTACACCTCAGAATTTACCTCAGGGCAGTTGTCTTGAGGGCAATGGGCAGTGAGTACCTCCACTAGGAGCGGATCGAGCAGCTGCTTGAGCTCATTACGTTTACGCAGCTGCGGCTTTGGCTGGCGCAGTAGTGCAGATGCTGACTGCACCAGAGCGCGCTGGTTCTGGTGAGGGAATGAGATAAACGACTTGGTCATGTGCAATGTCCTTAGGAAGTGTCGGTATAGAGAATGGCGTAAAGGAGTGACGCGAGGAAGTGGCCTTAGTACGTGGCATGAGGGAGTGAGCTTAGGGATGAAGTAAGCGCCTACCGGTCTCTGCTGCAAGAGGCGTCAGTATCAGAAGAGCACGCTGAAAGTGGCAGATAATGACAGTAAAAGGCGTTGCTGTGATCAGGACGCGGCGTTACAGCTCACCTCTCAGTACCACGCACGTGTCTTAAGGCTACAGCTGCTTGCGTACTGGCGTTACCCTGCTACTGCCTTAGCGGTCAGTTGGAGGAGCTATCTTCTGACGCTGTGACGCCACAGTGGCAGTACCCTTTACCTCGGGGCTACTGTCCTCAGACTCAGGTTAGGGCTCTGGAGCTGGACAGCGGGAGTGGTGAGCAGCTTTAGCGACAGCTGTGTCATACTCAGGATCGATGAGGAAGTAATCCTCAGCGTCCTCTGCCTTAGCGCTTACAGGCGCCTCGGACTCGTCGTAATCCGGCATGTCAAAGAACTCCGCTTCTGGCACAAAGCCCTCAAGATTCTCGGGCATGGCGGTGTAGTACTCAAGCGGGATGTCACCTGTGCCACAGCATCCAAGGTTGTAGTCGTAGCCAGCGTCCTCAGCAGCAAAACGCTCGCGCCCTAACTGCTCTTGTGCGCTGTCAGCTGGCTGGGTGTAAGAGCTCGCTTCGTACTTACCGCTCCCCGAGGCTTGCTCTTCAGTGGTCAGTAACTCTGCGAACTCACTCTCTGGGGGCTGCTCCCAGAAGATGGCGTTAGCAAAAGCAGCGGCATCAGCGTCATTAAGGCCCACAATGTCTCCTGTCAGGCGCGAGTCTAAGTAGCTGGCGTTATCCGAGGCCGCAAGACCAGCAGGTGACACCATGCGCGCGTTAGAGCGGGCATCACTTGGCCAGAAGGGCTGCGCCAGCTGGTTGTGCTTTTTGTCCGCTGGGACAGTAGATGCTGCTGATGATGAATGATTCGTCATAAGAGCTCCTTAAGAGTGATGGTTATAGGAAGGATTGCGAGAGCGGCGTCCGTGGCGTGAACGGAAAAAGCTGCAGATGTGACAGACGTGATGGTGCGACGTTAAGAGGCTCAAGCCTTACAGGTAGCGCTCGACCAGCGCAGTCCCCACAGTGAAAAGTGCGTGGGCGCCACCTGCACATGGACATGAATTCACTCTACCCCCCACCCCTCTGCCCCCAAGGCCGCAAAAGTGACGTGAGTGTATGGAACTAGCAAAAAACGCCTTATTTATGCGGAAAAACAGCGTGGCGCAGTGCAGTCATAAAGTAGTCTTATGTACCTTTTTTCACGTCTGTTTACGGGCTCACCCTCCTCACGAGAATTGCTCAGAAAAACTACACACGACGCTGACAGCAAAGTCGCGTCACTAAGCGCAAAAGGTACTCATGGCAGCAGTGGCGTAGAGGGCAACTTATACGGAGGTAACGGTAAGAGCGCGATGCGCGCTTTGTGCTGGTGAGGGTGGGGTGTGATGGGGACAACCAACCACGCTGCAAAGTGGCGGAGGGACTAAGGGACTAAGGGGGAGGTACTGACGTTGTGAGACCGGATTAAGTGGTGCGTGCAGGACTGGTGTTAGTGACGGGCTTGAGCTAATGGGGTGGAGATGACAGCTCTGGTAGTAGTAGTAGTAATGGCGGTTGTGCGAAAGTAACAGCGAAGCTGGTGGTTATGGCCAAATTGCTGCAGGTCAGTCTGTTGTGGAGAGGCTATTGTGTCTTTAGTGGGGTAGCGGCGGGGCGAGTTGTTGTTATTGTGGCAACGCTAAGTTGTAGCAGAGATGGTAAGAGTGGCGGGGCTCTTAGTGATGCCTAAACAGGAATTCATGGCAATCCTGCTGCTGAGGTGTTAATAGCGAGACTGACAGAACCTACAAGGGTGAGTTGTTTTGGACTGGCTGTTGTTTGAAATGAAGAGCAGCAGAATGCTGGCTCTTTTAGGTACGCTGCGGCCGATAGCGTGATGGCGGCGATCAATGTCTATCGTTAAGGTAAAGCACCGCAGGGCGGCGCCAAGGCGCGCAGCGCACACTATCTAAAGTGTTAGATGTGAGCTTACTCAGCTTTTAGCGGTCACAACTTACAGGGAATGGCCACCGCCATATCCTGTACCCCAAGAGGATTTTAGATTACTTGCATTGGAATGGAGTGCAGCGGACTGGAGCACAGCGAGGCCATGTGCGACGCTAAAGCTCTAAAACACGCTAAGGCACTAAGTAAAATGACGCAACGCTACAGCACTCGCACTAAAGTGCACGATGCACGCAGGTAACAAGAAGGAACCTGAGAAGAGCGGAGAGGAGGAGAGTAAGCAAGGCGGGATGTGATGGGATAGGATGGGATAGGCTAGGATAGCGGCAGCTGCCACAGCGTAGTGGCAGTCCCCACTACGCCGTAGGCGCTAAGGTGGTGCTGCTTATGCGGCCGCTCACGCAAAGCTAAACGGCCGTAACACCGAAATGACTGGGTGCATAAGCGCAAGCACTGCACAGCACTCAGGGCGGTCTAGACGTTAGTGTTAACGCGTAAAGGCCCCGTTGCCACCGTGTTGCCCTTATCGGTGTATGTCATGTTCTTGGACATCTTATCGCGGGCATTCATGAGCACCGCCGATAAGCGGCGATTTGACGCCATAGCAAGGGAGATCAGCTTGCCATTGACCTCATTTTGCTGCTTACACTGGGTAAGCTTCGCCTTAATAGCATTGACGCGTGGTAAGAACTCGGTCTTCAGGAGATCAGCTTGTGGGTGCAGCTTTAAGCGCTGATCATTGGCCTGCAATTTCAGCATGCACGATGACTTTTCCTCGGAAATGGCATCGAGCTCCGCTAAACGCCGCTCCTTAATGGCCTTGTACTCTTTATTGAGCACACGCATCACGGTATCAAGGAGCTGATCCTGCTCGTCCAAATAGTCCCGTAAGCTACGGATAGCAGGAACCGTTTTAGTCTTGTGCATTGAGCGACGCGTCATTACCATAGGCACCTCAGTACCAGCACAAGCACGCTACAATGGCCACCTTGCGCAGTACAGCTCCTCCGAAACAAACCAAAGGACACAAAAGAATAGTCTGACCCGTATTGTACAGGCAATTGCCTCTACACGCATGCCTTTGTGCGCGCCCCCAAAAAGAGAGCTCCAAAAACACAAAAAGCCCATGTCAGCTACTGCCAACACGAGCTCTTTTGCGGCATCACACTGCTACGCACAGTGAGGCAAGGAAACGCACACTATAAAGTGCCACGAATCTGGTACAGATCGTAAATACGCTTGGTATCAAGCTCCAGTTCCGTGCAGTAGGTGTCACCCACTGGGTATTGGCGTACCACACGCGCACCATGCACTAAGCCCTCGACCTCAGTAGTGAGGGTATCAGAGCGCTCAATGTTGTTGCTGTTGCGGTTCTTAGCCTTAACGTACACGCCCACCAGCTGCTCGGTCAGCTCACGGTAGGCTTCCATCTTGGAAGCGCGCATGGCGTTAATCTGCTTTTCCGCTTGCGTGCTGCCCTTTTGTCTTGATAAGACCGCATAGCCCGTAGCACGGAGAATTGGGTAATCGTCCAGTTCGTTGACACCGGTGTCAGTGTAGTGCACCGCCATCGAGGCATTGCGGATCATGCTCGAACAGCCAGTGGCGCTCAGAGCTAAGACACCAGAGAGCAATGCTACTCCGAGGTACTTGATCATAGCTTACACCTCAACCTTAATTGGAGACACGTGCATAACCACTCTCGTCAGCCGTATCGCGCACGAGCATGGTGTTGTGGACGTAAGTATTGGCAGGGTAGACCACAGGGTCGCCGTCATTGCCAAATAAGAAACCGCCGCCATCTTCTCTTTGCTCAAGGTAGCGATCGTAGTTACCACGGGAAGTCGCACCTACCACTACGCCATCAGTATAACGAGGATCGGCTTTAGTAGCGATGGTGTTGATCGTATTAACCGTTGGCTTTTGGCTCTCGGTGACAAACACACCACCTAAAGGCTGGCCCTTAGCGGAGACCACTTGGGCACGGGTTAACGCCTGCTTGGTGCTGTTGCTGTTAAGAGGCGTGCTCGCAGGACGTGGGCGTAAAGCCTCTAAGCGCGAGCGATTGACCTGCTCTGTAGTCTGGTAGTAGTTGGCGACGCGAATTTGGTTTGGGCTTAAGTAGCTCGAAGCACCGGCAAAAGAGCAATTCTTTTGGGCGGTGCGATAGCAAGTTGGCAACAGGTTGTAAGGTATAAAGTCTGTCGCCGTAGCAATCGACTGACGGGTCTGCATGTTAATGATACGCGCCACTAAGACCACACCGGCATCATTGCGGGTGATAGTACCGCCTAAGAGGTACTTGACGTTGGTATCACGGGCGATCTTGCGCCAGTCACGCGAGAGGATGTAATCGCCGTCCTTGCTCACTGAGAGCTTACCGGTAAGCTTGTACTCGGTGACATCAAAGGCACGGGAGGAGAGCTCATGGGTAAAGAACTCTGCTAAGGCGCGGCCTAAATAACCGGAGTTCTCGTAGGTGTCCGTATCCACAAAGGACGTAATCGCAATGCGTGGCATGGTCACGATTTTGACGTCACCAGTGTTAGCAGTGCGATCCACAGGGGCATCTGGCAACAGATAGTAGAACATGTTCTGTTGCAGGGTATCCGCCATACGAGAAGTAATGGCGCTGATTTCCATACCGCGCTGTCTGTAGACGGCAGCGTCTGTGGCATGGGACGAAGTTGAGACAGAAGGCTGGGCTGAAATATTAGTAGTAGTAGCAGCAGGAGCTGGGGTCGAGGTCGAGGCAGGGGAGGTTGAGCTGCTGGAACCAAAAACAGGGGCTCCTACTGTGCCCGTTTCTTCATCATATTCGTACACACCACTGCAGGCAGGAAGTAAGAAGCTCGCAAACAGTGCTACGAGCAATGATGTCTTAAACTGCATCTCCTGAACCTCGAAAGTAATGGTAGGCGTGACTTATAAGCCATACATTAGCCACAAACTACCGATCGTTTTATGAGGCAGGGCAGGTGCAATTAAAATGCCAGAGAGTTCAGGTAGCGGGGCGTATGGTGAGGGCGTTTTTACGGGGCTTACTAAGTGGAATGCTGATGCGTAAACCTCAGTGGCAAAGGGACACGTACAATGCCATGTCGTGCTGGCCGTGGGCTTGATACAGGCTTTAACCTCGCACCTCAGCTCCTAAGGACAGCAATGTGCGCGGTGATGATGACAGCTCGTAGCGGCCATTGCGTACAGTACGGATCTGAGCATTTAGCGCTACCACCTGTGGACTGCCTGCCTTAATAATAGATGGCGGAGTTTAAGTAAAGCGTGCAAGAGTCAACTTACGCTAAGCTCAGGCTCACCTGTACTACGCATCTTACGGTGTGGACGTACCATATCCCGCAGCTGTTACTTATGAGATCACTCCTTTGCCTTGGCTAATGACTATGGCGCGCGGAGTTGTACTGCCCTTGATGCGGGGTAGCTGGTATGGCTACAGGAAGGGAAGTGGCGGGAGAGTAGCGGGAGAGAGGTGAAGACTGGTGAGAAGCATCAGCACCGCAAGCACAGAGACTACGACCACAGTGTCTACAGCAGCCACAGCATCACCTGAAGCTCACCACCCCCATTGTATCAGCGCCCATCCCTTACAGCACATTGCTAAAGACCGCACCGCTATCTTTACTTACAGCTACAGCGCGGAGCATGACAGGGGTGTACAAGAACAAAGAGAGCTGCTCCACCAGAGGCAAAGTAGCAGTAGCCGTAATCTTTACTGTAACCACCACAGAGGCTGCCCCTCGTAGTGCGCCGCACTCATGCACGAGGCTCAAGACACTTACTATCTACTACCTACAGGCACAAAGCGCAAATAGCGGCTGAAGCAGCAAGAGTGACGGGCGAACACGGTAGCTGCAGTGGTCACAATAGCTGCAAAGACAGCAGCTGAGACAGCAATAGCTGAGACAGCAATAGCTGAGACAGCGCCAGCAAGATTGAGACGGAGCGGTAACAACTCTGCCTAATGAGGCTGGGCTGTTTCCTAATCTGCCCTATCGTGATACACGCTGTCAGCTCCTTCGCTCCACATCGCGGTGCTAAGCCAAGGCATATAGTGCCACACATCTGGGAGGTACACACCCCCAGCAACGCACTGCCAAAACCTCAAAGACTCCACTGTATGACGCCACTACCTGTACCCGCAAGAGACTCTTAGCGCCATGGCTCTTACCGGCCCTCAGGCTCTCTCTCTAAGAACTTTTTGGGCCCCTCTAGAGCCTACCCTGTGACCACAATGCGCACATATCTTGCACCTCGGGAGCCAATTGTTTTGGGCAGCCACGTTCCCTGCGCGCGGGCGCACTTAACCCGTGTTGCAAGCCACGTTTCATCGGCAAAAGCGTTTACAGTTGGGTCACTACCCAGCGCCAACGCACCACTAGAGGCGTCCTCACTTAGGAAAAGGAAATGCGTGCTTCTTTACATCTGTTGAAAATTGCAGCTCTCGCTTTAGCGCTGTGCAGTCAAGTCGCATCAGCTGCATGGTATACGGCGCGCGGTACCGCCCCTATTCTCGACGGTGATGTGGCTCAAGCCCGCCGTGCCGCAATCGATGATGCGCTGCGTAACGCCGCTTTACAAGCAGGCGCTGATGTCAGCATCGAACAGGTGCTGGAAAACGGCACCCTGCTCAATGAGAGAATGCAGATCAGAGCCCGCTCACCAATCCGCTCCATGACCGTGATCGAAGAGCAGGAGTCGGGTAAGGCCGTTACTGTTATGGTCAAGGCCCTCATCGATGATGAGGCCGCTAAGAGCGATTGCTACGCCGGTAACCTCAAAAAGACCGTGCTGCCTTTTATGTTCCGCTATGAGGATCCAGATGCTTCCTTAACGGCAGCGGGCATGGATGGCTTTGACAAGTACCTGACCGATCTTGTCTACTCTGGTATCTCGCAAAGTCCTGCACTGACGATCTTACCTACCGATCCATCGCGCTTACTTATTTCGCAAAGTGCTTCGGGCCCTGACTACAGCCTGCAACGCAGCTTAGACAGCATCTCCCGCCGTACCCAAGCGCAATTTATCATTGTGGGATCCATTAGCTCGCTGGCTAAATCTGAGGTGGGCAAGAATGCTTTCACCAAGATGATTTACACCCCAACGCGCACCATTCGCTTTAACGTCAAGATCTTTGATGTGTACAGCGGCGAAATGATCCTCACCAAGGATTACGCCGGTGACGCCGAGTGGGATATCGAGGGGCCATTTGTGGTGCGCTCAGACCTCTTTAATACCTCGGAGTATGGTCAGCGCGTAGCGCAGCTTGCTAAGTATGCGATCTCTGATATCGTTTCGACCCTGCGCTGCCAATTACCTTACGCGCGTGTCGTCCAAGTCACCCCAGACAATATCCGCATTAACTTAGGCAGCAACGATAACTTACGCACTGGTATGCAGTTTGAGCTGATTCACCGCAGCGACTACCGCGATCGTCACAGCATGCCTTACTACCAGCACAGCGATACCGACACCGTCTATAAGGTGGTAGACGTCTCGCCTAATGCCGCGACGCTGCGTCCTGTGGATAACCGCTCGCAGGTTATCAATGTGATGCTCGACGATCTGGTACGCCTCAAGGTCTAATCTATCCTCCAGCTAAAAGCCCCGTGCGCATGGGGAGCTGAGCTACATACAGGAGAGTCGCCCCGTCAGTGCTTGCAAAAAGCAGTGATATGGTGCTCTCCTGCTTTTTTTACGCGGCGCTTACGGTGTCTACTGGCGCTTAGCCTTGCCTTTTTGGGCTGTACACTTATAATAAGCGCCGTGTCCTCATAGTTAAATGGATATAACAAGCCCCTCCTAAGGGCTAGTTGTAGGTTCGATTCCTACTGGGGACGCCATGGGCTTAGTTCCGTGCTGAGACTGTGCTTTCCCTGCCTGCTTTTCCTCTTTTTCTTCAGTCATGAGCGCGTGAGCGCTGCTGCTTACACCGCCACCACCTGCCTCTCCGCTTTTCCCCTTAATTCGCTTCTTAAGCATCACCTCAAATACAAGCCCTTAGGGTCTTTGGGTATTGGCGTTAGCGCTGTGCGCTAAGCGCTGCTTTCTTCGCGGCGATGCGCTGGTAGCGACGCTGTATATAGTAAACGTTTACCTGAGCCTGACCACAGGTGATGACTACACCCTATTTCAAGGTACATCCCCCCTCTCTCAAGATGCTTAGCCCGCTTAAGCAGAAGGCTATTCCCTCACTTGTAGTTATGGCTGACTCTTGCACAGTCACAGGTGCCGTCCAGATGAGGCGCTCATTTTCTGTGAGCAGGCAGTAAGTGGTGTCAAAAGAAACGAGCACAGAAGTAGCTGGTAGTGAAATCAGGGATTGGTGTAAAGGAGCATCTGCCTTGGCTGCAACAGCTGCCTCTCGATCTTTTAGCGCAGCCACCCGCCACTTATAGTAAGTTTGATACAAAACACCTGTTGCCTTTTGGAGGTTTTATGCTTTCCTTTACTCAAGCCCTCAAAAGTGGTTGGGCGCGCCGCAACGAGGTTAGAGGCCGCTCCTGCCGCTCCGAATTCTGGTGGAATTTCTTGGCAGCTTTCCTAATGCTAATGCTAAGCGGCATGTTCTCCCGCTTGGGCGCGATTGGCGGATTGCTGGGTCTTATTGTCTATGTCGCCGCCATGTGGCTCCTCATTACCGTAGGTATCCGCCGCTTACATGACCGTGATATGGCCGGATGGTGGTTACTGCTTAATCTCATTCCTACCTTAGGTTTTCTGGCCTTAGTGGTGATCATGTCGCTAAAGGGCACACCAGGTCTTAATCGCTTTGGTTATGAGCCATTAAGCTCAGGCTTTTATGACAACCTCTTCAGTGGCAATCCCCAGTGGCAACAGCAGCAACAGTACCAACAGCAGCCGTATGGCCAACCACAAAACAGGCAGCAAAATACTTTTGGCGCCTTTCCTCCAAATAACAGTGGTTCAGCTCCAACGCCAAGTAACGATGCCAACAATCAACAGCGCCGTCCTTAGCGCAGGTGGTGGTGGCAACGTCTGACAACGCCTCAGAGCCTTGCTATAAGTGATCACTCCCAATGTGGCACAACCAACAATACACACCACGGCCGCCGCAAAAACGTTTGGGCGGCTGATGGTAGATGCCAAACTGTGTTTAGCCTCTGCCTATCAGCCCCTCTCACTACTAAGGCAGACTCTGGCGGGGCTAACCACAGACACATTCTCATCTGATCCTGCCCTATCTTGCTCTGGTGCCCCAACTCAAGCACACCACTTGCTTGGCCGCTATATCTTGGCCCTACTCCCTTGCACCGCGATAAACCTTGGTACCTCCAAGTAAGTCTTAGCCAAAATGCGGTAATATACGCCCGCAATTTGGGCAAATCTCCCTTTTCTCCCTTTAGCCCTTGTGACTTTTGCAGCACCATTACCCAAAACAAGTTACTTTGCTCCCAGCTCAAAAGCTGCCGAGCTTAAGTACGCCAGTGATTTCGGTTCTAGTGTGCGATTATGGGGTGCCATGAAAGAAGGATGGTGGGCATGACAAGGAAGTGCCTTCAAGGTACTTTCTGCCAAGCAGGTTCGCTGCGGAATTTGTATTAGACCACGTTGCTGTATCCACCAAACTCTGAGCAAAGCTCAAATGCAGTACCCCATAAATTGCACACTAGAACCGTGATTTCTCACCACAGCAGTCGCCACACTGCGTTCATCCATAGCAGCTTGCGGCACCAAGGCCGCAATTGACGCGACACTGTGGTGAGGTATTGTTACAGGTGTACTGGCTCTGACTGCGTAAGTAGCTTGCTTTTTAGTCTTTGTTACGCTTTACCCTGCCTGTGGAGGCAAGCATTGCTATCCACCCTTTTGTTTCCTACACAGAGGAGCGAGCGTGTTTGTTCGGCATTAGCTGTAGCAGCAACGTCACCGCACGGCTCAAGCCGTAAGGCGTAGCCTCTCTATTTCTTATCTCTCAACATTCTTGTAAGGAAACCAAATGCTTAGCTTCAAGCAAGCCATTATCACCTGTGTACGTGAAAAGCCGCTCAACATTAGAGACAGAGCTCCACGCTCAGAGTTCTGGTGGTTTATGCTCGCACTCTCCATCGTGGGCATTATCGCCAGCATTCTGGCTATTATTCCGGTAATTGGCGTCATCATCTACATCATTTACAGTATTGCCAGCCTTGTCCTGACCATCACTGTGAGTGTACGCCGCCTCCATGACCGCAATATGAGTGGTTGGTGGCTGTTAGCGCCATATGCAGTGAGTTTCTTGGGCATTATCGTGGCAGTTGCTGGTGGTATTGCCAGCTCAGAAGGATTAGCAAGTATAGGCACTTTAATCGCTGTTATTGGCAGCTTAGGTTTTCTTGCGTTGTTCGTGCTCTATTGCCTGCCTGGAACCAAGGGCCCAAACCGCTTTGGCCCTGATCCTATTGATACCATGGCGCAATTTGCTCCTCAAGGCATGGCGCCAATGCAGCCACAGGCTCCTTACGGCCAGCCTCAAGGTGCTGCTCCAATGCAGCCACAGGCCACTTATGGCCAACCTCAAGGTACTGCCCCAATGCAACCACAGCAGCCAAATAATGGCCAAAACCAGCAATAATCAGCTGTAGGCCGCTCATTGCAGCTCTGCCTCAAACTCAAGGCAGAGCTGCCTTGTGCTTCTCAACCTTATTCCCGCCTTACCTCATCCCATTTCTCTTCCTAATTTTCCATTTCCTTGCTCAAAAAGCGCTAATTTCACACAGCGCACAGTTTTTTCGCCGCTCTCTTGCTAAACTGTCCCTTGTTTCACCTCTTTGCTGCTAAGCTCTCTTTGCCGTCGTGCCAGCTCAGCTAGCTGTACTGTAAGCACGCAGCTTAGGCTTAACGCTTTTCCTCCCCATTAACTCTTTGTCATCAGGTACAGTTTCAGCCGTGTCCTCAGCATCGCCCCTCTCTACTGCCAGCCGTACTGTGCCCTATCTCACGCTGCTGCGCATCTGCCTCAAAGACAAGAGCTTTCATTTCTATGGTCGCTTAAGCCGCCGCGACTTCTGGCTCTTTTACGCCAGCACGCTGCTGTTTGTGGCAGTAAGTGTGCTCTTTTTGTGGGTGCCGGTAGTGGGCTCGCTGATCATGGCTCTCTTGGTTATCTACTTAGTGTGGTGTCAGAGTAGTGCCATGGTGCGTCGTCTGCACGACCGCAATTACTCGGGTAAGTGGGTTTTATTGCCCTTTGTACTTCTGGTTTTGTACTTTGTGGCGCGCATGCCTCTGTATACCCTGCATCCGGAGCAAGCCACATGGGCCTTAACTGCAATTGCCATCTTAGGTGCTGGCAGCTATCTGCTACTACTGGTGCTCTGTGCGTTAGCGGGGCAAGCGGGCAACAATCGCTTTGGTACTGATCCTTTGGATAGTGCGACTCCGGCACAGGATTTCATTAATCCAGAGCATCTAGAGATGCCCGTGTATTTGGGTGATCCGTGGCGAAAGTTTAAGGATAAGCAGGCACGGACGCAGGCTCGAGCACAAGATCAAGCTCAAGCTCAAGCGCAGAGTGCAGCCCAGCATCAAGTTCCTGTTTCGGCCCCTGCCGCAACATTACCCCCAAGCCCAGAGGCACGAACTGCAACTGCGGTTGCAGATGCCACAGCTGATACCACCGCCGCTGATGCAGCTTCTACCTCAAAGGAGCAGCCTCCACAGCCTTAAGCCCTCTATACTCACCACGCTCCCCAACACGAAAAACACTCCCTGTACTCGGCTCCCTCTCGCTACTGACGCTACTGACGCCACTTTCCATACTTTTCTTTTGCGCTTTTTCTTAGGAGGACAGCAACGCCCCTGCACGTCTCATTAAGTGCAGAGACCATCGTTGCTGCAAGCTCATGCACGCCATTCTCGCCATTATCAAAACTTGCCTCAAAGACAAGCTCTTCCTTGCTGCTGGCCGCGCCGGTCGTATGGAGTTTTGGGTCTTTACCCTCTTTGCGATCCTCATTCGTATCATCCTGTTCCCACTCAACATGATTAGCCATGGAGCAATGTTGCTGGGCATGGTATACGCCATTATTAATTTCGTCATCTTTGTGGCCCACTACACCGCGCTCATTCGCCGCTTGCACGATACAAATCGCTCGGCAGTACACGTGGCACCTGTCTTTATCGGTTTGCTGCTCATTGTCGGTGCGGTCTTCTCATCGATTCCAATGCTAGTGATGGCAGGAGAGGTACTATCTGTAGGTGGCTTAATCTACGTGCTGGTTTTAGCGGTGCTGCCTGGCAATAAGGGTAGCAACAATTACGGCCCTGAGGCCCCAACCTACCGCTAAGCGTATAATCGTAACAAAAACACACTCCCATTCCTAACAAGCAACGAGGCAAGAGTCAGTGCACCTTGCAACAATCAACAGCTGCTGGTACCACATTAGCTTAACAAGTGATGATGTTGCATGTATCAGTAGCACCTGCACAGCAACGCTGTAGTTACTGGAGAGCCTTATGTCGTTTTTATCTAAACTCGTCGAGTTCAGCGAAAAGATGGCTGAGAATGCTGAGCGTATGCGTATCGCTTCTGAAGAGTCCCTTAAGAAAACGCGGCTTGAGATCCAGAAAGCCGAGCTCGAGCGTCGTATAGCTAGGGAAAAAGCCGAGCGCGAGCGTCGTATAGCTAAGGAATGGCGTCAAGGTACAGTAACAGAGGAAGAGCGTAACAGCTTCTATCCAATCCTGCTTAAGTGTGTGTCGAGCTGGGAAGCTAATGATCCGCAGTCACTTAGACACAAATGGCTTGTTCCTTACTATCCTGAGTACAGAGCTGTAACGGATACCATGCGCGATGATCGGAAGTTTATTCTGGATTTCCAAGATGCAATGGCAACTGATGGCTCTATGCTCGCTTATCATCAGTTGAAGTTGCAACTCCGAGATCTAAGGGAAAATCAGGGCTTAGCCCATACTACCTCTGCAACGGCACCTGTGAATTTAATGCCTGCTTATCACGAAAACGCAGACCACACTCTTGCTATAGCCACCGCAGTCCTGCGTACTTATGAGACCTTGCTTAAGACGTTTGGATTCAAATTCCCAACTTTAACCTTGGTTTGTATGCCTACTTCTAATGCAATCTATAATAAACAGCTTGCGGAGTTTTCTCGTGCGGTGTGTCACGACGATGTTATGCAAGATGGCGGTATGCAAGATGGCACTAGTCACATCCAAGTAACATCTGCCGCCACGCCTAATCAGTTTGGTAGTAGTGGCAAACTGCAAAAGAGGTACGATGTCGGCTTTTTCCAAGGTAAATATGTCATCCTCTTTGATGTCATCAGAAACACTGGCAAAACCTTGGAAGCGGAAAAAGCACAGCTTGAGTCTCTGGGAGCTAAAGTGATTGGCGCCATTACCTTAGCGCAAACATTTTGATGCTGACGGCGCGCTCCTCGAACGCTAAGGCGCTGCCCTGCAGCGCGCAGCTTCTAAGACACCGTGCTGCTATACACACGGCTCGACTGCCTCAGCACCAAAAAAAATCGGCTCTCCTCAGAATTTGGTGGATAGGGCAGCAACACTACTCCAAGGTCGGTCACGCCAAAAGCCATCACATTGGTTCCCTTGCTTGCTCGCAGAGCGCTACTGCTTTTTGGTATCCACCAAACTCTGAGTAGAGCCAAAAAATCGCAAGAACCAGAAAGACCAAGAGTCAGGCTGTGGTTGAAGAAGGAATTCAAGGGCAGTGCTGAGTTTACTTGCAATCATTATGGTTGCTGCCTAAGATGAGTGTTTTGTGTCCCCAAGGCTTGTAGTTAATTGGTTGCCTTGGGGGCTCCTGATCCGACACTTTAACCTATTCTAGTGGTAGATTCGGAAATTAACGAGGAACCCCATACATGGCCGTGCAGGCGCATGAATGGGATCAATTAGGGGCATTGGACAGGCGTGATGAATGTCTGTTGCCCTTGTTTTAAGAGGACTGGTTCCTCGTTAATTTCCGAATTCTTCACTAGGCTAAATGCATAGGGGCAGTTGGGCTTAGGGAAGCACAATGGTAAATGGCTTTCCCTAGCTCTGTGAGGGTAATGCACCAAGTCTTCAGCTCTGGCTTTTGATCCTCTTGACCGGATTTTTGGTCAGGCTGAGAGGCTGCTTGGTTGTCTGGTCGTATAACCACTGGTTTGTGAAAGCCTGCCGCTGAGGTAAAGTTCATTTCCAGCTTATGATTCCCGCTGCGCCCAAGGATTCGCAAGATCCGACCTCTGCGGTTGATGCATACGACCATGTCACTTCCCGTTGTGAAGCTGACGCCGAAGTTGGTTGGGATGTGCGAGCTAAGTGACTTGTAGTGCCTCCGAAAGTCAATCTCCTTAAGGACGAGGGTGATCTTGGGGGCGCTGTTGCTCTCAAAGTCACTAAACATGCTGGTTATGCATTGCAGGGCCTCATCAGCTGTCAATAGCCGATATTTTGGCTTTTCGTCAGCCTATTGTTGACTGCTTTGTTCCGTGGCAGTCTCCTCCTGACTGTCTTGTTCCGTGGCAGTCACCACCTGACAGCTTTGCTCCGTAGTAGTCACCACTTGGCTGCTTTGCTCCGTAGTAGTCACCACATGACTGCTTTGCTCCTTGTCAGTCATCTCCTGACCGCTTGCCTCCGATTTTGGGCCATTAATCAGCTCCGTAAAAGTACCTTTTTTCTTAGCGCAAGTCAGTTCAAACCGCAGACCACCTTGTTTGCCTAAGAAGCGCAGCATTGTATGCCTGCTGTTAGAGCAAAAAGCCAAATCATGTCCCGAAAAGACGTTTAAGCCGAATCTACGTGAGATGTATGGAGGCATTGAGCACAAGCGCTGCCGCATGTCGCAAGCCTCACTAATGACCGTAACTAGGCTCCCTGTTATATCTTCAAAGAGCTCTTTCAAGTGATTTCCCCCTGTTGGTACAGATTCCTGACTGAGCTGGGCTTTTGCCAGCAACTAACCACAATAGTCTACAATCAAAAACGTGATATATAAAAGGGGGTCACCGCCCACCTTGAAGCAGCCCATGTTGATCATGTTACGGAGACTGCTGTTAACCGCCTCAATCTGATGCCACCTTGATTTGCCTTGCACCATACATTTCTGCTAGATTGCCCCCTCTTACAATCTAAGGAAACTTGTATGCTCACAGGTATCATCGCCATTAGCTTGGGTACCATTCTCCAAGCTCTGACTTACTGCTTAGTAAAAGAAAGTGGCCGTAGTGGCCAGATGAGCACGCTGCGCATCTTAATGTGTGCCCATCTCATTATGGGCATCACCAGCTCGATTCCCTTTATCTACTTTAAGGTGTGGAACCTCCTCACGGTAGAGGTAGTGCTCTACGCCGCCGCTGTTAATATCACTTACCTCTTGGCGCAGTTTTTCATGTTTAGCGCCATCACCCGCTCCGATCCCTCCATCTCCAGTCCTTACCTCATCCTCAAGCTGCCGCTGGTAGCGCTCCTCTCGATCATTATCTTTGGTGAGCACTTAACGCTGATTCAGGCCTTTGCCCTGTTTGGCATTGTGATCTTATCGCTGATCTACTCTAAGGCCGTGAAGATTAACTTTGGCGTGCTGCTCTTAGTGCTCAGCTCAGCCTTATGCTTTGCGCTGTGCGATGTCTTTGTAATGTACACCGCCCGTGCGCTGGACGTGACTAGTGCCGTGTGGCGCTCGGTCTTTACGGTGGTGAGCTGTGATGTGCAATACCTACTCTTTGCTCCAGTGCTGCTGTTCATGCGCGACCGCCCACACCTCAAGCAATTTGCGTCGGTGTTACCACTGTCTATCAGCTGGCAATCTGGTGTGACCTTCACCATTATCGGCTTTAACATCGCGGGTGTGATTTCCAGCAACATCGTGCTCTCGATGCGGGCGCTGGTTGCGGTAGCGCTAACGGCAATGTTCTTTAGATGGCAGTTAAGCGGCGAGGGCCGCTTTAAGACAAAGAGCGCCGCCGCTCTGGGCATGTGCGCTTGCGTCGCTTTTTACTACAACTTTGCCTAATGCTGAAGACGGCGCTTAGCACTCTCTTTAGCATAACGTGAGGGCAAGCCCCTCCAGACTCTCAGTATTCACCAAAGGCCACGTTGACAGCGTGGCCTTTTCATTGGAGCGCAGGCTTTTCCAACGGTAAGATGCTCCCATGAGCGCGCCATCGCGACGAGTTGCCTGTTATGTTACATAGCCTTTGGCAAGTAAGCTGGGGGCAAACACTCAGCACAACACAGCCATGAAGGCGATGGGCAAATACTTTGGCCGAGCTTTGGGGGTTCTGGTCGATCGGAGGCGTATCTGAAATGCAAAGGGCGCCAAGCTCTAGCTGAGCCCTGCGCCCTATGGGGTGGCTAATGAGCCAATGATAGCGACACGATGTAGAAGCTGACCATCGATATGGTGCGGCCAGAGGTGCCGCCATCGCTTTAAGCTGTGCGCAGCACAGCAAGTGACTACTTCTTATCGAGCTCTTTCAGAGCCTTGCGGATATGATAGCCGCAGTAGATGAACATAATAAGGGTGGTCACTACGACAAAAAGGGCACCATAATCATGGGCGTTAAGTTAGTGGTTCGCTTGGGGGTGGAAAAGTAGCATTTACAAGCCACTTAATCGCGCAGGAAGATGTTTCCAGTCTGGAAACACCTAGACTCGACGGCTCACCCAAGAATCCCTTATATAAAGGATTCATCATAGGCACCAATTGTGTCCCTTTGAGCCGGTTTTAAGGCTAAAATGCCAATCGACCGGCCTAACAGCCACTTTAAGTGGCGCTGATTCTGATATTTAAGCGTTTTTGCTTAACTTAACGCCTATGCACCATAATTCATCTTTCCTCCTTATCAGATACCAACCTAAGCTGCAATATGCACTGTGTTAAGGGCTCACTGCGGCGGTGTTCGTCAAACACTACGTGCAGCAAAGCCATAAAGGCGATTAGCTGCCACCTGCTGATACTTTGGCCGAGCATTGCGTAGTGGGCAGATCAGAGGCGTATCTGCAATGCCTGCTCTAAGGCCGATTATAGCAAAAGGGCGCCAAGCTCTAGCTGAGCCCAGCGCCCTATGGGGTGGCTAACAAGCCAATGATAGCGACACGATAGAAGCTGACCTTCGATATGGTACAGCCAGTGCGCCGCTATCGTCTTAAGCTGTGCGCAGCACAACAAGTGGCTACTTCTTATCGAGCTCTTTCAAAGCCTTGCGAACCAGATAGGCGCCGTAGATTAAAGCAATAATAGTGGTAACTACGACAAAAAGGGCACCATAATTCATATTTACTCCTCCTTATCATCAGGAACCAATCTAACCAGCAATATGCACTTAAGGGCACACAGCGGCAATGGTGAATAGGCAACAAGGCGCTGTATTGGTAGA
>JAHLFE010000058.1 GCA_018884035.1 Candidatus Anaerobiospirillum pullicola
TCGAACGCTAAGGCGCTGCCCTGCAGCGCGCAGCTTCTAAGACACAGTGCTGCTGTACACACAGCTCTACTAGGCAGCAACACGATCTGCCACTAATGCCTCAGCACCAAAAAAATCGCAAGGACCGAAAAGAGGATATGAGAGCGTAAGTGTAGCATTACACAGAATATGGTGCAGTACCCCCAATCTAATCCTCTCAAGATAAGGCAGCTACTTATGAGCCACAGCAGCTGCAGCCTGTAACCTAATACGCTACCCCCACCTGTTTGCAGGCAACTGCATCCATAGTGCTTGCTTTTTGAGACACCTACCTTGCTCTTGCTATTTGGAGCCAAAAGCACACTAACAAAAAGGGCGCTGCAGTTACCCACAACGCCCTTTTGTACAACGTAGAGCACAGCGCAGAGCTCAGAACTCCGATCTCAGCTCTGCACGCTACCAGCTCCTCACTGCCTCTACATCACGTACTTTAAGCAGAAGATCAGCGCTAACACCACCATGGAAATGGTGATCTTATTGAACTTGCCCGACAGCACATTAATGCAGACGTAAGAGAGCAGACCTAACACGATACCCTCAGAGATCGAGTAGGCCATTGGCATCATCAGAATGCAGATAAAAGCCGGAATCGCATCTGAGTAATCGGCAAAGTTGATCTTATTGACCTGGCTCATCATCATGAGGCCAACTAAGATCAGCACTGGGGCCGTAGCGGCACCTGGCACCGATAAGAAGAATGGCGCTAAGAACAGGGCAATTAAGAAGCAAATGGCCGTAGTAAACGAGGTTAAGCCCGTGCGACCGCCCTCGCCCACACCCGAGGCCGACTCCACAAAGGTGGTAATGGTCGAAGTACCTAACACCGCACCGCCCGTGGTACCGATAGCATCGACTAAGAAGGCCTTTTTGAGGTGAGGAATGCGGCCTCTCTTATCAACCATACCCGCCTTAGTGGAAACGCCCACTAAGGTGCCGATGGTATCGAACATATCCACAAAGAGGAAGGTAAAGACGATGACCGCCATGTCTTTGGTGAAGATGTCAGTCCACTGCATCTTGGCAAAGATAGGCTCAATCGATGGTGGCATACCCACGATACCATTAAAGTGGGTGATACCCATAGGGATGCCGATAATGGTCGTGCCTAAGATACCTAAGAGCAGAGCGCCACGTACCTTTAAGACAAGGAGTACCGAGGTTAAAACCACACCGATGACACCTAAAAGACCAGTGCCAGAGGTGATGGTGCCAAGGCCAATAATGGTGGCGTCGTTTTTCACCACGATGCCTGCGTTTTGCAGACCGATAAAGGCGATGAATAAGCCAATACCAGAGGAAATAGCGTACTTTAAGGTAAGAGGCAGCGCATCGACGATCTTCTCACGTAAGTTCGATAACGTGAGGATGATGAAGATGATACCCTCGATAAAGACGGCGGTTAAGGCAAACTGCCAGCTATAGCCCATGGTTAAGCAGACGCTAAAGGCAAAGAAGGCGTTTAAGCCCATGCCTGGAGCTAAGGCAAATGGCAGCTTGGCATACAGAGCCATGAGCAGAGTGGTGACACCAGAGGCTACTGCCGTGGTGGTAAAGAGTGCACCCTTATCCATGCCTGAGGCTGACAGGATGTTTGGATTGACGGCCAGAATGTAGGCCATGGTCAAGAAGGTGGTCAGACCAGCCAAAATCTCAGTGCGCACTGAGTGTTTGGCTGGGTCAAAGCCAAATAGTTTTTCCAGCATGAGTTTATCCCCACCGCTTTGCGATTAGCCTCTGCGCTCCCGCGTATAGGCAAAGACGTACAGCAAGAGATAGTCTAGTGTACGGACAAAAGCGACATCTGAGCGGTGCTAACAAGCTGTGGCGTAGGAGGAGGGGCCACAGGTATCCGAGAACGTGCGCATAATAGCACTGCAAGGCTGGATAAACAATGCATAAGCGCATAAATAAGCCAAAGGCAGACGCTAGCGCCATGCTACCAGATCAGCAAACAGCAAGCGTTCTTGGCCTTGGACTTACTGGCTTAATGCAGTGCTGGTCATACGACCAGAGCATGGTGCGAGGTAGTTTTTAGCACCTACTCATTGGCTGTGGCCAGTGGTGTGAGAGAGCTTACAGCAACCTAAAAGGTGGGCATTTATGCGGGTGTACACCCGCCCCATGGCAAGAGTTAACTCAGTGGCTATTTTGGGCTTTCCTCTGAGTTTGGAGGATGCCAAAAGCAGCAGCGCCCTGCGATCAAGCATGGGAACCAATGTGATGGAGTTTGGCGTGACCAACCTTGAAGTAAGGTTGCTGCCCCTATCGCTCACACTCTGAAGAGAGCCAGAAACTACGAGAGATGCAGCTACTGATGCTGCTGCTGCTGGCTAGAGGCCAAAAGTTCTGACACCATGGCCTCACCACCTACATAAAGAGACAGACTGCCGAGATTGCCCTTACAAGCAAAGTGACACAAGCCCAGTGGCAGCCACGGCAAACAGCATGATCTCAAAAGTTGGCTCTCCTCAGAGTTTGGTGGATATGGCACCAACACTACTCCAAGTTTGGTCACGCCAAACGCCATCACATGGAGGCCCATGTTTGATCGCTGGGCTCTGCTGCTTTTTGGCATCAACCAAACTCTGAGGAGAGCCCAAAAGTGGTTAACCTGCTGATAATGGCCGTTTAATCAGATGAGGAGGAATCAGCAGCGGCGCTCGAGTCATATGCAGCGGAAGCAGCGGAAGCATCGTGCGTCCTAGCATCGTTGCTGTCCTGCACAGCAAACACCGGTGCTAAGCCCTCACCACGATTATCACCTAAGCCCTTAGCAATCAGCGCATCAAGGTGCATGCTCTTAGTGATGAGGCTATCAAACTCAAAGTGAATGGCTGGCATATAGCGCATCTTTAAGCGCGCCGCTAAACGGGAGCGCACAAAGCCATTGGCCTTGTTTAAGACCTGTACCGCCTCAGATACCTTTTGCTCATCGTCACTTAAAAACGACACGTAAATGGTGGCATTGCGCAAGTCAGGTGAAACATTGACCTCCGTTACAGTGGCTAAGGATACGCGCGGATCCTTAATCTCGGAGGAAATGATATGGGCAGCCTCACGGCGCAGCGACGCAGCGATACGCTCGTTACGGCCATAGCTTTTTGGCATAATTCGCCTCCCTAAAGCGTGCCTACAAAGTTCACAGTATGTCCCGCTTATGTCCCAATAGCGCCGAGCAGCCTTTATTGCGAGCTCTACTCTTAGCTATTGAGCAACATACCGTGCACCAAAGAAAAAAGCCTCAACTTTGCGGCTGAAGCTTTTTCCAGTTAAGAGCGGTAGCAACACGCATGACGCACCACTACCGCGCCTGTAAGTCAGTAGCGTTACCACCAACTCCCCACACCCCACCTACCAAACACAGGCAAGGTGCGGACAGCTGGTAATAAGGCTCGCTATAAAGAGCGCTTGACCTCGACGTTCTCGAACACCTCGATTTGGTCGCCCACACGGACGTCTTGGTAGTTCTTCACGCAGATACCGCACTCGTTACCGCTCTTGACCTCATTGACGTCATCCTTGAAGCGACGTAACGAATCGAGCTCACCTTCGTAGATGACCACGTTGTCACGCAGCACGCGGATTGGCGCCGAGCGCTTGACCACACCTTCGGTAACCATACAGCCAGCAATGGCGCCGTACTTTGGATGACGGAAGACCTCACGCACATCGGCCATACCAATGATCTGCTGCTGCACTTCGGCCTTGAGCATACCGGACATGGCCTTCTTCACGTCATCGATCAGGTCGTAGATCACACTGTAGTAGTGCAGATCAACACCCTCAGAGTCGATGACGCGGCGGGCTGGGGCATCAGCACGGACATTGAAGCCCACGATGATGGCCGAGGAAGCGGCAGCCAGCGTGGCATCGGTTTCGGTGATACCACCCACACCCGAGCCAATGATGTTGACCTTAACCTCGTCAGTAGCCAGCTTGTTCAGGGCATCGGAGATGGCCTCCACTGAGCCTTGGGTGTCAGCCTTGAGCACCACATTAAGCTCGGAAGTCTCGTTGTCCTTGAACATATTCTCAAGCTTAGCCTTCTGCTGCTTAGCCAGCTTCAGCTCACGGAACTTGCCTTGGCGGTATAAGGCCACTTCACGGGCCTTCTTTTCATCGGTCACAACAGTTAAGTCATCACCGGCATCAGGCACACCCGACAGGCCGTAGATCTCAACTGGCATCGATGGGCCAGCCTCGTCTAAAGTCTGACCATTCTCATTGCGCAGCGCACGCACACGACCGTACTCTAAGCCGCAGAGCACGATGTCGCCCTTGTGTAAGGTACCCTCTTGCACCAGCACGGCAGCCACTGGACCACGGCCCTTATCAAGGCGGGACTCAATGACCACACCGGCAGCCATGCAATCGACCGCAGCGGTGAGCTCTAACATTTCGGCCTGTAAGAGAATGGCGTCTAATAAGGCGTCCACACCCTGACCAGTCTTAGCCGAAACCTCAACAAACTGCACCTCACCACCTAAGCTATCTGGAACGACACCGTTCTGGATGAGCTCGTTGGTCACGCGCATTGGATCAGCACCAGGCTTATCCATCTTGTTGATAGCGACGATTAATGGCACCTTCGCAGCGTTGGCGTGTTGGATAGCCTCAATCGTCTGTGGCATCACACCGTCATCAGCAGCCACCACTAAGACCACGATATCGGTGACCTTAGCACCACGGGCACGCATCGCGGTAAAGGCGGCGTGACCTGGGGTATCAATAAAGGTGATACCCGTCTTCGAGTTAGGAGTCGTGATGTGGTAAGCACCGATACGCTGGGTAATACCACCGGCCTCACCAGCGGCCACCTTGGTCTCACGGATGAAATCCAGTAAGGAGGTCTTACCGTGGTCAACGTGACCCATGATGGTAACGACTGGAGCCCGAGGCACCTTCGCCGCATCGCTCTTACGGCCCGCAAGTAAGGATTCCTCTAACTCGTTCTCCTTACGCAGGATGGCCTTGTGACCCATTTCCTCGACCACGATCTGCGCCGTAGCCTGATCGATGACTTGGTTAATGGTCACCATTTCGCCTAAGCGCATCAGGCACTTAATCACCTCAGCGCCCTTCACGGCCATCTTCTGCGCTAACTCAGCGACGGTAATCGTCTCACCGATCACCACATCACGGGTGACAGGCTGGGTTGGGCGATTGAAGGTTGGTGCACCCTTGGCGTTGCGACCATTACGGCCAGTAGCACCCTTACGGCCACCACGACCTTGGTTACCAGAGCCACGGCCACCATAGCCACCAAAGGAAGCGTTCTCTTCCTCACGCTTCTTGGTGAGAACCTTACCACCGGCGGTATCTAAGCCGCGACGGCCACGATTCTCTTCCTCAGCGTCCTGACGAGCCTCAGCCTCACGGACATACACCGAAGCACTGTCGAGGCTGTCTTGCTCGCTTTGGCGACGACGCTCTTCTTCTTCGGCTGCCCAACGGGCCTCGTTCTCTTCCGCTAAGCGGCGCGCCTCTTCGGCCTGACGCTCAGTTTCCTCTTGGATCTTACGCGCCTGCTCTTCTTCTTGTGCACGTTGCAGCTTGGCGTTCTCAGCGTCAATAGCTTGCTCTTGCGCGCTCTTGACTTGACTTGCGTTAGCGGCAGCGGCAGCCACGCGAGCGGCCTTGGCACGGGCGGCGATTTCCTCACGCTTTTGTCGTGCTTCTTCAGCCTTAGCCTTGGCCTCTTGCTCAGCCTTGGCCTTAGCCTCAGCCTCGCGAGCCTCACGCTCCTTAGCCTCTTGCTCGGCACGTGCCTTAGCTTCAGCCTCTAAGCGCTCCTTTTCTTCCTGCTCTTTGCGCAGTTTTTCGGCATCGATCTTGACGCGCTTCTTGTGCACCACTTGCACCATCTTGCGCTTGCCGGTGGAGTCCTGCACCTTAACAGTAGAGTGAGAGGCACGGTTTAAGGACATGCGCTTTATCGACGCTTTACCCTCTGTACTTTTCACTGCATCAGCCATGTTACTTCTCCTCCTTTACTGTTGCTCAGTGCTAGCAGCGCGCTCTGCAGCTTGTGGCTCAATGTTTTCTGCAGGGGTGTTAGCAACGTTGTCAGCGGCAGGTGTGGAGACATTACCTACAGCTGGAGTTGGGGTTGATTCGTTGGTGCTGTCAGTAGCAGCAGTAGCCTCAGCGTTCTCATCCTTAAACCACGTTAAGTTACGGGCTTCCATGATGATATCGCCAGCCTTTTGTACGTCGATACCGAGGTCTAAGAGGTCATCAATAGCCTGCTCAGCTAAGTCCTCTAAGGACTTAATGCCCTTATTGACTAAAGCTAAGGCCAGTTCCGTATCGATGCCATTAACCTGCATCAGCTCTTCGCCGCCGCTTTGCTTTAACGCTTCTTCCTGCTTAGCGACAGCATTGCGAGCATTCTCTTGCAGCGCAGCGATAAGCTCAGCATCCATACCCTCGATTTCGTAGAACTCCTCAGGAGCGACGAAAGCCACTTCCTCCAGAGTGTGGAAACCAGCATCAGCTAAAGCCTGAGCAAAGGTCTCGTCCACATCGAGATTGTCCATAAAGAACTTCACGACCTCGCTGTTCTCTGCTTGCAGCTCCGCATCCATTCTGCTCTCAGCCTTAACCTGAAGGTGCCAGCCTAAGACTTGCGAGGCAAGGCGCACATTCTGACCATTACGGCCAATGGCTAAAGCCAGATTGTCATCAGGGACGGCCAGATCAATGCTGTGACTGTCATCGTTAATCACGATGCGGGTCACCTCAGCAGGCTCCATGGCGTTAGACACGTACTGGGCTAAGTTCTCATCCCAGAGCACGATGTCAATACGCTCACCGGAGAGCTCACCTGAGACCGCCATCACACGAGCGCCACGCATACCGATACAGGCACCGCGTGGGTCAATACGCTTGTCCTTAGAACGCACAGCGATCTTGGCGCGTAAGCCTGGATCACGGGCCACGCCCATAATCTCAATAATGCCCTCACCGATCTCTGGCACTTCGATACGGAAGAGCTCAGCTAAGAACTCTGGAGCAGCACGCGAGCACACTAATTGTGGGCCACGTCCCTCGGGACGGATATCGATTAAGAGCGCGCGGATATGATCACCACGCGCAAAGTTCTCGTGTGGGATCATCTGATCGCGACGCAGGATAGCCTCGGCACCGTTACCTAAGTCGAGCACCATGTATTCACGGCCAGGGCGCTTGACCACGGCGTTAACCACGTGGCCTAAACGCTCACGTTGCTCGCTGATGATCTGCTCACGCTCGGCGGTACGCACACGCTGGGATAAGACCTGCTTCGCCGTTTGAATGGTGATACGGTCAAAGGTAACCGATGGGATCTCATCCTCAATGATATCGCCAGGGTTGATGTCAGGGTGCTCTTCACGGGCAGCGGCTAAGGAAATCTCTTGGACAGGATTATCTAGCGGCCCGTCGGTATCGACTACCACCCAGCGGCGGTAGGTGGAATAAGAGCCATCCTTTTCATCGATTTGCACACGCACGTCGATATCGAGGTTGGACTTCTTTTTGGTGGCAGTGGCTAAGGCCTGTTCCAAAGCTTCAAAGATCTTCTGCTTTGGGATGGCACGCTCATTGGAGAGCGCCTCGGCTATCGCAATGATTTCTTTACCCATTTTGGAATCACCTCTTTAGATGCCGTTGCATCTCTCCTATAACAACGAAGAATAGTCAGGGACGATGCGTGCTACTGAGACGTTTTCGAAGGCGACAACTACAGGCTCTTGCTCTGACTTATCGGCGATGGTTAAGGCACCGTCGGCGCCCACCGCTTGCAGAGTACCCTCGAGTTTACGACGTCCGGAGGTGGCCATTTTGAGACTGACGCTCACCTCTTGCCCCACGCTTTTTTCCATCTGCTCTTTGGTAAAGAGAATGCGATCTAAACCTGGCGAGGAAACTTCAAGGATATAGGCGGGATCGATGAGATCGGCACTATCAAGGACAGGGGACAGTGCGTTAGTGATATCACCGCACACAGCGGCATCGACACCGTTTTCGCCCTCCACGAAAATCTGGAGGTGGGCATTGGAGCGGCCGACGCGATAGCGCAGGCCCCACAAGGAGAGGCCAAAGGATTGGACAATAGGCTCAATTAGATCTTGAAGCTTTTGCTCTAAACTTCCTGGCATAGAACCTCAAACGAAGATGGGGTGTAAGGGGTTAAAAAACCCCAGTAAAGCATTACCCTGTTCTGTGCATGGCAGAGGTGCTGGGCGCACGTTACCACGTACCACTAAAATAGCGCATTTATTGTGGCGCCTCTATCTGTGGCCATGCGCTCTATTTTTTCAGGGGATCAGGGTAAGCACAGGACTGTCGCAGACAGCGCCCCGTTGAAGCAGGTGCGAACAGGCATAAAAAAAGCCCCGAACTGGGGCTTCTTGAAAAAGTTGCACCTTTGCAAGGCGGTGCCGCACTAAGCTAAGCACTAAGCTAAGCTTAGGTAGGCAAGGGAGAGCATTGCAGGGACGCCATCAATTGAGGAGGGGGCGTAACCTGAAATGTCCTAGAGCTATGATGCGCACACTCTACGGCATCTAGCCTCAGGGGACTCCCGCGTCTTGCACGTTACCGGGCGATAACGTAGCAGAATGACTGCCATAACTTTGGATCACAGCAAGCGCAGCAACGTGAGTTTGGATGGACTTACTGAGTGCTGATCTGATTTCACACCTCAGACCTCGCGCTCCAAAGTGGCCACATTTATAGCAGATTTGCGCGCAAAAGACAAGAAATTTCTGCTATGAGGCTGGTTTGGGCGGGAGTGGTTCGGGAGCGGCGTGGAAGTAGCGTGATGGTGTGCCTAAGTTAGATACACCAAAACAAGCGTAGTTTGGAGCGGTGAGGTGCGATACACAAGAGTGCTCTGAGGTTTCATTGCTTATGACGCTACACCAATGAGCACTCCGCACTTGTGGTACAAGTCTGCACGCACCTAAGATCGACCTGTACGGTCGCGCAGCACCTTTGAGTGAACCTTGGAGTAAACGCCCCACCAAAGCTGCCTCTTTGCGTGGTAACTGCACTCACAGGCAAGCTATCTGTGGTAGTTGCGCTCTACGTAACCATGGAAAAAGCAAGATATCTTGGTGGTTTGCTCGTGGTGGCAGCCTACCGTACAGTTAAGACTCCTTGCCCCACACCATTCATCCGTCACGATTGACGTCAGCGTTTGTTTGGTTGTCCCGCCGTGTTTTCCCGCCACTTGCCACCAAGCCTTTGCCCTCACATTGCGCATCGTTTCTTAGCGTGCCCATTTCTTGCACAGATCACCCACATTTTTTGCGATTGTGACAGTTAAAGCATTTACCACTTGTCGTCTCAGTGGTTATGGCCCCTGCTCTAGGGTGGTTTTTTCCTGAGCTATAAGTGGCTGAACTTAAGGAGCATCATAGACACAAGATGCTCACGCCTGCCACTCCACTGCTTGCGAGTGCAAAGCTCAACAACGCCACACTCTCCTAACCTACTTAACCTACTCCCCCAGACACTCCCACTTTCCACCACTTCCTGTGACACTTATACACAAAGGCGCCTATAACCTATAATTAGGCATTACTCTGGTTATCAGTACTTGGTTTTAGCTAAGTAATACAACTAAGAAACAAAGCCCTGATGTGTTTACTGCTACTTGGCAGCAACTCACGGTCAACAGAGCTCTGTTGCTTTTGAGGCCCATATGCGCAAGCTTGGTATTGTTCGTAGCCTGTACGTCGGTTTTGGCGTGCTTATGTCACTGATGCTGATCATTACCCTGATCGCCGTTGTGCGTATTGCATCGATCGACAGCTCCCTCTCTGATGTCAATGACAATTACGCCGTCAAGCAACGTCACGCCATTGACATGCGTGGTGCGGTGCACGACAGCGCTATCGCTCTGCGCGATGCGGTCTTAGCCTTTGATGACAGTTCACGGCTTGAGCACTTGCAGGTGATCCGCAACTTACGAGAGGTTTATACCAAAGCCTTTAGCAGCTTAGGTCGCATCTACACCAACAGTACTTATCACACGCCTCAAGAGCTGCAGCTTTATAAAAACCTCCAAGCCATCGATGCGCGTGCCACCAAGTCCACTAACGATACGATACGAGCCATTGAAAACAATGACTTACTCCAAGCCCGCACCATCCTCAACAATGTAGCCTCGCAAGACTACACCGACTGGCTGGCTGATATTAACGCTTTCATTAACTTCCAAGAGCGCAACTCGCAAATCGGCGTTAGCTATGTGCGCAGCGCCTCGTCTAATCTGTTGCTCATTATGATCGTGGCCACGGTGATCAGCTTGCTGGCAGGCTTTATCATTGGCTACAACGTCATCAAGAACATGAAGAGCGTGATTGGTGGTAGTCCAGAGAAGGCGGTGTGCCTCATTAAGCAATTTGCCCAAGGCGACCTTACCATTCGCGTCGACAGCAAGTACAAGAACTCGATCTTAGATTCGATCAATGTTATGGCTGAGCAGCTCTCGGGCGTGATGCAGAACATCTCGCAGATGAGTGCGCGCTTAAGTGAGTCCTCGGCTTCGCTTTCTGATTTAGCCCGCGACAACACCAATTTCACCACCATGCAAAAGCAGGAAACGCAAAAGGGTGGTGATGCCATTAACAACCTCATGTCTGGGGTAAGCAACGTCTCTGACCTTGCCAACAACGCCGTGCAATCTTCTGATGTGGCTAAGGAAGAAACGCAAAAGGGCGATGACGAGGTGCGCACTACCATCGAGTCCATCAATGGCTTAGCCATGCAGGTGGACAACGTTTCTGAGGTCATTGTCAAGCTGAACACTGACTCGCAAGAGATTGGCAAGGTGGTACAGATCATTGCCGAGATTGCCGAGCAGACCAACCTCTTAGCGCTGAATGCCGCTATTGAGGCTGCCCGTGCCGGTGAGCATGGCCGTGGCTTTGCCGTGGTAGCAGATGAGGTGCGTGGTCTTGCCCAGCGCACTAAGGACTCCACCAACGGCATTATCGACCTCATTAAGTCGAACCAAGAGCACACCCAGCGTGCGGTGGATGCTATGAGTGCCAGCCGTGAGCAAGCAACCCACTCGGTAGAGCAAGCGCAAAAGGCTGGTGATTCGCTCAATCAGATTAACAGCACGATGGGCGACATTAACTCCATGAATGCCAACATTGCCCATGCGGCTCAAGAGCAGACCAGCATCTTAACTGACGTCAATTCCAACTTCATGCAGATCACGCAGATGGCGGAAAAGGCTCTGAGCAACTCGCAGGATATGGCACAGCTGTCCAATGAGCTCACCACTCAAGCTAACAACCTGCAGCGCATCATCTCCTCGTTTAAGATTAACTAACGCCTTAAGTTAAGCTTAGCAGCGCCCGCCCCACGCGCGGCGCGGCCTTGTGGCACTTCCATAAAGCCTCGGTTTAGGGCGGTCTTAGAACCGAACCTGCCGAGGCTTTTTGCTATGCCCCATTAGTCTGACTAATAGGGCTGCGGCGCGCTGCATCTTTGGGTTCTAGTGTGCAATTCATGGGATGCCATGTACGAAGGATGGTGGGCATGCCAAGGAAGTGCCTTCAAAGTACGTGCTGCTAAGCAGGTTCGCTTCGGAGTTTGTATGAGGCTACGTTGTGGTATCCCACAAACTCTGAGCAAAGCCCAAATGCAGCACCACATGAATTGCACACTAAAACCCCAAAACCTGATGTTTATCGGCGTTAGCGATACGCTGTGGCTGTTGCGGCTCAGAGATTCATTACTGATTCTGTGTGCTTGCGTGCTGATTGTGGATTCATGTGTGCAAGCTCATCACCCCTAAGATAGGCTCAGGCTAACCTACACCATTCATCTCGCGGTGTTCCCCCTACCACCTCGTCCCCAGATTCCTCATCCCCTTACTTACTAAAAGCTCACTATGGCTGACTTTAGATTGCAGGTCTTCTACGCCGTTGCCAAAAACCTCTCCTTTACCAAAGCCGCACAAGAGCTCTTTATTAGCCAGCCCGCAGTGACGCGTCATATCAACAAACTTGAGGATCAGTACCAAGTACTGCTCTTTGAGCGTCAGGGCAATAAGCTCAAGATCACTCCCGCTGGGCAGACCATGCTGCGACACAGTGAGCGCATCCTCCAAGAGTACCAGCAACTCGAGTACAGCATGAACCTCCTGCACCATGACCATGTGGGCCAGCTGCGCTTAGGTGCCAGTACTACCATTGCCCAATACGTCTTACCGCCGTATTTAGTGCGCTTTGTCCGTGACTTTCCCCACGCTAACATTTCCATGCTCAATGGTAACTCTCGCTTCATTGAGCACGAGCTTAATGAGCACAACATTGATGTGGGCTTAGTCGAGGGCGTGCTTCACTCGCCCCTACTCTCCTATACTCCGTTTTGCCATGATGAGCTCTTAGTGCTGGCTTCAGCCCACAGCAGCTACGCTCGTAGGCTCAGTACCCCCTCTGCCACTGCAACCAAGAGCTCTGTACCTCAGGGCAAAGCGTCCCACGATGCATCCAACGATGCGTCCTACGATGTATACAGCGATGCCCCCCACCCTATAGTCACTATCAGCTTAGAAGAGTTTACGCAGGCCCCCTTAGTGATGCGCGAGCGGGGCAGCGGTACACTCGACACCATCGAAAAGTGCCTCCATGAGCAAGGAATCAACTTTGCCGACCTCAATGTCTGCATCTACTTGGGCAGCACTGAGGCGATTAAGCTCTTTGTGCAGCAGAGTGACAGCCTCTGTATCCTCTCCCGCTTTGCGGTAACCGAGGAGCTGCGCACAGGTAGTCTCATTGAGCTACAGGTACCATCACTGCACTTTGCACGAGAGCTAAGCTTAGTACAGGCACCAGGCCCCCAGAGCCCACTGGTCACGCGCTTTTTAGATTTTGTCCTTAAAGAGGTACAGTAGGCCCCAGCCACAACCGCACCAGCAAGTTATCCCCAGCAACGCGCGCCACCCCAACGGCTACCAGTCCAACCAAAGAAGTGTTGTTGTTGTTGTTGTTGTTGTCGGGGGCGGCTGCAATGCTGGCAGAGCTCATCATCTGGCTCGGTGCACTACCTGCACTGTGCCATCACCTTGCTTACTCCTTTCAGTTTTACCGGTCTCAGTATTTTCCTTTCCCGCCAGCGCCACTCTTACCTTTGCCGTTAGACTTTGCCTTGTATTGCCCTGACCTGCTTTGGCTTGCTCAGTCCAGCCCTACCTTGTTTGCGTTCATCTGCACCATTTTAGTTATAGCAACTCTGAGCAGACCTATCCTCATTAAAGCTTGCTTATAACGCGTCGCTACCAATATGACTTAACAGCACGTTATAACCTCTAGTTATGACGCATACCAAAATAGCATTAGCAAAAGTGCAGTGAAGCGGGTATCTTTAGGGCCATCGTGAGCTCTACCAGGGGTCTGACTAATACTACAATCTGGAGAGCTACTCTAATTCCTACGGGAGGACTTAATGTTCCAAAAAGGGCAGCGTGCCAATACCCTCCACGGTCTTTTGCTAATAGCGTTGTTTTCGCTGACAGCTTTCTACCTATCTGAAGTCCCATTTGTTAAGTCCCTCTCCTTAAGTCCACTCATTGTGGGCATCATCTTAGGTGTGATCTACGCCAATACCTTACGACGCAAGATGCCAGAGGAATGGGTACCAGGTATTAAGTTCTGCACCAAGCAGATTCTGCGTACTGGTATCGTGCTTTACGGATTCCGTCTTACTCTCTCTGATGTGGTAGCAGTAGGTTTACCCGCCATTGTGGTGGATGCCATTATCGTCTGCGGCACCTTACTCTTAGGTGTGGGCTTAGGTCGCATCTTAAAGATGGATCGCGAGACGGCCTTAATGACTGCCACTGGTAGCTCTATCTGTGGTGCAGCTGCGGTCTTAGGTGCTGAGTCTGTGGTCAAATGCCAAGGTCATAAGACCGCCATTGCCGTGTCTACAGTGGTGATCTTTGGCACCATTGCCATGTTCCTCTACCCAATCATGTACCGTGCAGGTTTGCTCGACGCTTTAGGTGACATGGGCGTGGCTATCTACACTGGCTCGACCTTACATGAGGTGGCTCACGTCGCTGCCGCTGGTAATGCCATGGATCCTAGCGATACCTTAGGTATCGCCGCTACCGCGACCATCACCAAGATGATCCGCGTCATGATGCTGGCTCCAGTGTTAGTGGTGATGGCCATTATCTTAGCTAAGATCCGTGCGCAGGCTAAGGCAGCAAAGGAAGCAGCGCAAGGAGCTCCAGCGGTCAAGGAAAAGACCAAGATCACCATCCCTTACTTTGCGATTAACTTCCTGCTGGTGATTGTGCTCAACACGTGGTTACAGGGCTTAGTTGGAGCGGAGAGCGTTAAGGACATCCCTCTTAACGGCACCATTGAGTACATTGACACCTTCTTACTGACCATGGCGATGACAGCCTTAGGTACTGATACCAGTATCGATAAGTTTAAGGCAGCAGGGGCAAAGCCTTTCTTACTGGCGTTCTTGCTGTTCATCTGGTTACTGGTGGGTGGCTACTGCTTAGCTCTCACTATTCCATCGTGGTTAAGCTAACGAGAGCGGTGGCAGCAAGTAGCAGCTACCGTTAAGCTGTGACCTGCTGCGCTTTTCCACAGTAAAAAGCCTTGAGAGGCTACTGAAGATACACAAGCCCAGCCTATGGTCTGCACACAGGCCATGGCTCTGGGCTTGTGGCGTTTATGGGCAAAGGCGAATCAGCACGAGACGTATGCTCCGCACAGAGCACGGCTATAGGACACTGTGGGCAACTTGCTTTTGGGGACTGGTAAGAACTTAAGAGGAATGTAGGCTAAAACAAGGGGCTTAAGAAAACAGAGGGAAGTGCCTCACTTTGCGCTCAAGTTTTACCTTGAGATACTCTTAGGCATGACCAAAAACCCTGTGTTTATCAGCTTGAGCAAAATTACCCCATACCTCCTCACGATCGAATCTACCCCCATCATGTGCTAATACCAAACAGCTGATTTACGAGGCTGTGCAACGCCCTCATTATCGGGTCTAAGCGCACCTCTAAACTCGCCACTCCCTGTCCCCAAGCCAACACCTACCACCACCAATCAACGCGCTTATCTCTGCCCCATCCCCCGCCTTCTTACCTAACCTCAAGCAAAATCACCCGCCTCTCCACATTGGTGATACAATGCCTATTTCATGTCACTTTTGTGCCCTGCAAGCCAGCACTGCTCCTGCTCAAGCAGGAAATATCAGGGCTTGCTCTCATCCTGACTTTTTTCTGATTTAACTTATGTTCGCAGCTCTGTTACGCTCATGGCGCGCACTGCTTCTGCTTGTAAGCTTAAGCCTCTTGCTCTCAGCTTGTGCCTCCCTACCAGAAGGTGCAGATAGTCCACAGTTGACCATTGAAAGCCTAACCTTAAACGAGCAAGGCTCTACCCCTAGCTTTGTGATCACCTACACCCTCGAGCATCACTCTGCTACCGCGCTGCCGCTTTTAAGTGTCACCGCTGATGTCTTTGTCCGCGACACCAAAGTGGCAACCTTAACTAAGAATTTCAGCAAAGAAACGCTGCCACCTAACCAAAAGGTACGTTACCAAATTGAGGTGCCAGCTAATCTCATCGGCGCTGCCAGCCTCGACTCCCTGCGCAATAACTCCCTTGTGATGCTGCAAGGCTCTTGTGCCTTAAATGTACGCTTAACACCCGACCCAAAGCTTAAGCAGTTTAACCCTAGCCGCAGCTATTATGGCTTAATCGGCGTCACCCAAGGATCACACGCCAATGGCATTTAGCACGCAACAGTCCTTTGAACCTCGGGTGGGTACCGCCCAGCTAGTCTTTGGTGTGATTTACACCTTTATCATGCTCATTGCTCTGTGCATGGCCTTTTATGCCATGCAAGAGGGGCGTGATTACTACTTAAGCCTCTTTATGGGCGTCCTCTTTGCGCTCTTAGCCGCAAAGTCCTTTTTCATCAGCGCGCGTGTCAAAAAGCTCGTGCGTGAGGGCGTATACATGGAGGCGCAAGTCGACTCCTGCGAGCCTGTGCGTGGTATCACCGTCATTAAGGGTGTCTGCGATGTGCCAAACTACGGCTTAATCCACATCGAAACGCGCTTAGTTGGTGAGAGTATCTGCCATGAGATTAAGACCTTTATGGCTGATCACCAACAGTTTAAGCTGCCAGCCTTAGTGGTCGGTGCTAACACCAACCACCCACGTGGCATGTTTACCGTTAAGGGTGACCATGGCCACCTAGTGGTCAAAAGCGCCATGTTACGCGGCCAAACTGCCGAGGACTTAGAGGCACAAAAGCAAAACAATAGCGCTTTAGATGATGCTACAGCTCGCGCTAAGGCCGCCACCCGCTTAGCCGAAGAGCAAAAGCAACAGGAAGCCGCGCAAGCTCAGATTGAGCAAACTCAGGATGAGCAAGCTCCGGCCGAGCAAACAGCTGCTACTGCTGACAGCGCTGCCGAGACTACTGCCGTTATGGCAGCACAGCCTGATTCAGTGGTCGGTGATAAGCGCCAAAGCGCTGAAGACGCCGCCTTAATGGCTGCGCTCAAACAACAAGAACAAAAGCAGAACCACGAGCAAGGCAAGCACGACTAAGCTCAAGCTACGCTCGGGTTCTTTATTATGCCGCTGTGCCTGTGCTGGTATATGGCTCAGGCTGGAGTCAGTCCAAAGTGTTACCCCCTACTGCTACGCTTAAGTAGCTCCCGTAGCTCTATTTACGCTGGGTAGTGGTGACAGGGAAAAGCTTTGGTTAGGCTGCACTTTTAGCGGCTTTACCGTTTTTTGCTGCGCGCAGTAAGTCAAGGCAAGCAAGCAAGCACCTGCACTGCACGCAGTTAGGCTCTGGAGCTTAAGTAGCACTGCGCCCTTTTACCTTGCTCTTGCCGCCATGCATTCTTGGCTGTTTGCCTTTTTGGCAAAGGTAAGAGGTAATTGCAGACTAAGCTACTTTGCTACCAGTGCCACCGTAGTGGTTTTAGGCTACACCGCACTACTTCTAAACTGCGCACTGCTTCAGACAAAAGAGCAAGATAGCACCGAGGTAAGCCGGTGGGGGCACAGTAATGTAGCCCATACCTAAAACTGGGTTTTTTAGGAGCACATCTTTTCATGTCTCTAGTTGCGATTAAAGACGTCTTAAACCATAAGTGCGCCATTGGTGACACCGTCACCATCGGCGGCTGGCTGCGTACCCGCCGTGATTCTAAGGCCGGTTTCTCTTTCTTAGCAGTGAACGACGGTTCCTGCTTCAATAATCTGCAGGTGCTTGCTCCGAATACCATCAGCAATTACGACAGCGAGATCTTAAAGCTCACTACGGGCTGCTCGGTCATGGTCGAAGGCACCTTAGTCGCCTCCCAAGGCAAGGGCCAAGATGTCGAACTGCAAGCCACCAAGGTGCAGGTCTTAGGCTTAGTTGAAGACCCAGACACATACCCAATGGCCGCTAAGCGCCACACCGTCGAGTACTTACGTGAGTATGCGCACTTACGCCCACGTACCAACCTCATCGGTGCTGTGATGCGTATCCGCAATTGCTTAGCTTACGCGCTGCACTCCTTCTTCCAAGAGCGTGGCTACATGTGGGTTGCCACCCCGATCATCACCGCCTCCGACTGCGAGGGTGCCGGTGAGATGTTTACTGTCACTAACTTCGACTTAGACAACCTGCCAAAGACTGAGCAAGGCAAGGTGGATTACAACCAAGACTTCTTTGGTAAGCACACCTTCCTCACCGTCTCAGGTCAGCTTAACGTTGAGACCTACGCCTGCGCGCTGTCTAAGGTCTACACATTTGGCCCTACCTTCCGTGCTGAAGACTCCAACACTACCCGTCACTTAGCTGAGTTCTGGATGCTGGAGATGGAGCAAGCCTTTGCCGACTTAAATGCCTGCGCCTCGGTCGCTGAGGACATGCTCAAGTATGTCTTTAAGCGCGTCTTAGCCGAGCGTGCTGATGACATGGCCTTTATCGTTGAGCGTATCGATAAGGATGCGATCAAGCGCTTAGAGGACTTCATCAACGCTGACTTTGCGCAGGTTGACTACACCGACGCCATTAAGATCCTGCAAGAGTGCGGTAAGAAGTTTGAGTACCCAGTATCGTGGGGAATCGACTTACAGTCTGAGCACGAGCGTTACCTTGCTGAAGAGCACTTTAAGGCTCCTGTGGTAGTGAAGAACTATCCAAAGGACATTAAGGCCTTCTACATGCGGCAGAACGACGATGGCAAGACCGTGGCGGCTATGGACGTGTTAGCCCCTGGCATTGGCGAGATCATTGGTGGCTCGCAGCGTGAGGAGCGCTTAGAGCTGTTAGATCGCCGTATGGACGAGTTAGGCTTAAACAAGGACTCTTACTACTGGTACCGTGACTTACGCCGTTATGGCTCGGTACCACACTCGGGCTTTGGTTTAGGCTTTGAGCGTCTGGTGGTGTACGTGACTGGTATTGGCAACATTCGTGATGCCATTCCATTCCCACGTTACCCACGTAACGCCAACTTCTAACCCACCTTTATCCTGAGGCTACCGCAGCGGAGCTAAGCTGATATCAGCTGACCTGAACTGAGTTCCGCTGTGCTAAGTTCTGAGGTGGCCTTTGGTGTAATTCTCCTCACAGTGTCTGCTGGCGCTATCGTTGCTGCTCTTTGCAAGCGATCATCTCCCAGCGCTGGGAGGAGAGCTGTGCCGCCGCTCTCTTCCACTGTACCCTCACTCTCTACTGCTCTCTCCTGCATTTTCTTCTTGCTCTCCCTCTTTGCCTTTCCCCTACCCGCAACCTCACGCCAAGTGCTCGGGATGCTTCCTGCTCAAGTAGCGGCTATCCCACAGCGCTGCCGGATTGAGTGCCTTTAGTCCCCTGTGAGGTGCTGTGGTGGCACTCTGCGTTTTGCCGCTGGCCAGATCCCCTGTATCTTTACCCGCCTAGGCAGCAAAAAACTGCATGTACAGGCCAAAGCGCGCTATAATGTCTATTCACGTGCCTTAGCGCAAATGCACAATTTGCTATCCCCTCCTCTTGGCGTGCCATGTCAGAGGTGACTGCTGGTGCCCATCTGTGTAGGCATGGTAACGGATCTTCTGTGCTGATCTCTCGACATTAGCCTCACCACAGTCTCAAGTCCTCTGGGCTGCCCCTCATGCCCCCCAATCCGCAGGTGTCGTATGGCCTCTTCTATTCTGAGCCTCCCCAAGTTACGTATTTCGCCGCACAAGGTCATTAGTGCGCAGATCTACGACTTCCTGCGCAAACACATCACCGAGACCAACATTACCCCTGGCACCATTCTTTCGGAAAACTCCCTCTCTAAGCACTTTAATGTCTCACGCCAGCCAGTACGTGAGGCTCTGATGCGCTTAAGCTACGAGGGCATGCTGCGTGTAATGCCACAACGTGGCTCAGTAGTCGAGCGTATCTCCGTAAGCGAGATCAGACAAACGGTCTTTGTGCGCACTGCTATTGAAAAAGAGTGCGTGCTCAATATCACCAACCTCAAGCCCAAGGATCGTGAGGAGTGCCTGCTGCAGCTTGAACGCGTGCTGCAACAGCAAAAGCGCCTCTTGCAAGATGAGGAAGAAAAGGACATCCGTGCCGCCTATCTGCGCCTTGATGACCTCTTCCATGAGCGCTTATGTGCTATCTCTGGCACCAACATGGCGTGGAATACCATTCAGAGCCTAAAGGGCCAAATGGATCGTATCCGCTTTTTGACCTTTGATAAGGACGTGACGCCTCCAGAGACGGTAACCCACGAGCACGAGGAGATCTTTGCGCACTTAAAGACTGGGGATATGAAGCAGTGCTTAGTGCTGTTAAGCCAACACTTAAGCAACATCATTGACACGCAAAAGCCTATCATTCGTGCTTACAGCGATTGGTTTACCCCAGAGTCGCTCAACATGCTGCGCCGCGATGAAGCGGAAATGGCTGAGGTTAAGGATAAAAAGACCAAAGCTGAGGGCCATGGCAGTGTGGACAAACCAAAAGCCCGTGCTTCCCGCACCAGCGCCAAAAAAGACGCACAGTAAGCTGCTCTTCCCCACTGCATCACAGCGCTATCCGCTGCCTACGACTGTGCTGCAGCTGTGCAGCTGATACACACCAGCCCCCACGTGACGCCAAAGATCGAGCGCATGGCGTCTGTGGTGGTAACAGCGGCAGCAACAAATGGCAGCGCTGAAGACGAGACGTTGGCCCTTTACCCTCTCCCCAGCCTGTTCCTCTCTCCCATCCTGCCTCTTTCCTATCCCCTCAATCTGCCCCTTCACCACCATCGCTTCAGCAAATAGTCCACTCTAAGGTAAGTAACCTAAAAGCCCCAAGGGGTACAGGATATGGCGGTGGCAATGCCCTGTAAGTTGTGACCGCTAAGAGCCGAGTATACTCACCTCCTACCTTAAGCACTGCAGCGCTTTACCTGAACGATAGCCACAGTCTCTGCTCTCGCCATCACGCTGTCTGCTGCTTTACTCTTGTAATGGCTTTTACTGTTCCACAGGAGCAAAGAGTTATACCCTAAGCCACGCCTGCCATGGGAACATACTGTTAAGCCCGCGCGTGCACGTGCATAACATCACAAAGAGCGGCTCTAATGGCAGTACCAACATTCCCTTATGCAGACATGGAGTGCACTGTTCATCGTGATCCGCAAGCGTACAGGGCAGCAGGCAGCAATCTTACTGCTGCTCACAGCACTGTGGTGGCACTAAGTACTTGTACTTATCTGCCTCAGTGATCTCCCGCAGCGGACGGCAAGGATTACCCACTGCTACCACACCCGAGGGGATGTCCCTATTGACCACCGAGCCCGCACCAATCACGACATTATCGCCAATGGTTACGCCAGGCAGAACGCAGACGTTTGCGCCAATCCAGACATTGTTGCCAATGGTGATAGGGTAAGCGTACTCAAGCCCCTTGTTACGGGTTTCCGTATCCAGAGGGTGCCCCGCCGTAGTGAGAGTGACGTTACAGGCAATGAGTACATTGTTGCCAATGCGTACCTTGGCTGGATCGAGAATCACCAGATTGTGGTTAGCACCGAAGTTGTCGCCAATCTCGATTTGGTAGCCATAATCCACAAAGAAAGGAGCGGTGATAAAAGTGCTTTTGCCGTGCTTGCCTAAGATCTTGTCAAGCATCTCATGCTGCCGCTTAACGTCACTTGGGCGGGTGAGGTTGTTGTACTCAAAGCACAGATCCTTAACGCGCCCGCTCTTCTACAAACTCAGCTGTGCTCGGATCGTACAGGTAACCGGTGTCACGCAACTTACGATTATTCTCCATCTTCTGCCTCTTCCACCCAAGGTGATAGCCAATAGCACGTGCGCAGTGCAGTACAGTACTTATGGGTTGCTGCCTTAACCACAGCGGCAACACTACCTCAAGCCAAGCGCTAGAGGTTGCGCTCCTGCACCGAGTATTATAAGAAGCGTATCAGGCTAAAGCAGCCACCACCTAAAATAGTGCTTACAGAGACAACCGACAATAACATGGGCACACCGCACCACTAATGGCCAGTAAAAGCCCTCACCTCCTCAAAGGCCCGCAAAATCCACCATCTGCCTCTCTAAAGCCTACTGCTCCTATCCCTATCCCTATCCCCATCTTCATACTCGCATGCCTCTGTGCTTGCCCAAACACCGTAACACCTTACGTCAGACGCTCCTTGATGTTTGCCTGTGCCGTGCACTCTCGAGATAAGAGCTGGTGTATTTTTATTTTCACGTGAAACTAGAGACAAGGCTAAAGCATAGCACATGGGCAGCTGGCCAATAAAAATGGCCCCCGCAGGAGCCACTTTTGAAAGTAGGTTCAAGACCTCACGCAGTGCTTGTGCAGTGCGCGGCGCTTTCTACCTTTGCTGTTGCGACAAGGCAGGTACTACGACTACTCTTCCCAGCGCTTGAAGATCACCGAGCCATTGGTGCCACCAAAGCCAAAGCTGTTGGAAATGGCGTAAGCAATATCGAATTTCTGGCTCACGTTTGGCACTAAGTTGAAATCACCCACCTCTGGGTCTGGATTCTCCAGATTAATGGTTGGAGGGCAAATCTGATCGCGTACTGCTAACACCGTCACAATCGCCTCAACTGCACCGGCAGCACCCAAGAGGTGACCAGTCATCGACTTGGTGGAGCTCATGGCCAGCGTCTTTGGCGCGTCACCAAAGATGCTCTTAGCAGCACGTAACTCGGAGATATCACCCACATGAGTCGAGGTGCCGTGAGCATTGATGTAATTGACCTGCTCTGGCTTAATGCCCGCATCATGGATGGCGTTTAACATCGAGCGACGGGCGCCATCACCATCCTCTGGAGTAGCGGTCATGTGGAAAGCATCGCCACTCATACCAAAGCCCACAAACTCAGCGTAGATCTTAGCGCCGCGAGCCTTAGCATGCTCGTACTCCTCTAAAATCATCACGCCCGCACCGTCACCTAAGACGAAGCCGTCACGATCCTGATCCCATGGACGGGAGGCCTTGGTTGGCTCATCATTGCGGGTCGATAAAGCCTTAACGGCACTAAAACCACCAATACCCATTGGGGTCGAGGCCTTTTCCGCGCCACCGCATAACATGACGTCAGCATCGCCATAGGCAATTAAACGAGCTGATAAGCCAATGGCATGGGTGCCCGTGGCGCAAGCCGTAACCGTAGCGAGATTAGGGCCCTTTAAGCCCTTTAAGATGGAGAGGTGGCCTGAGACCATGTTGATGATGGTGGAAGGCACGAAGAATGGGCTGATACCACGTGGGCCCTTTTGGGCTAAGCCATTGATATTCTGCTCAATGAGGCCTAAACCACCAATACCAGAACCCACCATCACGCCGATGCGCTCAGCATTCTCTGGAGTAACCTCTAAACCGGAATCATCTAAGGCCATTAAACCGGCGGCAATACCGTATTGGATGAAAGGATCCATCTTTCTCTCATCCTTACGGGAAATGCCAAAGTCAGCTGGGTTGAAATTCTTGACCAAGCCAGCGATTTTGACCGTAAAGGCGCTGGTGTCGAAGTGCTCAATGGTGGAAATGCCGCTTTGTCCAGACAGTAAGGTCTTCCATGAATCTTCAGCGGTGTTACCCACTGGACTTAACATGCCCAGACCGGTCACTACTACCCTGCGCTTTTGCACCGTAAATGCCTCCACAAAAAGAAAATCGCAGCTGATGCTGAGTCACTCCTCAGATGCCTAAGCTACGCTAAACAAAGCTAAGCTCAATGACATGAAGAAATGACTGTACTTACCACACTGCGGCCTCGGGAACAGCCAAAAGCCCTGAAGCTAACACCTCACCACGCATGCTCAAAACGACGCGAGTAGGCTGCAAGATCCCAAAGGAAAACAAAACTCTGTGCCCAAAAACAAAACAAGCAAGCCGAGGCTTGCTATGTGTACACGAAGACAGCAGTAAGCACCGTACTACGAACTCCTAAGGCACTAGTGTCCAGCGCCGCACAACGGCTTACGTTAAGGCACGCATGGCTTAAAAGAGGGGCAGTACTCATCACTGTCTTTGCAGGCACTCTAAGGTCTCTTACAGCTCCCTGCCCAAAGGCAAGGAGCTATCCTCGCACAGAGGAAAGATTAAGATGGCCTTAACGCAGCGTAAGCATCTTTAGGCCGCATGGCAACGCAAAGATGCCTACTTACGCGCAACCAGCTTATTCTTGGTGAGCCTTGATGTAATCAATAGCAGCTTGGACGGTATTGATCTTCTCGGCTTCCTCGTCAGGGATCTCGGTCTCGAACTCTTCCTCAAGAGCCATGACCAACTCGACGGTGTCTAAGGAGTCAGCACCTAAGTCGTTCACGAAAGAGGCCTCAGGTTGGACGTCTTCTGGCTTAACGCCTAACATCTCAACGATAATATTCTTGACGCGTTCTTCGATGTTGTTATCGCTCATTTTTACCCATCAGAGTGCGCTAGCACTTCTGTCCTAAGTTGTGCACCGGCAAACTGCCCCACGCACTATCGAGGATAGGGCTGACACCGGACAAAAACCAATGATGAAACTGACTTCAGCGCTTTACGGCGCTGTGCTGTAAAGATAGCCGACCAAGCGATCATCACAGCAAGCCCCTTGGCGTTTAAAGTCAGGTGCTGAAGGCCTAGCACATGGCTCACCGGAAAAAGCCACTTTAGGTTGCGCGGCATCTTCCTTACTGATAGCGGAGCTAAGCACCGACAGGGACGCTGTCTAGCTCAGACTCAGGGCCCTCAGAGCATCTTAAGATAGATGCGCTCTAGCCCGCCGCAATCAGTCACAGATTATATACAAAGATCCCTAGCATTGGTAGTGAGCTAACGCGCAAAACGGCATGCACGCCACATTTTCAGCATGATTAGAGGTAAAAAAAGCCAGAGCTCTCTCACCTCTAATACGCGCCAAGCTTGGGTTTAAGCGTCATGTCCACAGGGTAAGGGGCCGCGTACCTAACTACCTACATACCTGCCTCAATTACTGCCTACTGCCTTGCGTAAGGATCTCTGTAGGCTTAGTTAGACGCAGTACATACCGCCGTTCACGTCTAAGGTCGTGCCCGTGATATAGGCAGCGCCATCGGAGGCTAAGAACAGCACCGCATTAGCGATATCCTCGGCCTGGCCCATAGTCCCTAAAGGCACAGCCTTTAATAAGTTCTCCTTGACCTCGTCGCTTAACACCGCCGTCATATCGGTGGTGATAAAGCCTGGAGCCACGCAGTTGACGGTGACATTACGTGCCGCCAGCTCCTTAGCTAAGCTCTTAGAGAAGCCGATTAAACCAGCCTTAGCCGCTGCGTAGTTGCATTGGCCGACATTACCGGTCTCACCGACCACCGAGGTAATGTTAATGATGCGGCCCGCACGCTTTTTCATCATGCCGCGCATGCACAGCTGGCTTAACTTAGCCACAGCGCTTAAGTTGCAGGCGATAACGCTGTCCCAGTCAGTCTCTTTCATGCGCATAAAGAGGGTATCGCGGGTGATACCAGCGTTGTTGACGAGGATGTCGACCGTACCACCGGCCTTTTCCTCAACGGCCTTGATGAAATCAGCAAAGGTCGCTGGCTCTAAGGAATTGAGCACCAGACCGTGGCCCTTACCTGCTAAGTACTCGGTAATTTGTGCTGCACCTTGCTCAGAGGTAGCAGTACCGATAACGGTAGCACCGCCTTGAGCAAAGCTCTGGGCAATGGCCTTACCGATACCACGGCTGGCACCGGTGACTAAGACCACCTTGCCGGTAAAGTCTAAAGAAAACATAGCATCACTCCACAGAGAAAACGGTTGCAAGGGCAAGCTGCCTACACTACAAGCGGCGCCAGCGCCTCAGACAGCAGTAACAACAAACAGAGAGCAGCTCACTTTACTCACGCAGGAGCGCATACTTAACGCAGCACCTCAGCTTGAGGTTGGTTCTACCTCGTAAGAGGCGCTACAGCGCCTTGTGGATGAGTCTTTGAGCTTTTATCCTCTCCTCATTAGTGCCTATTGCAGCACGCTCTGCACATTAGCGAGATCATCAGCAGAAGCCACGTTAGCTAACTTTAAGCTCTTGTCGATCTTGCGGTTTAAGCCGGTTAAAACCTTACCTGGGCCCACCTCAAGCAGCGCCTCGATGCCAGCGGCCTTCATGTTCTGCACAGTCTCAGTCCAGCGCACGGAGCCCACTAACTGACGCACTAAGCAGTCTACGACGTCATCTTTAGAGGTGACTGGGGTAGCGAGCACGTTGGCATAGACCTGCAGCTTAGCCTCACTAATGGTGATCTCTGCTAAGGCCTCTTTTAACTTGTCAGCAGCGCTTTGCATCATTGGGCAGTGCGATGGTACCGACACCGCTAAAGGCACGCAGCGACGTGCCCCTTTTTCCTTAAAGAACTCACCCGCGCGTTGCACCGCATCCTTAGCACCGGAGATCACGACCTGACCAGGGCTATTGAAGTTAGCGGCCCACACGCCATTGTCTGGAGTGCTGATTTCAGCGCAGCCTGCGACCACGTCCGCATCAGCTAAGCCTAAGATGGCCATCATGGCACCGGTGCCAGCTGGCACCGCAGCCTGCATCAGCTGACCACGTAAGCGCACTAAGCGCACGCCATCAGCAAAAGGCAGAGCCTCAGCGGCCACTAAAGCGCTGTACTCACCTAAGGAGTGACCGGCGCAAGCGGTTGGCACGTACTCTGGGAACTGAGCACGCAGCGCGCGGTAAGCAGCGATCGAAGCAGTTAAGATCGCTGGCTGGGTAACTTCGGTCTGATTGAGCTTGTCTTCAGGGCCGTTTAACACCACGTCCTGTAAGTCGTAACCTAAAGCTTCATTGGCCTCGGCAAAGGTCTGAGCGACTTGTGGGTTAGACATAAAGTCACGCAGCATACCCACTGACTGGGAGCCTTGACCTGGAAAGACTACAGCAAAAGGCTTAATGGCTACGCTCTGAACTGATTCCCCTGTACTCACAGGCTCCTCCCTAGGCTGTCAGTGACAGCATTAATGAAACGAAAACTAAAGAAAGTGGCGGCAGTATAGGAAGCGGCGCCAACTGAGAAAACTGTGTACGCGGCGGCAGGAAGCTATCTTGAGCAGCAAGTGGCGGGTGATGATCGAGGCAGAGCTTGAGATCAGGGCAGGTGGATAGGCCCGTTTCTCAAACTTACCCCTAAGCTCACGAGGCTATCTCATCTCACCGCGCTCGCAACTGCCTCATTAATCTGTAATTGCTGTGCGCATGGGGCGGTCTAGCACCGGATGCAGCTAACAGCAAACCACGCAGGTAAAGCCAAGAAACTCGAGACGGCTACACTACATCAAGAGGCTACCTGCAGAGTCACATGATGGCCCGCAGGGACAACGTCACCTCGACGTCTAACGCTAAGCAAGAGCAACATGCAGGACAGCGGCAGCGGACGGTGCTGTAGTGCAGCTCAGAGCGGTGTACCCCTAGGGGTTGCCTCCTTAGAGGCTGTGCCGATAAGGTGCTTGTGGACGACATTGAGGCGGAGCAGCACCCTTCTCCACTGCACGCTTCCCCCTGTTTACGGGACAGGAGCTGCGCAGCTCTTGGTGTTCTCTCGGTCTACCGGCTCGCAAAGCAGCAGTACCATCTTTAGTATTAGTCACAGCAACCACTTGCTGCGACACACAGTGGCAAGGTGGCAAAAGAATAGCCTTGATATGCAGCTGCTGCTGTAACGCCTGCGGTGCCCTTTCCATAGCCCCAGAGAACAAACAAAGGCCAGAGGCAAAAAAACCACGACTCTGAGCGCCTCCGCGTAGGACTTGTGCTTAGTAGCGAATTAAAGCCGAGCCCCAGACAAAGCCACCACCAAAGGACTCCAACAGGAGCTTATCGCCACGCTTAATGCGGCCCTGTCTGATGCCCTCATCTAAAGCTAAAGGTACCGATGCCGCCGAGGTGTTGCCCTGCTTATCTAAGGTCACAATCACCTGCGACATATCCAGCTTTAACTTACGCGCGGTAGCAGTAATGATGCGTAAATTAGCCTGATGTGGCACTAAGAAATCGAGATCGCCTGCCTCTAAGCCCGCCAGCTCTAAGGTCTCATTTACGAGCTTAGCTAAGACCGTAACGGCATGCTTAAAGACGTCGTTACCTTTCATATAGAGGTAACAATTGGAGTTATCAGCAACGCCACGCTTGGGGAAAGGTAAGCGTAGTAAATCACCACGGCTCGGATCAGAGGAGAGCTTAATGGCAAGCGTGCCTTGCTCGTCAGAGGCTCCTAAGATGCAGGCACCAGCACCATCACCAAAGAGAATAATGGTAGTGCGATCAGCAGGATCACAGGCTTGCGCGAGTGTATCGGCGCCCACAACTAAAACATTTTTAGCCTGACCTGCGATAATCATGTTGTGGGCAACGCTGTAGGCGTAACTAAAACCGGCGCAGGCAGCCGCAACGTCAAACGCGATGACGTCATTTAAACCTAAGCCTAAAGCAATTTCACAAGCTGTAGAAGGGAAGGCATTAGCTGAAGAGGTCGTAGCGCAGATCACCGCATCAAGCTCACTTGCAGTCATAGCGGCTGCCTCCAGAGCTTGTAAGGCTGCTTGCACGCCCATAAAAGCTGGGGTCTCCTCTGCAGAAGCAATGCGGCGCTCGCGGATACCCGTGCGCTCGACGATCCACGTATCAGAGGTTTCCACCATCTGTTCTAAGTCAGCGTTAGTTCTCACTTGCTGTGGCAAGTAGCCGCCAGTGCCTAAAATTCTGCTATACAAAATGACTTTCCACCCTAAAACAGCGCCAAAACCCAAGACCTAAACTGCAAATTTTGCCATAAAATAGCCGTTTTTGATAGTGCCTGCGACAAAAAAGCGGTTAGTCCTTGCTCAAGCGGCGTTGCATATTCTCCGCAAGTGACGCCTGCGCCGCCCGTGCGGCCTCAACCACAGCGACAGCAAAGGCCTCAACACCGGCGCTGGCATGGGACTTTACGACCACGCCATTGACACCTAAGAGCACCGAGCCATTGTACTGCCATGGCAGCAGCCACTCTGGGCGCGCCATCTTGCTAAAGAAGCGCTTCATGCCCCCACTAGAGCCGTAGATATCTGCCACGCCCTCGGCAGCCTTTAAGGCGACGTTGCCGGTAAAGCCGTCGGTGACAATGACATCGGCATCGTTACGGAAGATGCGGTTACCTTCGATAAAGCCCACATATTGTAATGAGCGATCTTGCTCAATGTACTCGCGAGCTTGCTGCACTAAGGCATTGCCCTTACCCAACTCAGTACCCACATTTAAGATGGCTACACGTGGGCTTGGCAACTCTAAGGAGATCTGAGCGCACTCGGAGCCTAAGCAGGCAAAATCATAGAGATCGCTAGGCGTGCACGTGGCGTTAGCGCCCAAATCCAGCATCAGGGCAAAGCGCTGTGGGCCGACAGGAATACGGGCCGAGAAGCAAGGACGCACGGCTCCTCCACGGATAAAGGCGGCCGCTCCTTTGGCGCTTAAGCCCAGCTGCATGGCAATGCGCTCTTTATGCTCCATGCGCCGCTCAGAGAGGTGCTGCACACCTAAGATATGACGGGCGACACACACTAAGGGGCCGGTACCACCACTTGAGATCATGGAGTCGGCCTCGCCGCTTTGCACGCAGAGCATAGCTTGCACCATAGCGGCATTGCGGTAGTACTTAAGCACATCGCGTGGGCTCTCATCTTGAGGGATGGTCTGCTGCGCCATGCGGAATTGATAGCGATCTTCTTTGATACCGGCTTTAGCCAGATCGTGCTCTAATTGGGACGCGCCAAAGATGATGAGATCCAGTTGTGGGTACATGGCCATGGCAAAGCGCACGGCATCGACAACGGCACGGGTATTTTGGTTATCACCACCGGTACCATCTAAGGCGACGCAAGCACGGGAGCCACGACGGGCTCGGCCTTGGGCTTGAGCCTGCGTATTGGCTTGAGCTTTGGCCCGAGAGCGGGAGTTTGGGGCTACTGAGGTCACAGCAGCGTCTACTTCCCATGCTGCTGAATCCTGCGCTGGCGCCTTTGAATCTGGGGACATGGATCTGTGAACTTCCTTTAGAGCTTAACCGTGTCGTAGTTTCAGCACCTCGAGGCAGCAAAAACATGCCCCTTGCTAATCACGACGGGGTAAAGCTTAGCAAAAAGGAACGGCGCTGTCTGTGCGAAGAACCGAAAAAACGCAAGAATGCTGGCCGAGCAATAGAGCCGGAGGCTGCGTACAGGCGTTTGTAGGTCTGTGCTGCTCCTAAGGTCAGTTTGCAGTCAGGTTGGGATACTTACCAACGCTGGATGCTGCGGCCAAGAAGCAGAAGCAAAACAGGCAAACACAGGAGAACGAACAGTGGAAAAACGCAAGAACAGGAAAGTGAAGAACTGAGATGGATAAGAAAGGAGTTGCCGCTGGGACTAAGAACAGGGCATAGCAGAGAGAAGGTGAAGAAGAAGAAGAAGAAGAAGCGAAGAACACTTCTGGGCAGGCACCAGCGGAAATGGCTCCACTTACAATTGTGCCCGCCAGAAAAAACAAACGGAGCCAGAGCTCCGTTGTTTGGTAGCTGCCATGCTACCGCTGTGCTAGTGCTACTTCCATGTAGCACCATCACTTGCCTGCAACAGCGATCGCTCTGCTGCAGTAATTACGACAGTGCGTAATGGCCGCAGTACTCGACTACTTGATGTCGATGTACTTAACACCACGGTAGAAACCACTCTTGGTCATGTGGTGACGAATGTGCACTTCGTTGGTTTGTGGGTCAGTAGCTAACTGACGAGCAGATAAGGCATCGTGAGTACGACGCTTATCACGACGAGAACGGGACTGGTGGTTCTGAGGAACGGCCATTGTAGTCTCCTAAAATACAATGCAGTGCTCTAAAAGTCCTAGCAGCGGCCAAGGCCTCGCGCCTTATCCTCTTGCCTTCTGGACAGAACAAGCGCGCTTGCCTCTATCCTAGACTTTTACGCGATATCTTTTGATCAAAAAATATTCGTAACCAATGGGCTTTCCCAAGCCATGATCACGGACGCTGTATTATAGGGAGTCGCTCCCCTTTTGACAAGCATTCTGCAAAGAAAAATCGTCCCCCTCCTCGCGCCGCCGTCCGGCCCTTATTTATCAGCATCGCCCAGCTTGCCCTTCAGAGATGCAAGAGCTGCAAATGGATTGCTGCCCTCGTCCTCTTCAACCTCACCATACGACCAGCTATTGCCCGCTACCGCACACTCAGGTGAGTCCTCTGGGTGCTTCGGAAACGATGGGATCTCTAAGATCAAGCTGTCCTCAATGAGGTTATAGAGGTCAATCTTGCCACTACCATCATCGTCGATGAATTCGTACTTGTGCTCAAGATGATAGGCTTTAGCACGCTCAAGGTCAGGGGTAAGCACGAAATCAAGCTCCAAATGCTCGACGTAATCATCGCCACAGCGCTGGCAAGTGAGCACCACATCAGCACTCACATGGCCCTTAATGAGGCGCATGCTGTTGAGATCATTCTCAAAGGACACATCAGCCAGAACATCACCCTCAAGGCGCACACAGCTTTGCGCTAAGCGTGGCAATAACGCGGCATCTAAGCGTGCTTGCTTATAGACGGAGTTGAGGGCAATGCTCTTGTCCAGATCAATCTCCTGAGGCAGCAACACCGAGGCAGTAGGCATGTTTATGTCTCCTCTTTTACTAAAGACCTTCAGGTCAGTGCTGGTGCACGGTTTTGTTGGTAGTAAACGTACTACCACCATGCCCGCCGTCATTATCGCAGAAAACAGCCATCTGCTGAAAACAGCACCTTGCTGCAAACAACCACTTGCTAAGAGCAGCCACTTGCTGCACACAGCTGCTCTGCGAGCGTATTAGGTCTATCCCAAGGTGTGGTTGCAGGGGGTTACCTTAAAGTGCAAGCGGACAAAAAGGAATTGCCCTTGCATGTTTGTGTGCATTCACCGCTAGCTGTCTATTCAAGATAAGGAGAATTGCTGTGAAGAAATCTAAGCTGAAGTCACTGTGGCAACAGGCTGTGGCTACGGGTTGCATGGGATTAGGCTTATTAGGTCTGAGCACCTTCTTATCTACAGCCCAGGCTTACGAGATTAAGACCGTCTTCCACACCGAGCACTTTGCCATTAATCAGGTCATCTTAGGGCAAAACGAGACCTTAGATGGGCCAACGCAGTCCTCGATTACGGGCGACATCCAGACGCTGAACCGTAGCAATAAGCTCTACCAATCCACTACGGTGGTTTTCCCAGCAGGCTCCCCTGGCTACACCGGCCGCATCAACACTCCCATTGAGGGCGTGCTGACCATTAGCAACTACAACTCCAATAAGGATCGCATTTTCTTTGACACCAATGCGCAGTATGCGGCTAATGGTGGCCTCTATATTGGCTACGAGCAACTGTCGGAGATGATCAACCAAAAGGTCTTGAATACGCTCATAGGTGAGCTCAAAGACCTGCCGGTGGTATACACCGATGTGCCAGTCTCGGGCACGGGCTTTGACCCAACGACCAACTCGTTTTTCGTCACGGGTATCTCTGACGCCACCATTCTGGACGCCCGTATTGACGACTCTACCTACTACACCAAAGAGACTTACTACAAGCTCAATAAGAGCTGCAAGGTAGACCTGCTCTTCTTTACGGATCGCATCGTGCCAAATATTCCGCTGTTTATCAGTGGTCGTGCGGCGATTAACCGCATTAACTGCACGCAACCTTTAGATCAGGCTCAGCAGCAACAGCCACCACAAACACAGCAACAGTAACGCACATCACCGAACAGAGAGCAGAAGGCAGCAGAGATGCTGCCCTTTTGCTTTTTGGGCACGGCACAACTGTAAACAGCGCCGATTAGCCAACCGTGAGGCGGTCAGGGATAGTTGCTATGAGCTTGCAAGCAAGCACACCGAATCAAAATGAAGTGCCAAACAACGGTCTTACCCCCTACGTTTGCTCACCATGTTGCTAATGCCTCAGCATCAAAAAAATCGCAAGGATTAAGCAGTTCCGGCCATACGCTTGCTAACACCAGCCTTGCTTCGTATAATGACGTCCGCATTATGATGTTGCAGTTATCTGCGGGTTTCCATACCTGCAACATCCGTCTGTTATGAGCCCGAGGAGATATGTTATGTGGCTCACATGGACGTTGCTACTTGTCGCTGTCGGAACTGAAATTGCTTGGGGTTTAAGCCTCAAAGCCTTGTCTTTTTATCATGCAGGCCGCCTGTTTTTGGCTCTGCCCCTAGTGCTCTCACTTATTAATATGTACCTCTTGGCGCACGTGATGCGCGCACTTCCGGCCGGCCTTACCTACGCGGTGTGGACGGCTCTGGGCACCTTGGGGATCGTGATCGTGGGGGCGGTGCTCTTTCATGAAAGGTTAAGCCCATCACAGCTGATCTGCATCGGCCTGTGCGTGGCCGGTGTGGTGGGGCTTAAGGTGCTGTCATAAGGACGGACTGCGCCCTGAGGCACCAGCGAAGGGCGCGACCGCAGACCTCGCCGACAGGCAACAGGCAGAGCTTTATTTTTGCTTGATCCTAAGCTACGGCGTTCTGCCGCACTTTTTTCCCATCCGTCTTTCCCGCGCCTTACTGGCGCTCTTACTACCTGTAAGTGCTAGTACCTCCCCCCATACATCACCTCACATCACCTCACCTCACCTCTAGCCATTTTCCCCCTACTTTCACCACCCACGCCCTTGCCCTAAGCCCAAAGGCATAAGCACACCACCATTGCCATTATCTGACATCGTGGAGTTGAATCGTATTTATTTTTCCTGATAAATAAGCTGTTTTTGCTGTGTATCTCTAAACGAGCGCTAGCAAAATCACCGCTTTAGATGTGTTTTCGCTTAAGGTTGAGTCTCCATCTTTACCCGTGATCGATACCAGTAAGGGTAGCTACCCTGTGGTAAAGGCCATATATTAGCGGTTTCAGGAAAACCAAACTCAACTCCACGATGTCTGATTATAGGGCCCGCGCGTGAAAGCCACTAAAAAAGCAGAACTTACTGTGCTGGGCTGGAGCTACTACTACTCTAAGGACGAGCCTGCGGCAGTGGTCTTAAGAGCCTATTGCGCATGGCAATGGCGCATCCTCCTCACCTTAACCTCCCGAAAAAACTTAGGTTCTTACTGGAGGAGAACTTATGCCTGTGCCTACTCCACGCCCCATTTTCACTGCAAGAAATGTTGAAAAATGACCGCTACAGGCGCTAAAACCCCATCTTTGGGTACCAGTGCACCACTAAAAAAACAATCCTCTCCTCACTCATTTTATCCCCTTGACGCCACACACATGGCTGCAGCCGTTTACCTATCAGCTATTTTCCCTTAACTTGTCTGCTAGTATGTTAGTTTGCAGTTTTGAGCATCTAAATCTAGTTTTGTGACATCGCTAACGATTTTAAAGCCTCACTCTAGCGCTTACCTTTTTTCGCCTTACAATACCAACGTCGGCAAAAGATGTGGGATTCTTTCCTTTATCTTGTACAGCTGACATACTTGTATGGTAGTCCCGCTTAAGCCTCCCCGCTTACAGGGCCTCCACCTACAAGTAACAGAGGTGAAGACAAGTCCGTTACCTGCACCGACGGTCATTGTCGTGGATCTGGCTTTTATCTTTGGCTACCCTATTTTGAAAACAAGTCCTTTGCCGTGGGACTGGCTATTTTGAGGTTGTCAGCGCCTCTCTGAAGTCTTAGTGACCGAGAATAAGCGCACGGATAAAAGCGCATTTACCCATGCAATTACCCATGCAATGACCAAGCGGACGGAGCGCTCCACCAACGAACAGCACCGTACAAGGCTTAAAGCTCTTAGTGCTTAAAGCTCCTTGCGTGTGCCCTTTGTTTGAAGTTGTCGAATCTTGGAGGATGCTGGACTTCAGCCTCTTAAGAGCAAGTACGAATACTGTGCGTCTTTAGCGGTGGGGATCAAAAGCTAAGCACGTATGCTCTTAAGTTTTGGTTTTAGTTCACGTTGTTTTTGTCTATGAAGAAACTCTTATGCTCCGCTCTGGCTGTGGCTGTCGCTTCTTTAGTCCTGACTGGCTGCGGTGGTGACTCAAAGCAAATCATCCGTCTGTCTCACTCGCAAATCGAAACCCACCCAGACCACATTGGTGCCTTAGCTTTCAAGCAAGTCGTAGAGAGCAAGTTAGGCGACCAGTTCGAGGTGCAAATCTTCCCTAACGCCACCTTAGGCTCTAACGAAAAGGTGGTCGAGTTAATCAAGCAAGGCTCCGTGCAGTACCTCGTCGTTTCTACTGCTAACCTCGAGTCCTTCGATAAGCTCTATTCCCTCTTCTCCATCCCTTACCTCTTCACCTCTGAGGCTGCCTTTAACAAGTTCATCTCCGATCCTAAGGTTTTAGAGCAGCTGGGTGTTAACAGCAAGACCGACGGCTTCACTCCTGTGACCGCCTACACCGCTGGTACCCGTAACTTCTACTCCAAGACCCCAATCCGCACGGTGGCTGACATCCAAGGCAAGAAGTTCCGTGTGCAAGCAGGCCCTGTGAACGTGGCTATGATGCAAGCCTTCGGCGGTGCTGCTACCCCAATGTCCTTCGGTGAGGTTTACTCCGCTCTGCAACAGTCCGTGATCGACGGTGCTGAGAACAACGAGCTGGCCTTAACCGACCAAAAGCACGGTGAAATCTGCAAGTACTACACTTACGATCTCCACCAGATGTGCCCTGACCTCTTAATCGCCTCCAATACCTTCTTAGACAAGCTGACTCCTGAGCAACGTGCCGTCTTTGACGAGGCCGCTGCCGCTTCGCAAAAGGCTGAGTTTGATGCTTGGAACAAGGCCGTAGCCGATGCTAAGCAAAAGGCTACCGAGATGGGCGTGGAATTCATTACTGTTGACGTCAACGAGTTCCGTAACAAGGTGCTGCCATTACACGAGCAGCTCTTAGCCGAAACTCCAGCTTTAAAGCCTCTGTACGACGCTGCTACCGCTGCTAACAACGCACAGTAATCCACTTTTCACGCCTTTGGCGTGGGTGTGTGTAGGATCTTTTACTGCAAGTGAAACCTGCCCTACCCACACCATCTTTGCTACAGAAACTGCCACGCTTTTAGGCTCACCCTAAAAGGTGCTGACCGTTAGTGAGGCTGGAGCAAAGTCACCTAACTTCCACCCCACAGTGAGTCGGTTTTAGCCTGCCACCGTGGGGTGCGCCGCAAGCTTCAGGGTGTCAGCTTACGGCCGCCTCTTTCCTGTTTTCTCAGCTATTACTTACTACCCCCTGTTCTACTCCTGCCTTTAGATTAGCTACGGCTTGCTCTTTTGCTTTTTTAGCTATGTGCGTTCGTGCATGGCCTGCTTTGCTGTTGCCAAAATACAGCAGCACAGAGCAATAAAACAGCATAAATAAGCCAAAGTACTTCTAAAGCTAGTTTAGACACAGCAGGTCGTAAACCAATAATGTCTTAAGACAAGGTTAGCCCCCTGTGGCTGGCAGCAAGAGCAAACAAGAACGCAGCAACACTTATTTAAGGTTAGGGACAACCCATGACTCTGCCTTAACGTCTTTGGTGGTAATGACCTTAAGTGCAGTCACAGCAATAGTGGAGTCACAATCTTATGCAAGGACTACGTAAGATTCTTGATAAGACGATCATGACTTTCTGCGTCTTCCTCTTCATGATGATGACCGTAGTTGGTACATACCAGATCGTCACCCGTTACTTCTTTAACTCTCCTAGTACCATTTCCGAGGAGTTGATCACCTACAGCTTCACTTGGCTGTCGATTTTATCGGCCGCTTGCGTGTTTGGTCAGCGTGGTCACCTGTGCATGGCCTTCGTGTACAACAAGTTCACCGGTGCCAAGCGCGTGTTCCTCGATATGTTCTCTGAGATTTTAGTGATGGTCACCGCCGTCTTCCTGCTCATCTACGGTGGTGCCATTATGACCGCTCAGAACATGTCGCAGTTAACTGCCTCCTTGGGTGTCAGCATGGGCCTCATGTACGCCGTGCTGCCAATCTCTGGCGTCATCATCCTTATCTACGGCTTATTAAACCTCGCAGATATGGTGAAGAAGCTCAAGGATCCAAACCTTGATCAGTACGGCCTCAATGCCGAAGATAACGAGTAAGGGGGGAGAGCAAACATGACTGCAACAGTAGGCCTCTTGATGGCCGTAGTGCTGATTGTGCTCCTGCTTTTAGGTGTACCAATCTGCATCTCGATCGCTTTATCGTCGGTGGTAGCCGGTGCCGCAGCCTTAGACATGGACATGATGCTGCAAACGGCTTCACAAAGAACCTTCTCGGGTATCTCCGTCTTCACCCTGATTGCAATTCCATTCTTCATTCTCGCCGGTAACATCATGAACCGTGGTGGTATTGCAATCCGTCTGATGAACTTCGCTCGTCTGTTGGTAGGCAAGATCCCAGGCTCCTTTGCCCACACCAACTGCATGGCAAACATGATGTTCGGTGCTATTTCCGGTTCCGGTGTGGCCGCTGCCTCTGCTATGGGTACCATCATTGGCCCAATCGCCGAGAAGGAAGGCTACTCCAAGAACTACATGGCTGTGGTTAACATCGCCTCTGCACCTACAGGTCTGTTAATTCCACCATCGAACGTGCTCATTACCTACTCGCTGGTGTCTGGCGGTACCTCGGTTGCGGCGCTGTTCTTAGCTGGTTATATCCCAGGTATTCTCTGGGGCTTAGGCTGCATGGTCGTAGCTTTCATCGCTGCCAAGCGCTTAGGCTACAAGGGCGACAGCCAAAAGGTCACCCTGAGCATGGCCGGTAAGATCACCTTAGACGCTATCCCATCGCTGCTGCTCATCCTCGTTGTGATCGGCGGTATCGTGGCCGGTGCTTTCACCGCCACTGAGGGCGCTATCGTGGCTGTGGTTTACTCGCTGATCCTGTCGATCATCTATCGCTCGATCACGTGGGCAGACTTAAAGCGCATCTACGCTGAATCGGCTTCCATGACCGGCATCATCGTGTTCTTAATCGGTGTGTCGTCGATCATGTCGTGGGTTATTTCCTTCGTGAATATCCCTGCTGCCGTAGGTGACATGTTAAATGGTATCTCCTCCAGCCCTATTGTGATCTTACTGATCATCAATATCTTCCTGCTGTTTGTTGGTACCTTCTTAGACACCACCCCAGCCATTCTGATTTTCACCCCAATCTTCTTACCAATTGCCATTCAATGCGGCCTCTCCCCAGTGGAGTTTGGTATCGTCATTACCTACAACCTCTGCATTGGTACGATTACACCTCCTGTAGGTAACATTCTGTTCGTGGGTGTGAAGGTGGCTAACACCACCATTGAGCGCGTCATTAAGCCACTGCTGCCATACTATGTGGTGATCATTGCCGTGTTAATGGTCTGCACCTACTTCCCATCGGTTTCCAGCTTCATTCCAGAGCTGGCAGGTTATGAAGCGACCTTAAAATAGCCTCATAAACCCGCTTTAGGAGGCAGCGGCATCCTGAGTAAGTGAGTAGTTACAAGCTACTCAGGGCGCTGCTTAATCCTAGGGCACACGGCACGACAGAGCCTTGCGACTACATACCGCTTAGGCGTCTATGTATGGCGACTTTCCTGAAAGCTCTGTCCTGTATTACGCCAAGGCTCGTGCGGTTACACTAGCAAGTCGTAATCAACGGGCCTTTTAAAAATAGCAACTGGCGAGGAGATAAAGCTTTGTGTTTGGTGCCTGCGAGGGTGCGGCATACCGAGGACAAAGCTTTGTCACTTTGCACTGTTTGTTACAACAAGTGGCCGGTGTTATCGCTGATAGCGCCGAGAGGAAAAGCGCTGTGAGCTGAGGCACATGGCGCAAAGCAGAGAAATCATCTCTAAGGCTCTTAGTTAGGGGCTTGCGCTTCAGCGCTCAAGAGCATGCTTGAGCTCTATTGCGCTTTTGAGGTGGTGATCAGCTGCTGCGACCGAGGCTGCGGCTAAAGCTGGCAAGAGTTGTTGTTGATCTGGGGGATATTGGTCATGACCGAGTTCATGGGTAAAGACTTCTTACTCGAGACGGAGACAGCAAAAGAGCTGTTCCATGAGCATGCGGCTAAGATGCCGATTATTGACTACCACTGCCACATTAACCCACGTGAGATTGCGGAGAACCACCAGTTCCGCAACATCACCGAGGCGTGGTTAGGTGGTGACCACTACAAGTGGCGTATGATCCGCTCCAACGGTGTACCAGAAAGCTTAATCACCGGCAAAGAGAGCAGCGACTACGAGAAGTTTGAGCAGTTTGCTAAGTCCTTACCACGTGCTATTGGCAATCCTCTGTACCACTGGACTCACTTAGAGCTGCAGCGCTACTTTGGCATTACCAAGACCTTAAGCGAGAAGACCTGCAAGGAAATCTGGGACGAGTGCAATGCCAAGTTAGCTACGGATGAGTTCCGTGTCCAAGGCATCATTAAGCGCTCGAACGTGAAGTTAGTGGCCACCACTGATGACCCAGGTGATTCGCTTGAGTGGCACCAGAAGTTAGCTGGCGATGCCAACTGCCCTTGCAAGGTGGTTCCTGCATGGCGTCCTGACAAGGCCATGAAGATCGAAAAGCCTGACTTTAAGGACTACGTCGAGCACATCGCTAAGCTCACGGGCAAGACCATTAACACCTGTGAGGACTTCTTTGCGGCTTTAGACGACCGCATGGAGTTCTTCAATAAGATGGGATGCCGCGCTTCTGACCACGGTGTTGACTACGCCTACTGCCGTATTGTCGATCAGGGCACCTTAGAGCAGATCTTCCAAAAGGGCTTAAAGAACGAGACCTTAACCCCTGACGAGGTCGAAGCTTACAAGAGCATGATCCTGATTTACCTTGCTAAGGGTTATGCCAAGTACGGCTGGGTGATGCAGATGCACTATGGTGCTATCCGCGATCCAAACACCAAGATGTTCAAGATCTTAGGTGCAGACACCGGCTTTGACTGCATTGACAACTGTGCCTGTGCCCGTGGCATCACCACCTTAATGGATGCGTTAAACGAGCGTGACTCGCTGCCAAAGATGATTTGGTACTCGCTCAATCCATCTGACAATGCGGTGATTGGTGCTGCTATTGGTGCTTTCCAAGGCCCTGAGGCTCACGGCAAGATTCAACAGGGTTCTGCGTGGTGGTTTAACGACACCATGCAGGGCATGATCGATCAGATGACCAGCCTTGCCAACCTATCGGTATTTGGCAACTTCTTGGGCATGCTGACTGATTCGCGCAGCTTCCTTTCTTACACCCGTCACGAGTACTTCCGTCGCATTATGTGCAACCTCGTGGGCAAGTGGGTGGAGAATGGCTGGTACCCACGTGATATGGAGTACTTAGGCCAGCTGGTGGAGGATATCTCCTTCAACAACACCAACCGTTACTTTGGCTTTAACGTCTAAGTTACGGCTGCATAGCGTGATTTTTCCTCAAATTAGGCTGAGTCTGGGGTAATGCAGAGCCTTGAGCTCAGCCAGCAAAGGGCACAGTGGTTTTAGCTACTGTGCCCTTTTTATTTGCGGTTTTGGCGCATGGCGCTGCACCGTTAATACTCACCATCAGAAAATGGCGCCGTGTGGCGCTATAGTGCGAAAATGAGCCTCTGCGTAAGCTTTACAGCCACTGTACAGCCACGCACGCAATTGGCGCCCACGATCATTAGGTATGCTGCCCAAATTAACAGCGGCCACTATAAGCGCACTCTTGGTGATGGCGGCAGCAGCGGTGCTTCCCTATCCACTCACTAACTCAAGATAACGGCGCCATAAGGCGCTATGGCGCGAAACTGAGCCGCTCCGCAAGCTTTTCAGCCACTTTAGAGCCACCATCAACTGGCGCCCACGATCATTAGGTATGCTGCCCAAATTAACAGCGGCCACTATAAGCGCACTCTTGGCGATGGCTGCAGCAGCGCTTTCCTCCCCGTATCACAACTCACCTCGAGATAACGGCACCATAAGGCGCCATGGCGCGAAACTGAGCCGCTCCGCAGTCTTTACAGCCACTGCACAGCCGCGCACTCAACTGTCTGCTACTCTAAGCGATGAAAATCCATCAAGTAGCGGCGCGCACTCTTAGTGACGAATGCAGGGGTGGCTGTGGTGGCGCGCCAAACAAAAAGCCCACACCAGCTACCACCTGTACTCTCAGAGCACAAGTGGCGCCAGTGTGGGCTTTTGCTATGAAGAGCACTTGCAGCTACCGCTGCACACGCTCCTACTGGTTAGAAGAGGACGAGGCCATTGGCGCCGCCTTTGCCATCTTCTTTTCGTTTTCCTTAACTTGCGCTAAGTTGGTCAGCAGCACCGACTCAATCGAGTTCTCCTCAACCTTTAGGATCTCCAGCTTCCACTTGGTCATAGAGATCACCTCACCCTGCTGCGGCATGCGCTGCAGATAGTCGAGAATAAAGCCCGCAATGGTGTGGTAGGTGTCAGAAACAGGCACATTAAAGCCCGTTAAGCGCGACACATCCTTTAAGATCGCACCGCCCTCAATCTTGTACACACCAGGGCTCATACGCACCAGCTCAGGCACCTCTGTCTGATCAGGCAGCTCGCCGGCAATCTCCTCCATGATATCGTGTAAGGTCACGATTCCCTCGAAATTGCCAAACTCGTCAAAGACAAAGGCAAAGTTCTTCTTAGACTTGCGGAACTCCTCTAAGGCCTTAATCACCGAGACCGTCTCTGGGAGGTACAGTGGCTCACGTACCTTGCTCTCTAAGAGCTGCTCCATCGACTGTGAACCGGCCTTAGTCTTCACCTTACAGCTGCAACCGCTCTTGGTCGCCGAGGTAACCTCAGTCGTGGCAGGAGCCGCAGTCGCACTAGCCACGGCATTACTCCCCTCAGCCGCGCTGGCAGCAGCATCAGAAGCACTGGACTCGGAGGTACCAACCTCATTTTTTGCAGCAGTAGCGGCAGCAGCCTGCTCCGCTGGCACCACTGGTGGTAAGGCATTGAGGCCTAACTTGGTGGCCAGAATCTCATCACGACGGATATAGCCTAAAGGCACATCACGGTTGCTGTTCTTGTACACCACTAAGCGCGACGAGCGATTGGTGTTTAAAGACTTAATGATGTCGTCGATGTCATCAGAGATGTCAACCTGATTGACGTCAGTACGCGCCGTCATCACTGCCTTTACTGGCAGCGAATTAAGCTGCAGCACGCGCGAGACCATCTCCTTTTCTGTGTTGTTAAACACCTGCGAGCCCGTGCGCGAGACAATGGCTTCTTTTAAGGTCTGCACTTGGTTCTGGTTAGAGCCTAATAAGCGCAGCACTAAGTTAGCAGCCACCTCACGGCTTTGCATGCCCGCCTTAGAACCACTGCCCCCTAAGTTTAAGGTGTTCTTACGCGCAATCTGATTGAAGATCTCGATGATGATCGAGAAACCAATGGCAGCGTAGAGATAGCCCTTTGGTACGTGGAACCCTAAGGATTCCACAATCAGGCTAAAGCCAATTAAGAGCAGGAAGCCTAAGCACAGGATAACTAAGGTAGGATGGTGGCTCACAAACTCCGTAATAAAGCGTGAGGCGAGGGTCATGATACCCATCGCAATGACCACGGCAAACATCATGATGAAGACGTGATCGACCATACCAACAGCGGTAATGATGGAGTCTAAGGAGAAGACGGCGTCCAGTACCATGATCTGCAAGATCACAAGGTACATGGCTGAGCCTGCGGCCTTACTTACCGAGAGCTCCTCATCAAAGCCCTCAAGCTTAGAGTGCAACTCGTGCGTGGCTTTATAGAGCAGGAAGACACCACCGATCATCATCACGATATCGCGTCCAGTGACGCTAAAGGATCCGATGGAGAAGAGCGGTGTGGTCATGTTGACGATAAAGGAGATAAAGGTCAACAAGAGCAAACGGATCACTAAAGCGCCGCCTAAACCGATGTAGCGGGCCTTATCACGCTGCTTCTCTGGCAGCTTGGCGGTTAAGATAGCGATAAAGACAAGGTTATCGATACCTAAGACAATTTCAATGACCACCAAGGTGAGCATGCCGAGCCATGCTGTAGGGTCTGAAACCCACGCCATATCAAACATCACCTGGTGTACTGCCACGGGATCCATATAACCTTACCTTTGAGTCCTTTTCTCAGAAAAACCACAGGATCGAGGCTATCCTCTTCACGCCTCTCCTGAGCAGCGGCCGCAGCATTTGTGGCAACTGCAATTACAGATACAGAGTGCTACCAAAAAACAGGCACCACCCTCATTATACGGAAAAGTACGCCTGCACAAAGACAAAAACGCACGAACATTAAGCTAAGGCATCACGCCCCAACCGCATACAGTGCAAGTATTCTGCTACCTTAGCAGCATGGTGCCATGGCTACAGAAGTAGCACTGCGTAAACGGCTTAGCGCTTACCCTTGCCTTTGCCTTTTGGGCTCTTACCTAAGCCCTTACCGGCAGCAGCCTTAGCCGCGCCTTTGCTCGCACCTGCACCACGGTTTTTCTTACCTGCAGAGCTATACGAGAGCTTAAAGTCACCATGCTTGCCTAAGCGACGCTCCTTGCCAGCGCCTACGACAGCACCCGCCCCAGCACGGCCCTCACGGCGGCTAGAGATTTTATCGGCAGCCCCAGTAACGCCATTGTCACGGCGATTGCGCCCCGAGCTCTTAGTATTGGTAGGAGCCACAGCCTCGTTGTCAGCAGCAGTCTCTGTAGCACGAGCGGAGACATTGCGGCGCTGCCGCTGGGAGCTGATGTCGATCTTTAATGGTACCGAAGCATACTCCTCAGGACGCAACGCTGGTAACTGTACCTTAGAGCGCAGGCGATTGACCTCCGCTAAGGTCAGCTCACGGAACTGGCCTGACTTCATCTTTGGGTCTAAATCAAAGCCAGCATAGGAGATGCGGATCAGACGGCTAACCTTTAAGCCCACGGCTTCCCAGAGGCGGCGCACCTCACGGTTACGGCCCTCACGTAAGGAAACGTAGAACCAGTGATTGCGGTTATCACCACCACGGTACTCAATGGAGTCAAACTTACCCACGCCATCTTCTAAAAGCACGCCATCACGGAGCTTTTGCAACTGCTCATCAGTGACATCACCATACACACGCACGGCGTAGATACGCTCAATGCCAAAGCGTGGGTGCATCAGCGCATGAGCAAGGTCACCATCGGTGGTAAAGAGCAAAAGACCGGAGGTGTTTAAATCCAAGCGGCCGACATTGATCCACTTGCCAAACTCTAAGCGTGGCAGGTGATCAAAGATGGTAGGACGGTTCTGTGGATCGGAGATACTGGAGATCTCGCCCTCAGGCTTGTAATACATGAGGCAGCGATTCTCGATCTTGTGGTTACGAGGGGAGTAGACCACACGGCCGTCGATCTTAACTGTAATGTTCTCGTCGTCGGTACGGAAGCCTAAATTGACGACCTTACCGTTAACCTCGACGCGGCCTGCTTCAATCATGGCCTCTAAGGAGCGACGCGAACCGATACCAGCGTTAGCTAAGAGCTTATGCAGCTTGACGCCACTGACCTTTGGCTCTGGGCCCTTGACGGCAGCCATGACCTTGGCTTTTTCATTGGCCTTAGCGGCGTTAATGCGCTCACGCGTCTTTTGTAAGGCCTTTTCCCGATCAAAGTCAGGAGCGGAGCCATTTCTCCCCTTGCTGAACGTATCTGCGGCCATACGTGCAGCGGCACCACGTGGGTTGTTACTGCCACCTGCGTGGAAACTGCCTTTGCCTTTAAACTTACTACCACTGTGTGCGCCCTTAGAGCTTGAAGCCGAGCGCCATTCATGGGCTGAGCCATGGGAAGTGCCGTGGGTAGAGCCGCCCTCGTGGTGGAAATGATCGTGACTGTGCTTGCCACGTAAGGATGAGTGACCGCTCACGCGGTGAGCCTTGCTGGCCTGATTACGCATTATTAAAGAATCCCTTCTTGGTACGCTAGCTAAACGTGGCATTTATGGCTATGTTGTGAGGAGGCATCCCGCTCCACATCACAGCCTCTTGAGGGGTAGCACCGTGAAGAGGTGTACCCTTAGGGAGCGCCCTATAATGGGTGCTCTGTATGGGGAGTAGCTTTTCGGGTAGCCCCTGTAGATGGCACCTAAGTGCCCCTGCTGTTAGGAACGTAACAACTATTAACTACCAAAATTTTTCTCAGCTCGGATCGGCTCATAGTGTGATGGGTAAAGCGCCATCACTACCTCAAGGATGGTCACACCAAACGCCATAACACCTAGCAACAGCTTAATTGCATTGGTACTACTGCGCTTTGGTATCAACCAACTCTGAAGCGAGCCAAAAACTGGTAGTTATTAGTTAATAGGTTCCTAAGTGCTACTCCCCACAGCACGTGTACGCCCCTAAATGATAGCCACCACATTAAAGCTTGAGATGGGGGCATCCCCAGCTTTAAGGCTATCGCCTTACCCTTGAGTGTTAGTCATCAGTAGATCCACTCTCAGGTAAAAGCCGTATCTTAGAGGTTTGAGCAAAATCAGCCTTAACTCATCGACGTCAGTTCTATTCTGCTCTGCTCTGCTCTGATCTGCTCTGTTAGGCACGCCCCTCCTTAACCACGCATCAACGACCAACAAAAAAGGCACCATCAGCAGGTGCCCTTTTCCCGCAGCGCTATGTTATGCGCTGCTCTATCAGCCCTTGTGCGCAGCTGCAGGAGTTAATCCCCCCTGCAACCACGCTCAAGCGACCTTATTAATTAAAGTCAAATTTAAAGCTGTCCTTGCCGCCCTTTGGATCGCTAAAGTAGCGGAAAAACTCGCTATCAGGCTTTAATACCAGCACGTCATTGCCCGCAGACATCGCCTCGCGGTACGCATCCATGCTACGTAAAAAGTCAAACAGCTCAGGGCTTTGCGAGTAAACATTCGCGTAAATGCGCGTGGCCTCGGCATCGCCCTCACCCATGATCTGACGCGCCTCACGCTCCGCCGTAGCAATCATCACCGCAACCTCACGATCAGCCTGAGCCTTAATCGTCTCCGCCTCTCTGCGACCTTGCGAACGGTGTAACTTCGCTACCGCATCACGCTCCGCACGCATACGCTGGTAAATGGAGTTCGACACCTCAGGTGGCAGATTAATCTGCTTAATGCGCACGTCCACAATCTCAATGCCCAGCTCGTCCGAGCTGCTGCCTAAGTCGCGTAACGCATTCTGCATCACCTGCTCACGCTTGGAATTGGAGATCATGTTCTCCACCGCATCACCAGTCTGACCATCACTGTTCACACTGGCCGTGTCAGAATCACCATTGACGTCCGTAGTGGCGGTAGTAGTCGTATCAGCATTAGCATCAGCGCTAGTATTAGCATCAGAGCTAGTATTAGCAGCCGTCTGTGGGGTGGCCGTAACACTGTCAAACGTGCTCTCTAAGGTCACGTTGTCTAAGACCGAGTAACCTGAGCGTGGTGCCTGCTCCTGACCCGAGACAATCTCATGAATGGTCAAACGACCAATCTGGCTACGCAGCGAGTTGTTGATACGACGACGTAACAGCTCCTCAGCTTGCATGATGTTGCCACCTGCAGTCGTGAGGTAGAAGGTCGAAGGATCGCTAATACGCCACTTGACGTAAGAGTCGATGATCAGATCCTTCTTCTCCGCCGTCACAAAGCGGTCAGCACGAGAGCTTAAGGTCTGAATACGGGCATCAAGCACCCGCACCTTATCGATAAAAGGAATCTTAAAGTGCAAGCCTGGCTCGCTTACCGCCAACTCCGCCTCGGAGTTACGCAGCACCTTACCAAAGCGCGTGACAATACCCACGTTGCCCTCGCTGATAACAAACAGCGAGTTAAAACCTAAAAACAACACCACCAACAGCGTGGCTAACACTAAGTTCAAAGTAGAGCTACGCATGGTGTCTATCTCCCTGACTGGCCATAACCGTAAACAGGGCGGGTGCTAGTGCTGCGTGTGGAGCTACTGTTAGCAGCAGTGCTGGTGGTGCTACTGCTAGTGCTCGCCCCATAGTATGGGGAAGATGGCACGCTGCTCGAGCTGGTGGTATAGCCACTACGTGGCGTAGTGCTCACACTATTGCTCTTGACCTTGCCCTTGTTGGTATCGCCCGTGTTTGTAGGCATTGGCAAATACAGCACTGGGCTTGAACCCTCTGGGGTATCGAGAATAATCTTAGAAGAGCTGCCTAAGACCTCTTGCATCGTCTCTAAGTACAAACGCATACGAGTGATTTCTGGCGCCGCATTGTACTCAGGTAAGACCTGTTCAAAGCGCGCCACCTCACCTTGGGCGTCTAACACCACTTGTGAGCGATAGGCCTCAGCCTCTTGGCGGATACGCTGCACCTGACCTTCAGCGCGTGGTAAGACCTCATTGGCGTAAGCCTCGGCCTCACGCTTAAAGCGCTGCTCGTCCTCTTGTGCGGCAATAGCGTCGTCAAAGGCTTCTTTCACCTCGTCTGGCGCACGGGCCGGTAAGAAGTTCACGTCCACAATGGAAAGGCCCATCTTGTATGGCTCAATGATGGAGATCAAAAGCTCACGTGTGCCTTGACGCACCATCTCACGGCCAGAGGTTAAGATGTCATCCATCATGGTGTGGCCCACCACATAGCGTAAGGCGCTATCGGTAGCTTCCATTAAGGAGTTATCAGGGTTGGTAACCGAGAACAGGTACTGGAATGGATCGGAGATGCGATACTGCACGTCCATTTCCACGATGACCACGTTCTCATCTTCGGTCAGCATGGCACCTGAGGACTGAATGGAGCGCACTTGCTCGATATCGACGGTATAAGCCTGATCGATACCAGGAATCTTCCATTGTAGACCTGGCTCTACCACCTCGTAGAACTTACCAAAGCGCAAGACCACAGCGCGCTCAGCTTCACGCACAGTGTAAAAGCCGGTAAAGATGAAGACACCTAATAAGACCACCACGAGGCCGATCAGTAACGTCTTCAAGCTGCCCTTGCGCTTAAAGGTGTTACCGCCCATGCCCCCCATGTTGCCTTTCTTATTCCACAGGTCTTCTGCTTTCTTAAAAAAGGAGTTCACGCCATTACCGTTGCCGTCGTCATTGCCATTGGCGCTATTGCGCTGCCGTTGGCGCTGCCACGGGTCGTCATTGTCATTGCCACCGCTATTGCGTGGCTCACGATCAGAGCTATTTGGCCGGTTATCCTGCGGGCCTTGCGGGCCTTGCGAGGGTGGATTCCAGCCCATAGTGGAAGTATTTTCTTCGTTCATGCCGTATGTCAATCCAGCCGACAAGCTAATCCTGTCAGACAATACCAAACAGCGACCGCAGCGCCTCTAAGGCACCAGAATCCCATTCGAGCCTAAAGATGTAAAGGCTCGCCATGTACAAAAGTGCAACCTGTGTCTCCAATCTTGAGCTAGAGACCGGAGCAAGAGTGCAGACTCAATCGCTAAATTAGTTATTTTAGCAACAAAGCGTTAGTTTTGGCAGCACGACCAAATTAGCCTGCCAGCGCCTCAGCACAGGCACTTTTAGACGTCACACCGGCGCTTATCCCCAAGGACACACGTGCTGGTGGTAAGGCGCTAAAAACACTGCGTTGCTAGAAACGCTCTTTGTAGCACACTAACGCTTAGCTCACGCTTAGAGCACGGCGCTGCAGACGCTTGCAGGCTCTTTCTTGCTTATAAATATCAGGTAGCAACGCTAAGATAGCTGCTTTTTGCGGTGATGTGGTTCTTGCCTCTTTCTCTCCTCTTTTTATCTCTCCATCTCCCTATATCAATGTAGGTGAGCTGGTGGCTACCGCTAAGTGGCGCTTAACAGTGCCACCAGCCTCAAAATGGCACCAGAGTCGACCAAGAAAACCACGCCCACTTAAAGAGAGTGGCTCTCTAAAGTAGGTTGTGAGCCCTACTCCACATCCTCAAAGCCAAAGTCTTCCTCTTGTTCCCATGGCAGGCCCTTACCAGTAAAGCCCTCCACACAAGCCCCCAGCCTTCCTGCAGTAAGCTTATTTAAGCGCGCCGCATCGCTAGGCTTAAGCTTGATTTGCAAATGCTCATGCCCCTGCTCATCGTAGCTGCTGCCCTCAATGGCTTTGGTCTCATACAAGAGCGAGCGCAGCTTGCCATCCTGTGGTTGCAAGCACACCGTAAACTCACACTGGTCTAAGGTCAGAAGCTCTGCCACAGCTTTTAACAGGTCGTCTAAGCCAGCGCCCGTCTTAGCAGAAACATTGACGCGCAGTGGCTTGCCACTCTCATCGCGCACGATGCCCGCTGCCACCTCTGCATTCAGGTCGGACTTATTAAAGACCAAGAGGCTTGGCACCTGATCGGCCTTAATCTGCGCGAGCACCGCCTGCACCGCTTCCATGTTTTCTTCGATGCGTGGATCGGCGATGTCGATGATATGCAGTAGCAAATCAGACTGCACCGTCTCCTCTAAGGTAGCGCGGAAGGCTGCGACCAGTTCGTGTGGTAAATGGCGAATAAAGCCCACCGTATCAGCAAAAACCACTTTGCCAATCGTTGGCAGCACCATGTTGCGTAACGTTGGGTCTAAGGTCGCAAAGAGCTGGTCAGCAGCGTAGACCTCACTTCTGGTGAGGCGATTAAAGAGCGTGGATTTACCGGCGTTGGTATAACCGACAAAGGACACCACCGGAATCGCGTTCTTCTTACGCTGCGCGCGGTTTTGCTCACGGCGGCGCGCCACCACCTCTAAGTCTTCTTTAATGGCAGCAATGCGCTCGCGTAAGGCACGACGGTCGAGCTCAATCTGCGTCTCGCCAGGGCCACCACGTAAACCAAAGCCACCCTTTTGGCGTTCAAGGTGAGTCCAGCCACGCACTAAGCGCGCTTGCTCGTAGTGCAGTTGTGCCAACTCAACTTGCAACTTACCCTCGTAGGTGCGCGCACGCATCGCAAAGATCACGAGGATCAGCGCGATACGATCCATAACACGCACACCGATCTCTTTTTCGAGATTACGCTCTTGTGCTGGCGTCAGGGGGCTATTAAACACCACCACTTCGGCCTCATGAGCCTGCACAGCGGCAGCGACCTCTTGCACCTTACCCGAGCCGATATAGGTACGCGGATCGATGCCGTCGCGGCGACAGACAATGGCATCACAGATTTCTGCGCCTGCGGACTCAGCTAAGCGATGCAGTTCCTCGAGATCTTCTTGATTTTTGGCTTGAGGTAACTCCACATGAACTAAGATGGTTGGGCCCAAAGCAGTAAATTCTTTTTCCGCCATAAAATCCTTGAGTGAGCCTCTAAGACAGGCTCTGTGTACTGCATGGTGAGCCGCTTTAAAGTAGCTCCTCACCCATAGCAGTGCTACTAACAAACTTTATTTTTTGCATGGTGGCAAGGTAAGTCTTAGCCCAAAGACGTCTGAACGCCGGATAAAGGCTGCTTTAACCACAGCAAAGCCCTATAGCAAGGCCCCTATGATCAGGTGTCTGCTAGTTCTGGGCTTCCTACGGTGCAATAGCATTTGCACCACAGCCACCAGCCCCTGCATTAGTGATCAACTATAAGATCAGCATCGCAGCAACCCCAAACAACCATTACTCTGTCTTCTTATCGCCATGCTTGCAGGCGTACAGCAAAGCTAAGCTTAACTGAAAAGAGGAGCCTATGCCTAAGCCAGAAGCGGCGCGCTAGCAGCAATTACCTCTGCGCACATTGGCCACGCCTTACACCCAGATAAAATAAGACAGTCTCACCAAATTACAAGATAGCTCTTACCCTGCAGCTATCTTAAGCCACAACACCATGGAGCATTTTGTGGCGCTCCTTTAGCTGATACTACATGACGTCAAGAGGCCATTACTACATAGCTATATGGGGTTAAGCAACCTCTTCAGGCTCTACAAACTCGCTGGCCCTAGCCAGAGACTCTTTATGCCCCACCATCCGGCATCACCTGCAGGTATCGCCTTACTCATTCTTGTCCAACGGATAGCCCTACCACTAACGAACCGAGGCACGCGCTGCCCCCAAAGTTAAGTACAACCTAACGCATACTCTGTGCCTACAATCTGCTTGTGCTCTCTGTACGCCAGTGCCTTTATTTTACAAGGTCGCTGCCTGCGCATACGCCCACAGCTGAGGGTGACTCTTCATAATGTGAAGCGCCCGCTCCAGCTTATCCGGCTCCTCAAACCATAAGTAATGCCGCTCCGTGCCATCAGCCGTCACCGTGGTTGTAGTGGTGGTATTGTCTGGAAGCCGAGTCTTTGCAGCGTCATCCTTACCACTACTCTCCTCGCTTTTTAAGCCGCCACGCAGCCATGTCATCTGGTGCTTAGCCAAGCGCGCCGTAGCAATGATACCGAGCTCAATCATTTGCTCGTAGCTGACCTCACCTTGTAAGTACATCGCAGCTTGTCTGTAACCTACAGCACGCATCGCCGGAGCATTATGGTAAATGCCACGATCTAATAACGCTTGCGTCTCTTCAAGTAAGCCATGCTCCTGCTGTAGCATCTGCACAAAGCGCTGGCGAATTACCTCACGCAAGTGAGTGCGGTCGTTGTTCTTTGGCAGTAAAACCAGCTCTAAGCGCGTAAAAGGACAGGCCTCTTTAGGCTGCTGTAAAAAGCTACTCATCGCGCGCCCCGTTAAAAAGTACACCTCCAGAGCCCGCGCCACTCGCTGCTTATCGTTAGGGGCCAGCTTCGCATAAAGAGGTGGGTCATACTGCGCTAAGAGCTGATGCAGCGCAGGCCAGCCTTGCTCATCGGCTAGGGCTTGCACCTTTGCTCTCACCTCAGGAGTGGAAGTAGGCACAGGGGAGAGGCCATCTACCAGAGCTTTGTAGTACATCATGGTGCCACCACAAATAATAGGCAGCGCCCCACGCGCACGAATTTCCCCGACAAGGGCAATGCAATCTGCCCGAAATTGTGCCGCACTGTAGCTGTCAGCAGGATCGCAGATATCAATGAGATGGTGTGGGCAGATACTAAGCTCGTCTGCTGTAGGCTTAGCAGTACCCACGTCCATGCCCTTATACACCAACGCCGAGTCCAGCGAAATGATCTCCGCGCGCAGGTGCTTTGCTAACTGTAACGCCAATGCACTCTTGCCGGATGCGGTTGGGCCTAAGATGACCAGCGCTTCACACATCTTATCTTCCTCCTACCTGCTGACCAAACCTAACCTTGAGACTACCCTTGAGAGCACTAACCTCACTCCAAAGAACACAACCCCAAGTACTACACTACCCCTCTAAACTCAAAGTTACCTTGGTGGCTAAAGGCAGAGCTGCTGCCTCTTAGCCACCATAGTCCTTAAAAAGGAAAGCCCTTGAGGTTGAGCTCTAGCGACCAGAGAGTGATCTGCCTCTAGCCTTAGTACGCGCTCTAATCTTCGCGCGCTCCTCTTCGGCCTTGAGACGCGCCTTTTCGTCCTCGGCATCCAGCTGGGCCAGCGACTCAGGACTAAACCAGTCACGATAGCGGCGCATTACGCTCTTGTGGCTCTCGTTAATGGTGCTTAAGTGCGCCTCAAGCAGAGTCAGGCACAGGGGGTAATTCTCCGCCTTAAGCCCCTCAAAGATCTGCCAGTGCTCGTTGGTCAGCACCTCAGTTGGCGTGATCTGATGAAAGGTAAAGAAGCGGATGCGATCCATCTGCCCCTTGATCAGCTGTACCGTGTCCCACGCCATAGGTGCGCCAGACATAGAGCACAGCCGCTCATGAAAAGCATCATCTAAGCGCAGGTAGGTGGCACGCCACTCCTTTTCTCGCGTCTCTTGCTCTTCCTGACGCTCCTGCTCGGAGTTAAGAGCCGCAGCCTTGTCTAAGTTCAGCTCCTTATCGGGGGTTGCTGCTGTAACCTCACCAAAGCGCTTCTCAGCGACAAGATGCTCATCGTCAATCACCACATCGCTGCTCTCAATAGCAGCTGGAGCTAGCGTCGTAGGCATCGAGGCCGTTGGGCTCTTGCGCCGCTTGCTGGTGCGCACGGTGTGCTGTGGAATGTGATTAAGCGCTAAGCGCTTGGCATCAACGGCAGCTTGCGCTTGACTTAAGGGTCTGACGTTGGCGGCTGTTCTCGCGGCGGTGACAATCTTATCGGCCAAAGACTCTTCTGCAAGGTCGAGTTTGAGCGTGGAATACTTCATATCGCACTCATGCTGCTGGGCGATGACCTTTTCGATTTGCTGCAATAAGCGCGTGCGGGTGTGCTTGTCGAGCTTAATGAAGTTGAGCAAGCACTCCTTTTCGATAGCGGTACGGATAAAGACCGCCTGCTGCAGCGCACTGACAGAAATACGCTCCACTACCGAGCCACGTTGCGGCAGCACGGACAAGAGTCCCTCATAGCTTAAGCCCATTAGAGCTTCGCGCACAGGCTGTCTGGAGACATGAAAGTGCTCGGACAGGGCATTTTCAGACAGGAGCGTTCCTGGCTTAATGGTGGTCTCAATGATGAGCTTACGTAAGAAATCGTAAATTTGGGCGCTGATCACCCTCTTGGAGGACAATCGCAAGCGAGGGAGGACGATAGTACTTGCAGCAGACATGCAAAACCCACTTTGAGCGAAAATTAGAGTCGCTGGCAGCACTGACTCCTCACCGCCCCCGCCAGCGTGCCATTTACCACCTACAGCGACGCCAAAGAGAGGTTTATTTCCTCTCTGCGTTTCGTGGGCAGTAGCAAGGGGATAGCACCTGTAGCTAGTCTTGGGAAGCAACAGTTCACTGCAAAACAAAATCCCAGCTTGCACCTATCTATATTAGCAGTCTTATGGCGCTTGCGAAAAGTTGCGCACAGAGAAAACGTGATTTTTGTGGGCACGGCCTCAATCTAGTCGACTAGCAGACAAGAATGGCGCTAATTGTAGTTGCGACGCAATTGGGCTTCGTGTTGGGGTTGTGACAGTAAGGATAATGGTGAGTTTTTTAACGGGCTTGCGGTGTATCAAGCTTGGCAGCACCCGCCCCTCACGCAAGCACCGCTCTAATCGGAGTATCGGCAATCACTCCGCGTAAGGCACTGCCTAATACCTACCCTCGAGATAAGTTATGGCCCCATAGACCTTAACCAACCGCTATTATCTGCTGAACTTTGCGCAGAGTGGCTGGCTGACCAGCCACCTATCCTTAAGCAGGCGTCAGTTCACGCTCACTGGTAGAGGTGGTCGCCCCTGTCTGCTACGCCTTGTTGTAGTAGTAGTAGTAGTAGTAGTAGTAGTAGCCTACGCCTTGTAGTTCACCATCTGCTGCGCCAGCTGCGCTAAATTCAGCTCTTGCAGCAAGCCCCTATCAAGAAGCGGCCGCAGCTGCTCTAGCCTAAACAACTGCGCTAGCAAGGTGCGCGCATCCATCTCCGTGTTAATCTCACACTCCCGCATTCCCGCTAACAGCAATGCCAGCTGCTGTGGACAGTGACTGCCATTGATGCCAATCGCCCCACCACCCTGCTCTGGCGTCACATAAGACGCCACTAAGGTAAAAGTAGGCGTAACCTGTGTTGCCGCCACATTACCCTGCGCCTGCGCTTCTGCTCGCTGCTTATCATCAGCCTCCACTAAGGAATCAAGCGACGCAAAGCCCGAGGCCAGCCCCGCCTGCCCATTAATGCTATTGGTACCAGCCGCTACTAAGTGCAGTGCCCGAGGTAACACCTGTGCAAGATTAATCCCCTGCAAGAGCAGTGGAGCTCGCATAATGGCAATCATGCCACGTGCAGGCTGCGCCTGTAAGGTAAAACCGCAGCGTCGTGCCGCTGCGCGCACTTCCTCTTTCTTAAAAGCCGCCAGCAGTTCCTTTGCCGCCGCAAAGCTAAAAGGAATGCCCAGATCGTAGCTTAGCACCTCATCCTCATGCACCTGCTCTTGATAGTCAGAGGCTAAGCATCCTGTGAGGATATCTGAGCCCTTGGCTAAAAAGTACCGATGCCGCAGCGCAAACAGCAGCACATTAGGAGCAACCAGCGATAAAAACTGCGCACTCTCCTCCTGCACCAGCCCCAGCTTATACTGCTGCCGCTCAAAAGGTGATAATCGAGCTAAGCGCGCCTTCTTCAAGAGCTTAATGTTCTGGGCCAGCAGGTTGGCTTTATCCACCACCTGTCGTCCAAATTCCCGCTGTTCCTCAGACTCATCAGCGTCGTCCTCAATATCAGCCGCCGCAGCGTAGGTAGCTTTTGCCCCTTGCTCTGCCCCTATGCTCTTTTGGGTAAAAGCAACCTCAGGGTTAGGGTTAAGATTAGGATTAGGATTAGGATTAGGA
>JAHLFE010000059.1 GCA_018884035.1 Candidatus Anaerobiospirillum pullicola
TTTTTTTGGTGCTGAGGCATTAGTGGCAGATCGTGTTGCTGCCTAGTCTAGCTGTGTGTACAGCAGCACTGTGTCTTAGAAGCTGCGCGCTGCAGGGTAGCGCCTTAGCGTTCGAGGAGCGCGCCGTCAGCACCAAAAAATGGGCACGTTACCTTTAACCACCGCACAAAAAGAGCGAGCCATTGATAATGGTGATCCCCGTGGGCCATGGCTACCTTGTGCCCTGACTATCTCTCAGTGGGCGCAGCCACTGGCCACACTGGGTATCACCGCACAGGAGCTGTGCACCATGGCAGCTCCTGTCTCTACGCAGGCAGCTGCAACTGCGCACCCAGACAGCACTGACAGCTCACTGTTCTCCCCTGAGCTTTACCTTTCAGAGCAGAGACTGGTGCTGCCTCAAGGACAGCGCTGGCTCTTTAGTGCAGCGCAGGCACAGAGCTTTGCGGCCCAGCAGCGCTTATTCTGGCCACAACTTGAGGATCTGAGCGCCTTACTCCCAGTACTGGGACAACGTGCGCAACTTGATAAGTCGACTCTGGAGCTTTTAGAGCAAGCGGCAGCGCAGCATTTGCCGGTGCTAAAGTGCTACCTCCGTGAGGATGGCTCCCAAGGGATGGTGCCACATACTCTGTGGACAAACAAAGACATTGGCTCTAATCACGATGGGGTGAAAGATCTCAAAAGAGTCATGACCGCTAATGTCTTTGATGGGGCTAAGCCTGTAGCCTTAGTACAGAGGCTGATGCACTTAGCGCAGGTGCAAGCCCAGCAGGGAGATATTATCCTCGACTTCTTCTCTGGTTCTGCTACTACCGCCGAAGCGGTGATGAGAGCTAATTGTGAAGATGGTGGTAAGCGCCGCTTTATCATGGTACAGCTTAAAGAGCAGTGCTCTCCAGACAAACCTGCGGCCAAAGCAGGTTTTGCTGACCTCTGTGCTTTAGGCCGTACCCGTATTCTTAAAGCAGCCCAGCTCCTGCAAGAGGAGTTTCAAGCCACTGTCTATGACAGTAATATTCCCGTACAGAGTGAAGATGATGATGCCGCACTGGCAAGAGCAGCTGGGCGTATGGTGGTAGATTTTGGCTTTCGTGATTTTGTGCTTGCCAGTAGTGAATGTACAGCCCCAGCAGCAGAGACCACTGATTTTGCGGCTGCCTATGGTGTTGCTCAGGAGAAGACTGCAATGGCAGCAGTCCATGCTCTGCGCGCAGCTGGATCTACAGCGCCAGTAGCCACTATGAGGCCATCATTAGCAGCAACAAAGAATATGGAGGGGAAGTCTGCAGTAGTAGCTGCGGCTCAAGCTTTAGCTGCAACAATGGTTTTAGCAGAGACAGGGGCAGAGGCGTCAGCACTACACCTAACTGATGTTGCAAAGAGCCCCCAGAGGGATAGGCAGCTCGATCTGCTCTTTATGACAGCCTTAGAGGTGGGATTACCTCTAAGCTTGCCTTACTCTTGTTTGCAGGTGGCCGGAGAGTTCATTCATGTACTGCAAGATAGCCATAAGGGGCGGGCGCTGGTAATGTGCGTAGCCTGTAACTTAGGCTCTGAGGTGTTGGCTCAGCTGATTGCTCTTCAGCCGCAGCGCTTGCTGTTATGCTCCTCTGCCATCTTGTGTCCAGACACTACGGAGCAGGTGCCCGTAAGTAGCGCCGAGGCTCAGTACTGGCCTCTTAATCACTGTGGGCAGCAGTTGTTACAGAACTTATCTCAGACACAGGTGTTGCTAGTACGTCATGAGGGGAGGGACTGAAAGTAGATGGAGCTGTTGCTGCTTAAGCTTAGGCTCGAGCTGGGCATAGTCTTAGGCTGAGTCTCTACAGACAGCGTTTGTTGTGCGTGTTGCTACCTAATTTTCGTGGGATGAATCGCGCAAGCGAAAGGGGTATCATCTCCTTGGTTATCTCTTCACAGGAGGAAGCAATGTCTAAAGACAAAGAAGCTCGTCTCATGGGGCAGCAGAAAAAGCCAAAGCGGAAATAAAAGCAGTGATTGAACGTTACACGGAGTGGCTCAGCAAGGCTACCGAGGATCCTAACAACTTCGTTACCTTGTCGCAGCTAGAGATGGAGTGGATGAATGTGATGCAAGCTGTTAGGGCCAAGCAAGCAGAGCTGCTCCAGAAACAAAGTCTATCCTTGGAGTTAAGGAAGAGCAAACACCAGCTCATGACACCGATTCAGCCCAGAAAGAAGATCACAATAATGAGCAGCGCTAAGCGCTCGGCCGCTGCACTCCACGTACAGCCAACACCCCGCACTGTCACGCTCACAGGGCATCGCAGCAGGCAGCACAGAGGGAGCAAAAGCAGCAGGTAATAGTCACTTCATGGGAGCGATGGCTTCACGTGGAGGCGTTAAGGGGCGGGCGCTGGTAGCGGTAGTGTAGCGGCAGCTGTGGGATGTAACCACTTCGCCGAGCTGGCGCCAGCGATGTGTGTTCTGGCTGCTACGTCTCTGCTTGCTGCGATATGGCTACCACTACAGCAAAAGACTCTGGGTCAGTGCAGTACGGTGCTGACGAGTTGTTGTGTTGTGCGGGTAGTGCCTTACTTTGAGGGAGGTGCGTAAGTGGGCATGCCTGACTGCTGTTTACTGCTGGCTGTGGTGTTTTTCTCTGCCAGTGACGAAAAAAGGATCCTTGCGATTTTTTTGGTGCTGACGGCGCGCTCCTCGAACGCTAAGGCGCTGCCCTGCAGCGCGCAGCTTCTAAGACACAGTGCTGCTGTACACACAGCTCTACTAGGCAGCAACACGATCTGCCA
>JAHLFE010000060.1 GCA_018884035.1 Candidatus Anaerobiospirillum pullicola
CACCACAGATCTTGGTACCGCAGATGAATTAATAGCCTTAAAGCTGATAGCCACGCCACCAAAGTAACTTTAGGACACCTTAGAGCAGACGGTATTCACAGCCTGCGTGTTGCCAGGATCCGTTCAGCTCCCTTTTCAGACTTCTGCCTCAAGTGGCTTAAACCCACAGCAAAGACCGATTTCAAGCCAACAACACAGGAGGAAAACACTCTGCAGGAACAAGGTGAAAACGCCCCGTGGCAACCGCAGATAGAGTGTTCAACCTCAGCAGCATCGTCTCCACAGTGCCTCTGCACCGTAACAGACAAGATCTTGGTGCCGTAACGTCCCGCAAAACTGCCTCATAGCCGCTCTCACCGCTCTTTGGCTGCTGTTGTGTATGCCTTTTATGTTGTGTGCCTTTAGAGTCCATGAGCGCTGCTCTTGGTGCTCAAAACGGTGCAAAAGCCGCTCTATGACAGTGCAAAGACTGATGTGGACTGTATTATCAGAGTGCAAGACAGGCTTTTTCATTGCTAGCTGCGCCAGCTTAGCGCAAACTACTCACGCCGTATGCACGGCACTGGGCCTTTGGGCCTTGGCAGTACAGCCTCTTTCCCCTTGCAGCCTGATATTGAGCTCTGCTGCAAGCACTTCCAGTATTACTTCCTTATTCACGCCTCCTTGAGGACAGGATTTGCGGCCGTGTCTTGGTGAGGCTTTTGCGCTTTTTCGCTGTACTGTAGGCGCCACCTGTGGTGGCATCAGCGATCCCACGTGATGTGCTGCTCTTGTCGCGCTCCTCTCCTCACTTGCGTTGAGAGGCTGGTGCTCTTAGCTACCAGTAGCAGCACGCTTAGCTTGCTTAAACTCAGCTTAGCGTTAGCGCTGAGGTTTTAGATTAGAGCGTTTTTCGCGTGTCGGTGCTGTCTTTTAGAGGAGTTTGCCATGACTGGCAGCTTGTTGTTTTGCATCGCTTTAGCGTACTTCGTGGTCGCCTACTTCGTGTATGGTGGCTTCTTAGCACGCGTCTTTAAGATCGATCCAAATCGTCCTACCCCAGCTCACACCAATTACGACGGTGTGGACTACGTCCCAACCCCTGCCATCGTGCTCTATGGCCACCACTTTGCTTCGATTGCCGGCCCAGGCCCAATCGTCGGCCCAATCATGGCTGCTTACTTTGGCTTCCTACCAGCACTGCTGTGGATTTTAATCGGCTGCGTCTTTATCGGTGCCTTCCACGACTTCGCTGCCTTAGTGATGTCCGTGCGTAATAAGGGCCGCTCCATCTCCTTTATCATGGAGCGCCTCATGGGCTTTGCCGGTCGTCAGCTTTTCTTAATCTTCTGCGTCGCTTGCTTAGTGCTGGTTGTGGGCATCTTCTCGCTCTTAATCTCCGGCATGTTCGTGCAGCTGCCATCTGTTGCCACTGCTTCGCTGCTCTTTATTGCGATGGCTCCAGTGTTTGCCTTCTGCACTACTAAGCTCAAGATTCGTCTGCTGCCAGCCTCCTGCGTCTTTGTGCCACTGGTGTTCTTCACCGTCTACTTAGGCGTGCTCTTCCCTATCGATCTGGTGGGCTCTTTTGGCCTAACTGCAGCCGAGGCTAACTTTGCGTGGTTAGCAGTCTTAGCCATCTACATCTTTGCCGCTTCGGTGGTGCCGGTGCAATGGCTGTTACAACCTCGTGATTACCTCAATAGCTACCTGCTCTACGGTATGTTGGCTTTAGGTATCGCCTCGATCTTAGCCTACAACCCAGACATTAAGATGGCCGCATTTAACGGTTGGGAAGCCATTACTGCTGATGGCAACATGACCGCTATGATCCCAGCCCTCTTTATCTTTGTGGCCTGCGGTGCTTGCTCCGGTTTCCACTCCTTAGTGGCTTCTGGCACTACCTCCAAGCAGGTTAACAACGAAAAGGACATGCAGAAGATCGGTTACGGCGGCATGATCATGGAAGGCATCTTAGGCGTTATGGCCTTAGTTGCTGTCATGGCGATGGATCCAGCTACTTTTATGGAGCTGGGTAAGAACCAGCCAATGGCCTTTGCTACCGGTATTGCTTCCTTTGCTACCGCTTTAGGCATCGACGAAACTTACGCCAAGCTCTTTATCTCGCTGGCTATCTCTGCTTTCATGATGACCTCACTGGATACGGCTACCCGTTTAGGCCGCTTCCTGTGGCAAGAGATCTTTATGCCACGCAGCATCGACCGTGATGGCAATGAAGTGGCCTACGATGCGAGCAAAGCTCCAGCATGGCGTAAGGCCATTACTAACACCTACGTGGCGGCCGTGATTGTGGTTGGTGGTTCGCTCGTTATGGCGATGACTGGTTCTGCCGCGTCGATTTGGCCAATCTTTGGTGCTTCTAACCAGTTAATGGCGGCGCTGACCTTCTTAGGCATTACGCTGTACCTCATGATGAAGCAATCTAAGTGGTATTTAGCCTTTGTGCCAATGATCTTTATGATGGTTATGAGCCTGTGGGGTGTGGTTCAGGTGGTGCAACAGCAATGGGGCCAAAACTATGTGTTGGTGGTCTCGGGCTGCTTCCTCCTTGCCATGGCGATCTTAATGATCCTGTTAGGCATCTCGATTATGGCGCACCATGTCAGAGCCCATGCTCAAGGCACCCCTGTAACGGTAGAGATCTAACCGCAGCTCAAGGTGCTTGTTACCTTAATTTGCAGCGCTGTGCTTAGCCTTAGCACCAGAGCCATGCCGAGCTTACAGGTGACAACTTAAGCGCTGCTGCTCTGCACTACTTATTTTCATGTGAGCAAAGGCGTGCTTTTCCCGTAAAAGCATGCCTTTTTATTTTGTGGCGGCATAGAAATGAGCTTGGTGCTGACTGTGCTTTTTGCCCGTGTCGTGTACAAAGCACAAAAATGGCGGTATCACATGGTTGCAAGATGCTTTAGCGTGCTATTGCTAATTAGGGATTCAAGCTTATATCTATCATCTTTTATGCGCGGTGCTGCTGACCGCAATAGCGCCACGATAGCAAAAAGCGTAAGCGCTTACAAAAGCACGCTTTTAGTCTATGCTGAGCAAGTCCATGTGGAACCGACTGTGCCGAGAGAGCATGGTAGAGTGTTTGCGTGGCGGTGGGGGAGAGGCTGTTTTGTAGGGTGGACTCTGGCTAAGGTAAGACAGCAGAGATGTGCGCAGCGGGCAAAAGCTGGCGTGCAGGCTGTGGTGTTGCTGATGTTTTCCCTGTATTTATCACCATGGAGTGGGGGCTGACTTCGTGGCGGTGAGGGTAAGTGCTGTTGCTGCGCTCTGTTGGTACAGGGCGGACTTTGAGGTTGGGAGCTGATTGTGGCTGCTGGGCGCGGCACTCTTGCAGACAGCAAGCGACCGTTGTGCTTAAGAGTCTGTGTCTCTACTGCTGTGCCGTGGTTTTGTACCTTGGTATGGAGAGGGGAGATAAGAGTAGTGAGTAGAGGCACAAGGTGCGAGTTGGGAGCCCTAAAGCTGTGCCCTACAAAGTAGTGGACATACTGCTGAGCTTTGCCTGATAAGTAGGCGGCACAAAGCTTGAGCTATGTTCCTATGGGGAGCACTGCGTTTTTTTCAGCTCCAGCTTTACCTCTGGCAATTTTGGGCTCTCTTCAGAATTTGTGGGTCGCTTAGGAGGTAATGGTACGGCTAATTGCTGATTAGCACTGGCCTTTAGCCCAACCACCTAAGACTGGGGCTTGAGCCTATCCCCACAGATTCTGAGGAGAGCCGAGTTTTTGTAAGGCCTCTACTTCTGTGCCCAAGGCCGTATTTCTGCGCTGTTGAGAAAAGCACGTGCCTGTACCAGCCTACAGCAGGACAGCTGTAACCTCTCGCTTTTTCCACTTTTCTTGCGCGTCGCAGCATCGGGTATAGCCGCTCCGATTTCTGCTTTATTGCTGCCATCACCAGAGGTCATGTCCCATATGTAGCCTCGTGCTGTGCTTTTTTCCCAGCAAAAGGCCGTGAGCAGGCACTTTTACCTGCAGTATCCCTCGCTACACATGTGCCGCTTGATCCAGACTCTTTTGCGCCTACCACACATTTTTTTACGCTAAGCAGCGCTCAAATCAGGCTTATTCTTGCCATACATCACAATTTTGCATCAAAGTCATAACGCATTAGCGCTAACTGCTTTATATTGTCTTTGTGCACGGGCACAATCTAACCTTAAGATCAACTGCCAACATTGCTCCGTAACATCGTGTGCAGATGCTTGTGCAGTTGAGAATGAATATTGGTGCCTGTTCAGTTCTCTTTGAGTTGTGAGGATTTGTCTACTATGAAGTTAAAGTTTAGCGCTCTGGCCGCTGCGGCGTTAGCTGTCACCATGTTTGCCACGACTGCCGCTGAAGCTGCCAAGATCGGCGTTTCTATGCCAACCCAGTCGCTGCAACGCTGGAATCAAGATGGTTCTAACATGAAGGCCATGTTAGAGCAGTCTGGTCACGACGTCGACCTGCAATACGCCGGTGATAATGACATTCCAACTCAAGTGAACCAGATCGAGAACATGATCGCCGCTGGTAATGAAGTGATCGTGATCGCCGCTATCGATGGTTCGGCCTTAACTGAGGTCTTAAAGGGTGCCAAGGAAAAGAACATCCCTGTCATCGCTTATGACCGCCTCATCATGAATTCCGATGCCGTGTCCTACTACGCCACCTTCGATAACACCAAGGTCGGCCGTCTGCAAGGTCAGTACATCGTTGATGCCTTAGATCTTGATAACAAGACTGAGCCAGTCAACATCGAGTTCTTTACTGGCCCTACCGATGACAACAACGTCAACTTCTTCTGGGGCGGTGCCATGTCGGTGTTACAACCATACCTCGACTCTGGTAAGTTAAAGGTTCCATCTGGGCAAACCACCAAGGAGCAATGCGCTACCTTAAATTGGAACCTCGAAGAGGCCCAGAAGCGTATGGAGAACATCATCTCCTCCGTGGGCTATGGTCCTGAGGATACCCCTCTGGCTGCTGTCTTAGCACAAAACGATGCTTGCGCTAACGGTGTGACCAACGCGCTGCTCGCTACCGGCTATGACAACACCAACATGCCAATCATCACCGGTCAGGACTGCGATAAGCCAGCGGTGAAGAACATCGTCCGTGGCTATCAATCCATGTCCGTGTTCAAGGATACTCGTACCTTAGCGCAGCAAGTGGTGAAGATGGTTGACGCCATCGTCAATGGTCAAGAGGTTGAGGTTAACGACACTACCACCTACAACAACGGCACTGGCGTGATCCCATCCTACCTCTGCGAGCCAGTGGCTGCTACCAAGGACAACTACAAGTCTCTGTTAATCGACTCCGGCTACTACAAGGCTGACGAGATCTAAGCACACGACCTTAGCTTAAGAAGCCACCCTGCCCTGAGGAAAGAAAACAGGGTAGAGTGAAGTAAGGCTTACTTCAGCTTAGCGTTTGCCTTCAACAACCTCACTTCACGTGATGCTCTCTTACCAAAGGTTACAGCGCTGCAAAACAACAGGCTGTGCAACCGCGTTAGGGGGAGAGTATGAGCTATAAATCACGCGGGAGTGAGGTTATTTCGTTTTGACGGGACAAGATCATGTTTGAAGCTTGTTCCCGTCAGTCAAGCAGCAGGTAAAACGCAGAGTGTAAGGCTCTGAGTTTTCATCCTGTATCCGGTGATAGGCGCTGGGCGCTTGTCATCGTGCGTTTCTTGTCCGCTTACCGTTACTGCAGTAACACCACCTCAAAGCAAAGTAATGCAAAGCTAAGCCCCGCAAACAAAGCAAAGCGCCCGCTCTTTAAGAGCAAACACCAAGGGAAAGTAGAGCTGCGGCTGTGCTGGGCGCAAATTGAGCGTGCGCGTGCCCGTAAAGGTGAAGCGCTACAGCGTAGCTTATGAGCTTGCGTAGCAAAGGTGAGGAAGTGGGATAAGAAGCGGTGACGCTTGCGGTGTGTGTTATATGGCAGCAGCAAATAACGATGATATCCTGCTGGAAATGCGGAATATCACCAAGCGCTTTGGCAAGGTCACGGCATTATCTGACGTGAACCTCAAGGTCAAGCGCGGTGAAGTCCACGCGCTGGTGGGTGAAAACGGTGCTGGTAAATCTACCCTGATGAACGTCTTGTCGGGTATTTACCCTTTTGGCACTTACGAGGGCGATATCATCTTTGATGGTGAGGTTTGTAAGTTCCACACCATTAAGGACAGTGAGGAAAAGGGCATCGCCATTATTCACCAAGAGCTCGCTCTGGTGCCTTTCCTCTCGATCGCGGAAAACCTCTTTTTGGGTAATGAGCGTACCGCAGCCTTCTCCGGTAAGGTCATGGATTGGCCGCGTACTTTCCAACGGGCCAAAGAGCTCCTTGAGCTGGTAGGATTAAAGGAAGATCCCCGCACTCTCATTAAGGACATTGGCGTCGGCAAGCAGCAGCTGGTAGAAATTGCCAAGGCTATTGCGAAGAATGTGCGCCTCTTGATTTTGGACGAGCCAACTGCCTCTTTAAACGAAACCGACAGTAAGGCCTTATTAGACCTGATTGATCGTTTCCGTGCGGAGGGCATGACCGCCATTATCATTTCGCACAAGCTCAATGAGATCTCCTACATCGCTAACACCATTACGGTGATCCGCGACGGTAGCACCATTGAGACCATTGATAACAACAACCACGACGTCTCAGAAGACCGCATCATTGCGGGCATGGTGGGCCGTGCTTTAACTGACCGCTTCCCTAAGCGTGACACTAAGCCAAGCTCGGAGGTGCTCTTTGAGGTTAAGGATTGGGTGGTGCACAATCCATTAAACGAGGAGCGCTTAGCCTGCGATCACGTCAACCTCAACATCAAGAAAGGTGAAGTGGTCGGCCTCTCTGGTCTGATGGGCGCAGGTCGCACCGAGCTTGCCAAGTCTATCTTTGGTCACTCTTATGGTGTGGGCATCTCCGGTCACGTCTACATTAACGGTAAGGAAGTACACCTCAATACCGTGCAAGATGCCATTAACCATGGCCTTGCTTACGTGACGGAGGATCGTAAAGGTGATGGCCTGCTCTTAGAGAGCTCCATTACCATCAACACCACGCTGGCGGCTTTAAACAAGGTCTCTTCGCACAACGTCCTCGATAAGGATAAAGAGGGCATGGTCGCGGAGGACTACAGAAAGCAGCTCAACACCAAGTGCTCAAGTGTCAGCCAGAATGTAGGCAACCTCTCTGGTGGTAACCAGCAAAAGGTACTGCTTGCCAAGTGGATGTTTGCCGATCCTGACATCTTAATCTTGGACGAGCCGACCCGTGGTATCGACGTGGGTGCTAAGTACGAGATTTACTGCATCATCAACCAGTTGGTGGCGCAAGGTAAGGCCGTGCTGATGATCTCCTCGGAGCTGCCTGAAGTCTTAGGCATGTGCGATCGCATCTACGTGATGAACGAGGGCAAGATTGTGGCGGAGATGCCACGCTCAGAGGCTTCACAAGAGACGATCATGTCGGCCATTCTGCGCTCTTCAGATAAGTAAGCGTGCGCTCAGAGCAAGGCGCTTGCTCGGTCGTCATTTAGGTTTGGATCAATGAGGAACGCCACCTTTTAGCATTTGCTTTTGCTATCTGAGGTAAGCAAAGCAACAAGCAAGCTGTAAGCTTGCAAGCAGGCCGCAAGCAAGCTGCAAGCAAGCTGTTACCTGCATGCTGGATGGACGTACCTCCTGCTCTTTGTTCGTTGCTACTGCTTTAAGGCAGATTTAAGGCAGATTGGTTGCGGGGCAAAGAGCGCACACCAGAGTGTGCGAGGATTTTTCCATGGATCAATTTCTCAATATCTTAAAGCGCAACTCTCTGTTGCTGGCTTTAATCGTGGTCATGGTGCTCTTTGAGATCACCATTCGTGCAACCGGCCACGGTTCGATGTTCTCCCCATCAAACTTCACCAACATCATCTCCCAAAACTCCTACGTGATCATTCTAGCCGTAGGTATGCTCTTCTGTATCATTGGTTGCGGTAATGTCGACCTGTCCATTGGTTCCATTGTGGCCTTGGTGGGCGCCATCGCCGGTGTGATGATGGTGAACTGGGAGACCAACATTTACCTTGCTATCGCGACCTGCTTAATCGTGGGTGTCTTAATTGGCGCATGGCAGGGATTCTGGATTGCCTATGTCCGCATCCCAGCGTTTATCGTGACCTTAGCTGGCATGATGCTCTTTAGAGGTATGGCTCTGCTGGTATTAGATGGCTTAACCATCTCCCCATTCCCTCCAGAGTACTTACGCTACTTCACCTCGTTCGTGCCACGCGCTCGTGCCGATGCCTTTGCCATGACCACCGTGATCACGGCGGTAATCTGCATTGCTTATCTGGTGTACGCGTTTTACAGCCGCATGAGCAAGATCAAGAAGGGCTATGCGGTAGATGAGGCCTCGGTCTTTATCATCACCACAGTGATTATCGAGGCAGCGTTAATTGGTTCGGGCTTATTGCTGGCCAATAACAAGGGTATTCCTGTCATCCTGATTCTGCTCACGATCATTGTGATGGCCTATAGCTTCTATGCCAACAATACCGTAGGTGGTCGTCGTTTGTACGCCTTAGGTGGTAACGAAAAGGCGGCGAAGCTCTCTGGTGTTAACACCAACCGCATCCTCTTTATGACCTACGTCAACATGGGCTTCTTAGCGGCTGTGGCGGCGTTAGTCTGTGTGGCTCGTTTCAACTCGGCTGCGCCTACTGCTGGTAACGGCTATGAGCTGGATGCTATCGGTGCTTGCTTCATTGGTGGTGCTTCAGCTTACGGTGGTGTAGGTACCGTGGGTGGTGCAGTGATTGGTGCTGTGTTCATGGGCGTGCTCAACAACGGTATGTCGATCTTAGGTATCGATGCAAACTGGCAGCGTACCGTAAAGGGCTTAGTGCTGCTCTTAGCTGTGGTGATCGACGTGATCTCCAAGAAGCGCGTGAAGCAGTAAAGTAAAGTAAGGAAGAGCAGAGGAGAGGCCCTCCTGTAGCGACGCTACATGGTGTTGAGACAGCCTCATTGAGCTTTGCTCAGTGTTAGACCGCAGTTGCAAGTCTGTTGGCCTTGAGCCTCTCAAGATAAGCGCAGGTGGCGGATCTCATAAGTTACGGCTGCAAGGTGGTGTGCAGGTAACTGCACACACCGCAAGATAATTGGAGCAGGCGAGCCTGAGCCTATCTGCAGAAGGGGCACACATGATTGCCTGAAATGCCGTCATCTTTTAAGAGTTGCTCCTTGCGGCCGTCACTTGCTGTCAGCATTACCTGACGTCAATCCCTGACAGAATTCTCTGATGTCACTTCCTGACGGCAGGCAAGACACTCCGCCTCTGGCGCCCTCTGCCACTCTCGCCACTCCTTCGCTTTTATCCTTGAGCGTGACAGAGCGGTCAGTACCACAGAGGCTAACACTTGGAGCATAAAGTCCCCAGTTCTCTCCTTGTAAGACTTGAGCTGTGGTCGCTCTCAGATCCCAAGGCTGTAGCTACTGCCAGCGCAGGGCACAATCCATGGCATTATTTTCAAGCAAAACCAAGCACCACCACCACCAACACCAGCAGCCCAACAGCTGGGGGGCGCACGGTACAAAAGCTCCACTGGGGCTTTACCTGTGGTGATTATGTGACCGTGCACACAAATTTAGTGAAAATCCCATTTATATCATAGTGTTCACGTGCACGGTTTTGCGCTACAATACACAGCAAGCGATTGAGGTGACCCACATAGGTGAGTGGGGGAGAGCCAGCGACCTGTAGGTCAGCAAAAGTGCAGCTTCACCTTAAGCGCGCTGCTTAGTAGGACAAAAGCCCTGCGCCCTTACCACGATCAAGGCCACGCAGGCGCGAGGATATTTGGCTATGAAGTATTTGTTAGGTGTTGACCTCGGTACCTCCGGCACCAAGACAGTGCTCTTTGATGAGCAGGGCAAGGCCATCGCTGCTCAGACCATTGAGTATCCGCTCTATCAGCCAAAGAATGGCTGGGCCGAGCAAGACCCTCTGGATTGGTATAACGCCGCCGTCAATTCCATTAAGGGGGTATTAGCACAATCCAAGATCGATCCGCACGATGTGGCCGGTTTAGCTATTGCTGGTCAGATGCACGGTCTGGTGATGCTCGACCAAGACAACAAGGTGCTGCGCAAGTCTATCCTCTGGTGCGATGCGCGTACTGGCAAGCAGTGTGATGAAATCACTGCTCTGGTGGGCAAGAATCGCCTCATCGAGATTAATGCTAACCCAGCACTGTCTGGCTTTACTGCTCCAAAGATCCTCTGGGTGCGTGAAAATGAGCCTGAGCTCTATGCAAAGTGCACCACCGTGCTCTTGCCAAAGGACTATGTGCGCTTCATGCTCACCGGCGTCAAGGCTATGGAAATCTCTGACGCTTCGGGCACCAACTTACTGGATATCAAGAAGCGTGAGTGGTCAGGTGAGATCTTAGAAAAACTCAGTATCGATCCATCCCTGTTACCACCATTAATTGAGTCCTGCGCTGTTGCCGGTCACATCACCAAGGAAGCTGCCAAGGCTACGGGCTTAGTCGAGGGTACTATTGTCGCTGGCGGTGCCGGTGATAATGCCGCTGCCGCTTTAGGCACTGGTGTGTGCCGCGATGGGCAGGCCTTTGTGACTTTAGGAACCTCCGGTGTGGTCTTTGCCCACACCTCGCAAGTTTCTATCGACCCATTAGGCCGTGTGCACACCTTCTGCTCGGCCGTGCCTGGCACTTGGACTGCTATGTCCTGCACCTTAGCGGCTGGCCTGTCCTTACGTTGGGCTCGTGATGAGCTTTACAGCGGTGAAAAGCAGCAATGCGATAGTGAGGGCAAGGATGTCTACGATCTCATGACTGCGCAGGCGGCCACGGTGCCTTCTGGCTCTGACGGCTTAATCTACCTGCCATACCTCATGGGAGAGCGCTCGCCTGTGTTAGATCCAGAGGCCCGTGGTGTCTTCTTTGGTCTGTCAGCGCGTCATACCAAGGCGCACTTAACCCGTGCCGTGTTAGAGGGCATCACCTTATCGCAGCGTCATAACTTAGAAGTGCTGCATGAGATGAACATCGTGCCTGACACCCTTATCGCTTGTGGCGGTGGCGGTCGTTCCCCATTCTGGCGGCAGATGGTTGCTGATGTCTTAAAGTGCAAGGTCACCACTATTGCCTCTAAGGAGGGCCCAGCTTTAGGTGCTGCTATCTTAGCAGCGGTGGCTGCCAAGATTTATCCAACCGTAGAAGAGGCGGTGGATAAGCTGGTGGTGGCAGGAGCAGAGCACGCTGCACCACAGGAGCAGGAAGTGGCTCGTTACGACGATATCTACAACCTCTACCAGTCGCTCTATCCAACCATGCGTCCGGCTTTCCACAAGCTCGCTACCTTAAGACAGAAGCTCGAGGGTGAGCAGGTGCCAGCTTACAAGGACGTGTTCTCAGTCGAGTTTGAGCGCTTTGGTAAGGTAGTGCCTAATGTCGACACCGACACCGTGACTAAGCTCTTAGAGCAGCTGCCTTGCCCTGAGAACGCTGTCACCTATGTGCCAAGTGAGCCAGTTTTAGAGACTCCTGAACTCATGGCTGACATGCAGGATCGCGTCTTTGGTGGCTTACCAATTCAGATTGGTTACTGCTCTGGTCACAGCCGTACCTTAAATGCTCTGGAGTATCACCGCAACTGCGAGATTAACATCGTGGGTACGGATACGCTCTTTATGCTGGCCCCAATGAGTGCCATTAAGGACGGCATTGCTGACACGCAAGCGGTAGAGACCTTCTTCTGCCCTAAGGGTACGGCAGTGCAGTTTTACGAGACGACGCTGCACTATGCTCCAAGCCATGTCACGGAAAAGGATGGCTTCCGCGTCGCGGTGGTCTTACCGCGTGGCACCAATACGGCCAAGCCTGCGCATATTGATGCTAAGGGCGATGCCGAGCCTGGCTATTTAACGGCCAATAACAAGTGGTTACTGGCGCACAAGGATAGCCCAGAGGGGCGTGGCCACATTTCTACCGGCGTGCTTGTGGGTGAGAATGTGTCCCTAAGTAAGTAGTCGGGTAAGGGTAAGAGTAAGCTCCAAGCTCAGCACAGCAAAGCCAAGCCAAGAAGCTCAGCCAAGCAAAAAGGAGCAACAGGGAGTAACCGGAAGTAGGGGCAGAGGCAGGGGCCGTGGGGATTACGGTCAGTCGGCCGCTAGCAACTGCCTGTGCGCAAGCGGAGTGTTTGGTTCTCACAGAGTACATGCTGCATACATGAGTAGCATGCTGTTGGGGTGAGGGCCACAACACAACCTATAATCACCAAAAAACTAAAGCTCCGCGCACAAGACAGCTGTTGCTGGACTAAACCACGCAATTGCCCTTATTTCCTGCTTCTTGTGCTTCCTGCTCTCCTGCAGTCATAAGGCAGTGTGCTTGCCATCTTGTCTTGTGTTTGCGCTTGCTCTTACCTTTGTCCGCTTTTGTCGCACTCCTGCAACACCTACGCGTCTTATCTGGGGTGGTTGCTGGTAAAGCTGTGCCTCTGCTGCTGCGCTGCTGCCTTAGCCAACAAACAAACACAATGTGTACAGCAGCGCTATATGCGGGTAAAGAGCGTCTCTGCTCTGTAAATTGTGTGCGCGCACACAAAAAAGAACAGCAGCGCATCTTATCGCAGCTCTATACCCCATGCCAGCGTGGCTAGCCACCTCAAGAGTACTGCATAAAGCAGATAAATTAGCCAAAAATCAAGCAATAAGGTGACGCAAACAAGACTGTGCTTACCCGAGCAACTAGCACTGCCGCAAGTGCTCTAAATTTGCTCTTTTGTAAACGCTTACGCTAAAACGCGTGTCTGGTGTCACAGCGGCTGTTAACGCCTCCTTACAGCGAGCTGAGCCTGCCACTGTGAGTGAGACTTTTTGGCAAAAACACCTAAAAGATTTGATGTAGATCATGTTTTTTGGTGTTGGCTCTGTACTCTGCTTTTTTCGGTGTTACAATTTTTGTCAATGGAAAGTGAACGTAAACGTTTGCGCTAAGTCAAAACAGCGATTAAGCCTAACGTCTACGCTCAGTTGCTTGCTTAAGTTTTGCTGATAAATAAGCAGAAATTCTGCTAAGGTGCAGCAAGGCTTAAGAGCCTGTAAGGTAAAAGTTGTGTGGTGCAAATGTACACGAGCACAGCACAACTTTGCTTTAAGTCGCGCTCACCTCTGTAGGAAAGTGAGCGCAGATAAGGCCTCAGCTGCGGCGCTGACCTGAATCTGCTTTTGGAGATCTGTTTTCTCATGGAAATGACCAATATCCCTGATGCCAAGCTGGGCATTATTGCTGTTTCGCGTGACTGCTTTATTCGCACTTTATCTGAGCGTCGTCGTCAAGCCATTGTGGCTGAGGCAAAGCAGCAGGGTTTAGAGCTGTGCGAGATCACCACCATTGTGGAGAACGAGAAGGACGCCCAAAAGGCTGTCGCTGAGGCTCAGGCTGCTGGTTGCAATTCCTTAGTGGTGTTCTTAGGCAACTTTGGTCCTGAGACTCCTGAGACCTTGATTGCTCGTTTCTTTGATGGCCCATGCATGTTCGTGGCTGCTGCTGAGGAGACAGGCAACGACTTAATCGATGGTCGTGGTGACGCTTTCTGCGGCATGCTTAACTGCTCCTACAACTTAGGTCTGCGCAAGCTCAAGGGCTTTATCCCTGAGTATCCAGTGGGCACCGCCGCTGACATCGTGAAGATGATTAAGGAATTTGAGCCAGTGGCTCGTGCCTTAATTGGTCTGTCTTCCTTGAAGATCATCACCTTTGGCCCACGTCCACAAGACTTCTTTGCTTGCAACGCTCCAATCAAGGGCTTATACGACATTGGCGTGGAGATCGAAGAGAACTCCGAGTTAGACTTGTTAGTGGCTTACCGTCAGCACAAGGGTGACTCCCGCATTGCGGGCGTCGTTGCTGACATGGAAAAAGAGTTAGGTAAGGGCAACACCTACCCAGATCTGTTAGAGCGTATGGCTCAATTTGAGCTGACCTTATTAGACTGGGCTGAGCAGCACAAGGGGTCGCGCAAGTATGTAGCCTTTGCTGACAAGTGCTGGCCAGCTTTCCCAGAGGAGTTTGGCTTTGAGCCTTGCTACGTGAACTCGCGTTTAGCTTCTCGTGGCATTCCAGTCGCTTGCGAGGTTGATATCTTTGGTGCCTTATCCGAGTTCATCGGTGCGTGCGTGACCAAGGATGCCGTGACCTTACTGGACATCAACAACTCGGTGCCTGCTGACATGTACGAGCAGAGCATCAAGCCAAAGTTCCCACAGTACCAGTTAACTGATACCTTCATGGGCTTCCACTGCGGTAACACCCCATTCTGCAAGCTCAATCAGGACTGCAACTGCGATATGGCCTGCGGTAAGATCAACTACCAGATCATTCAGCACCGCTTATTAGAGGCTGGTCGTGACGAGCCTGATTTCACTCGTGGTACCTTAGAGGGTGATATTGCAGCCGGTCCAATCACTTTCTACCGTTTACAGACCACTCCAGACACCACCTTACAGGCTTACATTGCCGAGGGTGAGGTCTTACCAGTGGCTACCCGTTCGTTTGGTGGTATTGGTATCTTCGCCATCAAGGAGATGGGCCGCTTCTACCGTCACGTGCTGATTGCTGATCGTTATCCACACCATGGTGCTGTGGCTTTCGGTCACCATGGCAAGGCTCTGTTTGATGTCTTCACGATGCTGGGCATTGCGAAGATCTCTTACAACCAGCCAAAGGGCGTGCTGTACAAGACCGAGAATCCATTTGCCTAAGATTAGTAGTGGCGTAAGCTGCGTAATTTAAGGTAGAAAAGCGCGGAGTGGGGGAACCTGCTCTGCGCTTTTTGCTTTTTAGGGCTTAGCTCTTGGCGGTATAGCAGTGCTAAAAGCTTAAGGGGCAGCTTCAACCAGCGTTGGCTGCAATGGTTTTCCTGAAAGCGTTATGCACGCACTCTCGCTCGCTCGCATGTATGCAAGCTCGCTTGCTTTGCGTTTTGCCAACATAAGTAGCAGCAGATACCACTGATGGCTTTAGTGCTGACACAGAGGTTTACGTGCTTGCCTGTACCACACCCCGAGCTTACGCTGGCACGTTCACAAGCGCACTCAGAGCAAGCAGGACATCTATGGGTAGGGTGTTCAGGTGAAGGGCCTTGTGGCGCTGTAAGAGCGCTTGTAGGGGCGCTGGCTTGAGTTGGTGGCAAGGTCACCTGTAGGTTATCGCAGAGAATGCTAAGGCTTTACCCACCGCCTAAAAAGCACTCTGTGCCTTGGAACAGATTAGGTACAGCGACTTGCATGAGTGGCTGTTTGGCGGCTAACTACCGCTCAAGATAGCTCTCATGGTAGTTATGCCCTGATGTGTGCCCTCAGTACTTAGTAGGATTAGGCATTAGCTCATCAATGTGTTTGCCCTTGGTACTGCACACACACACACACACACACACTGCTGTGTTGCGCTTGCCTGTTAGTGCCCTTAGTTCCTTTAGCCCACATTGTCTCTGCTCCTTGTGTTTTTTGATGGTGGTATCGTTCCCTGCCGTGCGCCCGTGCCCGTGTTGTAGTGCACACTTTTCTGTTGTGCATTTTTCGCAACAGAATGGCTTATTTTTGCCATTCATTACCAGACAGCGTGCTATACTGTGTACTTATGGTGTGCATTGGTGTTATCTCTCCTCGAGCAAGCTGCACAGGGACAAAACCACTCTCCGCGCCTCTCACCGCGCTCAGCTCTAGCGCTGACCAAAAGTTGTGTCCGTGCACAAATCTGTAATTGTATTTGCGACTTTGGGCGCATTTTTAGGATCACAAGCTAGCTTTTAGGCCGTAAGCTTGCTATCAATAAAGTATGGTAATGCGCGCTCTTAGGCGCCGGTTTTCGCAACATGCCGTGCCCGTGCCCATTCGGTGTGGACGGGGGAGCGTCAACCATTACCACTTACCACTGTAACTAAAGATAAAGTCCTGAAATTCCTCTCATCACAGCAGAAAGCAGGCTTTAGCCACAGCTATCTTTCCCGCGTAGTGGGAGCGCGCGGTGCTTTGGCACCAGAGCATGGTTTGGGGACGCTCTATTGAGACAAGAGGCGGCGCTTGCTCCTAAACTCGTGGGAGCTGTGGCGCTGAGGATTGATGAAAGTCACTGTTAAAAGCTTAGCGCAAGCTGCAGGCGTGTCTCGGGGTACCGTCGATCGTGTGCTCCACAATCGCGGTGCAGTTAAAGAAGATGTTGCCAAGCGAGTACGCATGCTGGCCAAAGAGTTAGGTTATGTGCCTAACCGTGCTGGCCGCGCGCTGGCTGCTTACAAAACCCCAATTAAGATTGGTGCCCTGATGCCAAGTGTTGGCAATGCTTTCTATCAGGAGATCATGGAAGGCATTAACGCAGCGCAAAATGAGTTCCTCGATTTAGGCTTAGAGGTGGTGCTGCGTGAGGTCGAGGGCTTTGATGAAAAAGTGCACCTCGATTCCATCGACTACCTGTTAGAGCAGGGCTGTAAGGGCTTATGCCTCGCCACGGTGAATACCGATTTAGTGCGCGATCGCATTAACGAGCTGCACGATCGGGGTATGCCTGTGGTGCTGCTTAACACTGATATCGAGAACACGCGCCGTCTGTGCTACGTGGGCTCAGATTACCTCACCGCAGGTGCCACTTGTGCAGGTATGCTGGCTCTTACGCGTCAGGATAAGCTTCATATTCTCATTGTCACCGGCTCACGTCTGATCTTAGGTCACAACCTGCGTATAAAGGGCTTTGAAGAAGAGCTCAAGCGCCAACAGATCGATTACGAGATTGTGGATATCGTCGAGAGCTTTGACTCAGATATCCGCTCGCAGAAGGTGACTTTCCAGATGCTGCAAGAGCATCCGGATATCAACTGCGTCTACATTGCCGGTGCGGCAGTGCAGGGCGTGGGTGCAGCCTTGATTGCTAATGGTAATAAGGACATTTTTGCCATTGGCTTTGATGAGCTGTATTCTACAAAGCAGCTGGTAACGGCAGGCATTATTAAGTTTGTGGTGTGTCAGCAGCCACAGCGTCAGGGCTACCACGCGATTAAGCGCGCCTATCAGGCGGTGGCGGGCCAGCTGGGGACAGAGGTGCCTGACTTTATCACGGACACTATTATTAAGATCCGCGCCAATCTCGACATGAGCTAAGGCACTTTGCTGGGAGTAAGGGGGGGAGCGCTGGCTCTCACTCATGGTTGCACGACAGCATCCCAAGCTGTGAGCCTCAACGCAGCTAACAGCAGCCTTTAAGCTTACAAATCGATCTGCGGGGTGTTGCCCCGCATGGGGATATTTTGAGGCTCACCACTGGCAGACCATAAGGATGGGGTAAGGGAAAGGTGTGCCTTTAGAAGAAAGCTCCGTTTCTGCTTAAGAGCAGTGCCTTGTGCACTGTGCCCCTCATGAGAGCGGAGTCGCTACTTGCTGGGGCTATTGTGGTGATAATGGTGCGGCGCTGTGCTGCGTTGCGCTCAAAGATAACAGCGCCGAGAATGGTAGCTGCAGATGCCGCGCTGTTGTGGCGGCTTTAATGTTCATCTTCAGTCGCGCCCATGGTGTGGCGGGCGTATCCTGCCTTAAGCAGGGTGCAGTGTGGGGAAAAGTAGGGTAGAACCTGTTGCGCTCTCGCTTGAGTAAGAGCGCTTGCGGCCGTGCAGACAAGCGCTGCGCTGCTAATTAACGCCTGTTAAGCCTGCTGTAGGGTACGTGGTTTAATACACGTGCAGCGCTTGGCCCGGTAAGTGTGGTTCGTGATACAACCGTGACGAGTGAATGAGCAGCTGGGTGATCTCCCCCTTGCTCGTCAGACGTATCGGCAGGAATGGCCAAATGTTGGTGCCGCTGCTTACGTACATCTCCATGGTATCGCTAAAACGGTACATGCCAGGATAGTACGTAAAGTGCTTGACGCCTAAGACGGTGCCGATGACGTGACCTGCATTGCCCAGAGTATTGCCCGTGAGCATGAGGTTGATATTGTGCCCCGCGATATCCTGATACTTACGGGAAAAAGCGGCAGAGTTTGACAGCAGCAGACTAAAATCAGCTTCTGTAAACTCTGGCGAGCTGAGCGTTGCCACCAGCTCCTCGTTCGCTGGATCTAACAAGTGCGCATTCTCGACCTTGTTAGCAATACCAGCAATGCACATGTTCTGATCACCAAAGTGCACATCGGTAGTCTCATTGGTCAGAAACATAAAGTTCTGACTCTTGTAGATATCAAGGAAGCTATCGAGGATATAGTGACTGATCTCCTCACCCACCACGATATACACGCCCAAAGGCGCCGCAAGGCGGAAGAGTGGATGTAAGCGTGGACGGGCCAACTCTAAAGAGCTGGTGGTCAGATTGCCGGTTACGACAATCATGTCAGGGTGAAGCTGCGTCACCTTGCGCACAATGTTGGTTAAGCGGGCTTGTGGATTGTAAGCACCAATGTTGAGGTCAGAGAGCATCACAATCGTGAGGCCATCAAACTTCTCAGGTACATCAAGGCTCACCACGACAGTGTTAACCGATGGCAAGCTCAGCGCTTGAAATGAGCTGTAACCGGAGACCACCGCCAGCACAAAGAAGCAGATCGCCCCCACCTGCTTGGTGAGCTCTTTGAGGCTTAAGCGGTGATACCATGCTTTCGTGTGCACCGCGCCATCTGCTAAGCGGTAGCCATAATCACCGCCTTGATTTGGCTGATCGATTTCATCAGGGATAGCAATAGGAATGTACTCGCCATCGTAGTGATAGCCCTTACCTAAGGACTTGGTCTCCTCTAACAGCTGTGCCGCCAAGGTGTCTTGCATGGTGCTGTGGCCGTGATGCGCTGCCGCATACACCGCTTGGGCCTCACGTTCAATGAGCTCCTCTTCCTCCTCGGCACTGCTCTCCTGCTCCTTTTCATGAATACTGGAGGCTTCCATCCACGCATCGCCAAAGTCCGAGAGCGCATTGGCTTGCACTGCTTCATGCTTGTGATACAAGGCCCCGCCCTTGTGACGGTGACGGTACTCTAAGCGGTCATAAATCGAGGTATCGACTACCGAGCGTTGACCATTGCTGTCAGTAAAGATGATGTGGTTACCGTTGCCACTTGACCAGCTGACGGAGTAGCTCTCCTCTGGAGGCAATTGTGAGAGCTTCAGGCGAAACTCGACGTAATTGTCACCATCAGCCCAGTAAGGCAGGCCCTTTTTGTGGGTACGCATACGCCGCTCGAGGCGCTGTTTGTCCTGTAAGGTGATTTCTGTCAGCAGCTCCGCATTGAGTTCTTGCGCCTCTTGCTCCGCTAAAGAGTGTGCGCCATAGGCCGAGGTCACAGAGTGTGGTTGTAGCTTGTCTGCATTCTTATTGGCATGTGCTACTTGCTCTTGCACAAAGGAGCCAGACATGGTGCCCGAGAGGCCTTTTACCTTACCATTGTCCTTAGCACGTGAGGTTAAATGCAGAGCTTGACTGACATTACTGGCAGCTGCCTTGACTGTTGCGAGGACACGGACATTGGCAGTACCTTGAGTGCCAGCAGCGGCAGAATCAGCGGCACTGCTCTTGTCTGTGGTCACAGCTGTAGAGTTAAACGTAGAGGCCGAGCTGTGAGCATTGTCATTAAAGCTGGCAGTGGCCTTAGTATCACTGCTGGTGGCAGTTTGATTGTGCTTGTGGTTGGCGACTAACACTGGCGCCAATGCGGCGTCGGCAAAAGAGTTGCCAAAGTCAGCCTCGTTATCGAGGCCGTAGGCACCCAGCGCTAAGCTGTAAGGTTTACGCCACAGCTTGGAGGTATAGAAGCGCGCAATATTAGCGCTTAAGGCGTCAGGAATAGCTTTTACGGTGCTGGCTACGGAGCTTAAGCGTTGGCGCAGCGACAGGTGCGGGCTGCTCTTATTGGCAGTAGTGGTACCTTTTGTCTGGTGCTGGCCTTTGTTGTGGTGCCAAAAGAGAAAACGTAGTTGTTTGTAGCTGCGACGGCTAATCAGAATGAGGGCAATGATCAGAGCCAGCGGTAAGCAGAAAGCAGTGAGGTTGACGAGGTAGGTGGTGATGTAGAAAAAGACAGGATAAATGGTGATGTCGTAGTTATCGCCCAAATATAAGAGAAAGAGGTGCGAGGTTGTAAGCAGGGCGAGAGCAGTCGTAAGGAGCAGGCGCAGACCAATGCGCAAAGAGGTCAGACAGTATAAGGAGAAAAACACCAGCCAAGCGATGATGAAAACCAGAGTGCAGAGCGTCAGAGATAAGGACATGTGTATCCTCTGGGTGTGAGATCTGGGCAATAGTGTTACCCAAGTACGCTCGAAGCACTTGGGTATAGAGCACTGGTGCTGTGACTGCTGCTCTGCAGCAGTTATGTCGGGGGTGGGCTGTAAGAGAGTGTTGGGGCTTAAAGCGTTAAGCGGATGGGGTTAACGCTAACTTGCTGGCAGCTTGGTTATACGTGCTGCAAGCGTAGCAGGGACTTAAGCTGAGGATGATAAAGGTGAAGGCAAGGACGCAAAGGCAGCTGAGTGGATAGTGCTTGAGAGTGCGGAGCCTGTCTTACCATGTATTACCATGTGTGGGGAAGAAGTGGGGCCTAGCAGATGAGGCGGAAACAATGGTGCACGACTTTGCGCTAATGTCGGCCTAAATTGCATGCGGGCTATGTGGAGATAAAAGCGATAAACAAGCCATTTTTATAGCCTTGTAAACGCTTACATAGCAGGATCACAGTATAGATCTTTAGGACGCAAATGCAAATGAAATCATTCGTTTTGATGGTAAAAGTACTGTATAACCATTGCAAAAATCTCGCAACACCTCTCTAAAACCCGATATTTATCATGATTTTTGCGTTTACTAGGTAATGCATAGGGCGTTAGTAAAAAGCACAGTAGAAATGGGCTTTTGTGGTCAGTGGCTAGTGAAGAAACGGCTAAAATAAAGCGTTTTGTGAAAAGTGGTGGGCAAATTGTGCTTTTGTAGCAAGTGCACAGAAAGTGCACGGCGTGGTTGTATGGTGCAAGAAAAGCAAATGTACGCAAGAGCAGGTGCAAAAAAGCAGATGTAACAAGGGGGGTACGGCAGACAGTTTTTGTGAAGTGGTCAGGGCAGTGAGTAAGAAAACGGAGGGCGTTTTCTCACATGTGTGTGTGTGTGTGTGTGTGCAAAACTAATTGCCATTCATCTACCTTAGAGATAAGTCGCGGAGCGACGCTTGATGATCTCTATCAGGTTTCAGCATCAAGAATGCTTAAACCTACCTCAAAGGCCGATTCTAAGCCAATACATAGGGGGAAAATACTCTGCAGGAGCAAGGGGGAAAACGCTCTCAGAAAACGGTGGCAATAGGGGAAGGAGGTGGAGCAAGAGAGTGGTTGCTGCTCATAGAAGGGGACACTACTCATAAGAGCAGGGGCAGCAAGGGGGGCGCTCAGATTAGGAGCTACGAAAGATAGGAGAGTGTGATAGTGTAAACGTTATCCCCAAGGCAGCGCCGTGAGCCTTGATCTGTGCAGCTTAAGCATTGCGGGCTTGGGGGTAGTGGAGTCGTTGGCGAGCAGCGGGCGTAGTAGAAGGGGCAGGCGTGACAGGAGTGGAAAAGTTGCGGGAGTGGCGAGAGTAGAGAGAGTTGCGGTGATATCTGCAAGGGAGTGGTAGAAAGTGGTAGGAAGTTGCGGGTGCTAAGCAACGTAGCACCACTAATAGCTGCGGATTAAAGAACCAGTGGCAATCCTGCGCAACTCATGACGGCCGTCGTCTTTACGCAGTAAGACCTCACCCTCACTAAAAGTGGCCTTGTCGCAAGGCCCTGGAAAAGTACGTTTGAGCGAACCGGTCTTGCTCGAGCGCAGTTCGACTTTGCCGCTACGCATTACCAACAGTACCAGTTCTTCATTTTGGTCATAGTCACCGTCGATGACATTACTACCAAAAGAGCGAATCAGGGATCCGGTCTTGTCATTTCGCAGTTCAGCGCGGCCGTTTTTGATGAGCAGGGGCATGAGCTTTTCCTCGATGAAAAGATGGCTAAGCGCAGCTTGAAGCTGCTGTGAGAGATTATAAGTGCTTAAAGTTCAAGAGCCAAGCACTGATGCTAATGGTGCAGCTACAGGTGCAGGGGCTGCCTGTACTTGGGGCAGGTGTCTTGCCCTGAGTTAGAACCAACCCATATGACGGAGCAGGGGCGCAGGCACTATCCTCCAGCTTCGTTAACAGCAACATTTCTGACCACCACCACCATCATCAGCAGCACCATCTCCTCACCTTAATTCTACTGTACCCACCACATAAAAGCAGGCCCTACCCAGAGAGTTTGGCTCTACTCAGAGTTTGGTGGTTACCAAAAGCAGCATCACCACTGCGATCAAGCAGTAGTCCCATGTGATGGCATTTGGCGTGACCAACCTTGAGATAGTGTTGGAGCCACATCCACCAAACTCTGAGGAGAGCCGATACCCCCGTTACTGAGAGCACTGAGGCGCCCCCGCCTCTGCCGCTTACGTCATTATCCCGTGTGCGTGCGTGTGGCGCGGGACGCCTGCACTTGCAAGTGCAGGTGCTAATCAAGCCACAATCGCTTGTGGCTTGTGCAGGAGGACTGTAGACATGTGGTATTTACAGGACTTAACCCAAGAGCAGTTGCAGTCGCGCTTTGCAGCTACTCCCGCACCAAGTAGCATTGCTGCTTTACTTGGTGCCAACTCCCCTCATGTGTCAACCCCTATCACGATGCAGGAGTTTCTCGCTCATGTGCGCACTCTAGAGCAGAGCATGTATGAGCGCGGCTGGACAATGATCGGCTCGCGTAACAAAGTGCCTAATCTGCACAAATGGAAGGATCCGTCCCGCGAGGAGATGCACCAGTGGGCTCAGGACAACCTGCAAAGTGCGATAGCTAATTCGCTCAATATCCGCCTTGCTGATACCAGCACCATTGCTTTGGACTGTGATTTCAACTCTCCTGAGCTGATGCAGGCCTTTATCACCGTTCTGCGTGCGTATCTGTTCTTAAGCCCCGACGAGATCTACACCTGCGCAGGCAAGAAGGGCGCTAAGATCTTCTTTCGCTACTTGCAGGTAGACCCTGATGAGAGTTTACCGCGAGCCTTGGGCTATGATTGCTATAGCCCTCATCACGATCAGGACAATGATTTCAAGCAAGTGCTTGAAATCAAAAGTGACCTGAGCACTATGGCTGGTCTCTATGGCAAGGTCAATAACAAGATGGTTGTGTATGGGCCATATGAGTTTTACCAGTACATTGCGGCCGCCTCTCCTTATGACCTGCCAAAGCTGACTTTAGCAGACATTCAGGCCCTTAATTGGCGTTACTGTGCTGTTTGCAGCACGCTGCACATGAGGTTTACTGGCGATAATGGTGAGAGGATTATGCCAGAGGTGCGGCAAGGATCTCTGCTTGAGGAGGCTTTGTGCTCGGTGATTCTGCTCACAGCGCTGATGCAGCCTTTATACACTACTTCTTGCCCGCTGCAATATGCGTTGTTTTGTGTGGACACGTGCAACTTCTTTGATATGCTGCAGGCTTGGCTGCTCTTTGCGGGGCAGTACAGTGCGTACTTAGTCCTTGAGTACCTTTGGCGTGATGGTATGGCCAATTACCACTCACCTTTGGCAGAGACGCGTCCATGGCAGGATCTCAAGGACAAGCTGCGCGCTGCCGATGAGCGCGATGCGTGGCATTGGGTGTGGTCTAAGAGCAATCGGCTGTTTTCGCAGATACAGGCAGACAAGCTGCGCCTGCACCCACGTATCGCGATGATGGCAGGACGTGAGCTGAGTATCGAGGACGCACGCTTACTGACAAGCGCAGTGACATCAGTGCCTTTTACCGTGATGGCGCTGAGCAAGGAGACCAAGCTGAGTCTTAAGCAGAAGATGGATCTCTTTCGTGACGGGCTGAAGCACCCACAGCTGAAGATCTTCCCTAAGTGGCAAGGGCCAGCGGTGAACCCAGCTTCTTAAAGCATGCAGTGCTCAGCTGTAGGTAGTTAGTCTACTGCTGTAAGGCACTGAGAAACGGCAACCTGTACCAAAAGCAGGCTGCCGTTTTTTGTTTGTGCTGAGCCAGTGGCAAAGAAAAGCAAAGAGCACAGACACAGACCAACATCGCCATCAACATCACCATAACCTCTTCTTCCTCCCAAAGCCCGCTACCACCATCCAAGCCAAACGCATCTGCAGATAGAAGCATCATGTGGCGCGGTGCTGAGGCTAAAAGAACTGTACTCTGGTATGAGATTCATCCTCACAAACTTAAGCTCACGATGGCCTTAAGGGGCTCTTGGTATGCATCGCCCAGTGGAGATTAGTGCTTCAAGTGAAGCAAAAGAGCTTATAAGCTGGCTTATCTCATCTTAGCTTGTGCGCTCGGCACATTCTCATCACCCTGTGGAATGCGGTTATGACGCTTGGCGTGGCGCTATACACACTCAAGTTAACGGGGCTGGCTGCAAATGGCCCCACACTAAGGTCAGATTACCCTTGAGCAATCTCTGCGGTGGTAATGGCGCACAAAGACACCTGCTTTGCAGCGTCTGTAAAAGCTCTTGTCAGGCTATGCCCTTGTCACCTCTCGAGACGGTTGTTCCTGACACAGACAGTACTACCCTCTTGCCTTACTGCTGCCGTCCTGCCTGTATGCCGTCTTACTTTCTGCTTTCCTTCCTCATTGCTTGCCAGCGTGCAAGCGCATCGCCCCTAAGACACGTGATGCCACATCTGAGGGCATCGCTCTAAAGAGCCCTGTTGGCGCTCAATAACACACACACACTCTCTCTCTCTCTCCCGCCCCAGCAGCTTCCTTGCCAGTGCCTTCTTACCTATCTTTGCCTTTACGCCATGCTGTTGCGCATTTTTCCCTTATTTAAGCCATTTCTAAGGTGTTGTTGGGTGGGGAGGGATATTTTCTTAACTGTGTTGCTGAGCAAATATAACAAAGTAAGAGTGTCTTGCGTATTTTTTGTAACTTTAACTGCGCCGCATATTTATGGGACGGAAGAGAGGTGTGTGCAGTCACGTCACTTTTGCGGGGGGTTTAGCAAAGGGGTCGGGGTTATGGTGGAAATGACGGCGCACGTAGCCCCCGCTTCCTGCGCTTGCACG
>JAHLFE010000007.1 GCA_018884035.1 Candidatus Anaerobiospirillum pullicola
CCCGTAGTGATCCGCAATCTACATCAGAAGATCAGATAGCGGCTCGCTACTAGAAAAAAGCAGTGTTAACACTGTGTAAAAGCAGAGTTAGCACTGTGAAACCGCAGACGTAAGTCTGCGGTAGTTCATGATCAGCAAAAGGCAGTAGCAAAAAGCTAAAACTTAGCTCTTACAGGCAGCGCAGAGAACAAGACTATAGCAGCATCTTTCGTCTCGTAAAGCCCACTCATACACAGTGCAGCGCACAGCAAGCCCCTTTGCTCTAAGCCTATGTGCATGAAGCGCATATACATGCGCCTCCTACCAGCGTCTTCCCCACGGAAGAGCGCAGACAGCAGCCGTAGCTTCAGGTGGTAACGCCGCTAAAACAGGCTTTAGCATCTACAGGTAAACCACCTGCTGCGGCACTGCCTGACGCCAAGCACTGGTCAGACAAGCTGCTGGTACGAACAGCAGTAAACGTGCGCCGTTATCCAGACAGCACGGTAAAAACTACAGGCGCGCTTGGCTCTCCTCTGCGTTTGCGAGATGCCACAAAGCAGCGATACTGCGATCCTGCGATGAAACATGGGGATCATGTGATCGGGGCTCAGGTGCTAGCGTTTGGCGTGACCGCCCGTGGAGCAGTACCGTGGAGTTGTGCTGTAGACCGATCCACCACACGCAGAGTAAAACCCAGAACTCAAGGAAAAGTGACTCACGGTGTAAGGGTGGCGAAGCTGACAATGAAACGGCTGAGGCAATGGCAGGGATGTTGTTGGGGCTTAAGTGTGGAGGAAATACAACGCGGCGCTGTGGACGGCGATCCTCCCTTCCCCACTACGCAGCAGCCTGCGCCTAACTCAGCGCTGACCGTCGTTGCTGGCGCTACTGTCTCTGGCTCTACTCTCTGTGCACCAACGCCAGACTACACAGGCAAAAGCTCCGTAGCCACTGTAAGTGCCTGTAGTGGTGATGGTGGAGGAGGTGGTGGTAGAGGAGGGGTGGGCTGGAAGAAAAGGTAAGGTGTGACCTTGAGGTCAGGTAAAGAACGGAATCTTAAAGGCGCGTGGCGCCCTGCGAGGAAGAAACGTCAAGTAGCAGCTGCGGTGATAGATGGCTGAAGCGGCAGCAGTACAGCCAGCCATGTACGGGATTTGCGCAGCGGCCTTTGTACAGAGGCTCCTACTGACAAAACGCCCTACTCTCACCCACAGCACTAAGAGGAACTGACACTGCTGAGCTTAGTGCTTGCAGCGGAAGCCTTTTTGGTTTGTGCGCTCTTGCTCACGATGGCGTCCACAGCATCGGCCTCATTTTCTGCGACGCCATCGGCGGCTCTATCGGCGGCGGCAAACATCTCAGCGGCAAAAGCAGCAGCGGACTCCATAGCCTCACGCTGTTGCTCCTCCTTTTGCTGAGATTTGCGGGCTGCAGCCACATCTTCAAGGCGATTTAAGCTCGGTGGCACATACGCCATAGCCGAGGCACTACCCACGCCCTTATTTCTGACCTCTTGCACGGTCACCGAGCCGTCGGCCTTATGGCGATAGGCTGCGGAGTTGGCGTAGCTGGTGTCCTTTTTAGCGCCTTGCTCCTGTAAAGCAGCGATAGTCTCACCATGGCGGGTACGCATGCTGATCTCGCCGTGCTCATCAAAGAGCAAGCTCGACTCGCTCCCTTTTTTGCGCTTTTTTACAGGCAGCGCTCCCTCTACCAGCGCATCTTGCAGCTTACGTGGCCGTGGTGTTTTTTCTTCCTGCTGCGCTTGGTGGCGAGAGCGATGACGATAGCGCTTGCTAGGAGGCTCGTCAAATGGGGTTTCCTGCTTAATACCGGCCCACTCCAACATCTTATCGCGCAGCTGCGACATGGCCATAGCGATGATCTGGCAGGTACGGGACTCCGATACGTTAATGATCTGCCCGATCTCACGCAGGTTCATTTGCTTGAGGTAGTAAAGGGTAACCACGAGGCGATCACGGTCAGGCAGTGTCGCAATGGCGTGAGCCAGTGCTTTTTTAAACTGCTCGATAAAGATGCCCTCGTAGTAGTGATCCTCTGGGGCGTAGCTAGCGCTTTCGGAAAAAGGCTTATCGGAAATTACTTCTTCAGGGACGCCCAAGTCCTCGATGGCGGTGATTTGGCCGATCGACTGATCTAAGACCATGCGATGGTACTCATCACTGGTGACATTGAGGTCTTCGATCATCTCTTTGTCGGTGGGGCGACGACCAAAGCGCTGTGACAGGCGGAAGTACGCCTCACGCAATCTACGGTTATTGGTATGGGCAGAGCGAGGCAGCCAGTCGGTGCTTCTGAGGTCGTCTAAGATAGCACCGCGTATGCGAATTGAGGCGTAAGTGGCAAAGGCGGCGCCTTGACTATTCTTGTAGTTATTGGCAGCGTCAATGAGTCCCACCATTCCGGCTTGGATGAGATCCTCCAAGTTAACGGAATCAGGCATGCGGTTTTTGAGGTGTAGGGCAATGCGTTTGACCAGTGGGGTGTAATTGAGCACGAGTTCATTACGCTTGACCGTTTCGTCGTGATTGTCGGGTTTATCTTGCCCCTGATAGACCCGTGCGCCTCTGCCTTGTGTCAAGGTTCATTCCCTCATGTCAGCAAACAATTACGGTTATGATAAGGTGCAGCCGCATACCATGGAGTGTGGCCATACCCAAAGCGCTTATGTTCCTCTCACCAGTTAGTGGTGAATGTCGCTAAGGAACATATAAGCGTATGCAGCGGCTAAGACTTTAGCTTAAGGGGGAAATTAAGGCAGAGTGAGTGCAGTGGAGGAAGGGCGCGGTCAGACGCAAAGACCTGCACAGAAATACGGTTTGCTGCTTTTTCCACACACGACTCCCACTCTTGCCGCCCGAGCAAGTGCAGCTAAAAAGCTGTACAGCATACCGCACTGGACGCTTAGATTAGACTGTGAACGCTTGTTTGGTCACAAGCATCAGCGATGGTCACAAAGCATGTGACGATTTCCGGATGTCATGATAGCAACCTCTGCACAAAGATGCAAAGCGCATACAGTGGTGATTGGCGCCAGCGCAGGCAAGGCAGCAAGGGCAGCTTTAAGGCTATCGCCTTACCCTTGAGCGGTAGTTGTAAGTAGAGCCACTCTGAGGTAAAAGCCGTATCTTAGCGGCTTAGGCAAAAGCAGCCTCAACCTCTCTACCGATCATGAGGATATCAGGGACAATTTTGGTCAAGCTGATAACCCCATGGTTTATGGGCAGGTATCAGACTATCTCGAGGTAAAGCTTGAGCGCAAAGTAAGGCACTTTACCTCAGTTTTGTGGCTGAAGAGCCTTTCTTTGGCCCATATTACCTTTAAGTAGGTGCCCAAGAAACGCCTTGTTTATGCACTTTATAACAATTAAACAAGACATTCTCACGATCGGCGCTACCTCAAGCTAAAGGATAGTCAGCAGAACAGAAAAAGAGAGGGAAGATAACGGTACGTTGTAGACTTCAGAGTGCGGAGCGGGCCGTAAGGTAAGGTAAGGTAAGGTAAGGCGAGGCGAGGTAAAGGCAAGGCTGGTCAGAACAGACTGAGTCAGGTCAGGCCCAGACAGGGAAAAGGCTGAGGAAAAGGCAGGAGGAAAGACAGATGGATGGTGAATGGTAGGTGAAAGGCTGGTGAAAGGCACCACCCTCGGGGCAAAGTAGTTTTGCCCCACGGGAACAAAACTACTTTACACATTGATGACCGGTGTAGGCACTACTACCGCTGGCGTCCTACACCTGGAAGTTGGGATTGGGACGGATCCTTGGCAGAACAGCTGCCGCTTTGCTTTGAGCTTGAGCCATGCGACGCTTAATCTCCGCTGCTTGCTCCGAGCCTAAGCTCTCAAGGAAGCTGTTACCAATCGGCTGTGGTGGCTGGTCGACCTTAGCCTCACCCAGCTCCGTATCAAAGTTTGGACGCTGTACTAAGTTCTCGACAAAGAACTCAAGATAGCCACCTGGCACATCCGGAATTGGCCAATTGAGCACGCGCTTGGCTAAGCTCTTAAAAGCACGCGCTGCTGGCGCTTGAGGAAACGCATCCACTACACAAGTACGCAGACGAATCGACTTGCGCATGTTGATATCGATAGGAATGCAGGCACACAGCTCTAAAGACACGTCCAAGAACTTATCCGTTAAGGTCACCAGCTTCTTGAACATGAACTTGCCCTCCTCGAGGGAGTGCACCTGATTGGCGACAATGCGGAACTTGCTCACGCCATAATCAGTCGAGAGCACCTTCATCTGCGCATAGGCATCGGCCACCGACGTCGACTCATTGCAGACGACCATGACCACATCCTGCGCCGCACGGCAAAACGACAGCACCATGTCCGAGATGCCAGCGGCCGTGTCGACAATCAAAAAGTCAATTGGCTCTTCTAAGGTGGAAAAGGCACGGATTAAACCTGCATGCTGGTCAGTGCTTAACTCCGCCATCTCCTTTAAGCCGGATGAGGCTGGCACAATGCGCAAGCCTTGTGGGCCGTCTTGGATGATCTCCTGAAGCGAGCACTCGCCGCGCAGGACGTGACCTAAGTTTTTGCTCACCTTTAAGCCCAGCATCACGTCGATATTAGCAAGCCCTAAGTCAGCGTCAAAGAGCATAACGTGCTTGCCCATCTGTGATAAGGACACCGCTAAATTTAAGGAGACAGAGGACTTACCGACACCGCCTTTACCGCCGGTGACCGTAATGACCTTGACCTTTCTCCACTTGTATTGAGATCCCATGGAACCTTTTCCTACGAAATCTGCTACAACAACCATTGCATATCCGTTCTAACTTGCACCTCATCTCGCAAGTTAGAGCAGTACACCTTAAACCTTACGCAGCTCTCTCCCCACAAAGGCTTTACTGCGCTGATCAAATCTAAGATGCACGCCGCTAAAGGTAAGGCCGTAATTAACGCGCTAAAGCGCGTTATCCTCAACATACGGCTTGTAGACGCAACTGCTAACAACGCAGCTCCGCCCCCAAGCGGCAAGGAACGGTGCAGCGTTCCTTCAAGGCAACTGAGAGCAAGCAAAGCTCGACTCCAGCTGCGCACTGCTGTGACGTGGCTGACCGTCTTACGTAGTTGTTGTGAGCAAACAACCACCTAAAAGCGGCGCACACGCCACTCTGCTCTGGATTCTAAGCATCTGAGGCAAGCAACGGGAGAGAGCTTAGAACATACGTCCGCGCCACAAGGCTCATAAGCCTCAGGCACCGACAGATGAGATCAGAGACAGATGCAGGAAAAAACCTTAACAATGAATAAGCTTCAGGCTACGCCCTGCGCTTGACAGGACATCCGCTTCAGCTGCATTGCAGGCAGCTTGGCGCGTATTGCGCAGCCAAAACTAAAAAGCATAGCAAGTTATGGCAGGCAAAACTTGCTCATAAAGAAATATTGGCCAAATTACTGTAACCAACAGGATCGGGCCAAAATTATCCGACCAGTGCTGTCGCCAGCGCTCCAACCGAGACGACACTTAAGAGCAAGAGTACTCTCAGAGTCATGATCTTGGTCTTAGGCTCTCAACAAGGACACCCTATTTCTGGGTCACACTCACACCCGAGCACAGGGGCCTAGACTGCTATAAGTTAACGTAGTTAAGTTACAGGGGTGGCAACAGGAAGAAGTGGGAGGATACAAGCTGACAGCGGGAGCAACGGGAGGCAAGTGAAGTAAGTAAGCGCTGGGACTAAACTCACAAGAGGGGTGAGTACAGAGGTGAACTGGTCGGCACCGACAGCCTGCACAGGCAGGTGCGAACCGTGTACTTGAAACACAAGCACTAAACACGCTGATGGCACCTCAACAGAGCCACCATAAAACAGAACACCTAACTCTTGCCGCATAGGTAAAATTTAGCTTGCGGCGGCAAAAGTTCCCAAGCTTATCCAGAGCAGCTTGCTGCGTAACGTTACGCATGTTACAGACGAAAAAAGGTCACAGCTTGCACCTCTGCTTGCCATAAAACCGTGATTTTAAGGCAAAGATAAACTTTGCGTTATCCTTGTGCAAAATTATTACCATGTGTCCGTTCTGCATGGAGCGTAAATCCAGCAAGCACCAGCAGCGGGCGTGCTGTCACCAAGTCCGTAAATAAGCGCAAATGGTCTGCTGCCACAAACCATAAGTACAGTGTTTAGTGTGATACCTTTGCACTCTCCTTTAGCTTTACTGACCAATCTTGCTCCAGTTGCTGCAAAAACTTGATTGGTATAACTAGAGCCTAGCAACGATAACGACAAATTCATGAGCCTTGCGACAAAGAGCTACCTGTTCCTGTCACCAGCCTCATGTAAACGTTACCTCGCGCCGCCTATAGTGCCACGGCTTTTGTAACTCTGTATACCTGCATAACGGCAATTCTATGGCCTTTTTAGTGGCTGATGATGGCTTTTCTACCATAGCACATACATCTTCTTCAAAAAATTGACAGTTAGATCACAAAAAGGGCTTATTTATCGGGTTGTAGCTATGTATTACTAGTGTGTTATTCTTACGCTTGAGTAAGCGTAGCTGTGGTACGTCCGTAGAGCAGAGAGTGTCAGGAACAGGCGCAAAATTAAACAGCGGCTTGTCTATTTGCCCGCAGCCCCCGCAGAAGAAGGGCAGTAGTACAGCGTGCTGCTTGTGTATAGTGCTAAGTTATGGCACTGGCGGCGCTCACGACCATGCAAGCTGACATCGTGCAGTGATCAGAGTGGCAGTGGTGGCGACACGTGACTGCAGCGAGCTAATGAGACACCGTTAAACGCAATTCACTGTGCACTTAGAGCTGCTATAACGGCTGGAGCTGGGCCTAATGTAGGCACTCCAGAGGAAAAAGGGTCCTTGCGATTTTTTTGGTGCTGACGGCGCGCTCATCGAACGCTAAGGCGCTGCCCAGCAGCGCGCAGCTTCTAAGACACCGTGCTGCTGTACACACAGCTCGACTAGTACAGCGTTCGCTAAGTCCGTGTATTAATCCATACCCTGAGAGCCCTTGTTTGTTAAAGGACACCAAGCAGTCACTAACGCACAGCCTCCACTGATAAATC
>JAHLFE010000061.1 GCA_018884035.1 Candidatus Anaerobiospirillum pullicola
GGACTGCGCTAATCACCGATCACTGTGACAAACTTGCTCGTCTTGGTCGGTGATGTAGGATTCGAACCTACGACCCACTGGTCCCAAACCAGTTGCGCTACCGGACTGCGCTAATCACCGATTACTTGTGACAAACTTGCTCGTCTTGGTCGGTGATGTAGGATTCGAACCTACGACCCACTGGTCCCAAACCAGTTGCGCTACCGGACTGCGCTAATCACCGACAACGGCGCTCATTATATGGATCGCTCTAGGTAGTGTCAACACTGTTCCCAGAAAAATAATGGCGTCACTACGCGCTTGCTATCACCTTTGCACCATCCATCACCACCGCTTTTGCTAGCAAACAGCCAAAGCAACGCGCAAAGCGCAAATCACCTTTGTCCACAGGGATCACACTATGACAAGCTCACTTCACTCTAGCGTGGCTTTTTTACCATGCTGAATTTTCAACTTTTAGCTTAAAATTGCTCTTTGTAAGCTTAATGATACTTTGTATTAATAAGCGCTACAGGCCTTGACATTGCAATGTGAAAGTTAGATCATCACTCTCACGGAGGCATGGTAGATTTGTAAGCAATAGCAACGCTGCTGCAAGCTCTTACCTTGAGGTAAAAGGGCTATCAGTAAGAGGCTGTGTTTACGCCAATCGCTTCACGATAGGCACAGCTCAGGTGCTTATCGCTTAACCTGTAGCCATAGTTGTAGGATCTAAGCGCTAGCTTGAAAAGAGGAGTGCAGGTTAGGGACAGTGCTACTATGCTGATTGCTCTGGGTTTTAGGAGATGTTTATGCCAAGCTTAAAGGGCACGCAAACGGAGAAGAACATTCTGACCGCCTTTGCCGGTGAGTCGCAGGCTCGTAACCGCTACACCTACTACGCTTCGGTGGCAAAGAACGAGGGTTACGTCTTAATCTCCGAGATTTTCACGGAGACTGCCAACCAAGAGAAGGAGCACGCCAAGCGCCTCTTTAAGTTCTTAGAAGGTGGTGATGCCGAAATCACCGCTTCGTTTCCAGCTGGCAAGATTGGCACTACTGCCGAGAACTTACAGGCTGCTGCCTCGGGTGAAAACGAGGAGTGGACTCACATGTACCCTGAGTTTGCTAAGGTGGCACGTGAGGAAGGCTTCCCAGTGATCGCTGCCGTGATGGAGAACATTGCCGTTGCAGAGAAGCAGCACGAGAAGCAGTACCTGTCGCTGTTAACCCACCTCAACAATGGCACCATGTTTAAGCGTGGAGATAAGGTCATCTGGCGTTGCCGTAACTGTGGTTTCATCTACGAGGGCACCGAGGCACCACAAGCCTGCCCTGCATGCAACCATCCACAAGCTCACTTTGAGGTGTTACGCGACCAGTACTAAGCAGTACTCAAAGTACTACTAAGTGTAACCAGCACCTTTCCCTACCTCTGTCAGTGGTCTCCAAAGCCACGTAAAGGCAGAAGCAGGCTCTAAAAGACCGTTGCGTTAGCTTTGAGCGCAACGGTCTCTTTGTTTTTGTGGCCCCCAAAACGCTAACGCTACGCTTGTCCGCTACCAGCGCCCGCCAGTACACCCAAAGCCAGCAGCAACGCTGCCGAGACACTCTGCGTAGCAGCAATAGACCATTACCACTACCCACAAAGCTGCTTCCCACGCGCTGCCCCCCCCTACACCACGGGCCGCTCTTGTGTCCCCTACCGCCTTATCGTAATTACCCGCACTAACCTACGCCCCGCGCCCTGAACTAATATCTCTACACCACCTGCGCGCTCTTCAGCCCTCTTACCCTATTCCTCCCCCACAAACAACAAGCTACTGAAGAGAGCAATAAGGCCCAGCGCCTGCCATGAGCACTGCCATCTCCAGTAAGTAACAGCAAAAACAGCGTCTGCGGCGCCATCAGATGTGCTTAAGCTGCTTTATTCAGGCTTAACGCTACGCTGTAAAAGGAAGCGGCAGATAAGAGCCGAAATCACCATCGCCAGCACCATGATTGACAGCTGATCAATCACGTTAAAGATCGCCAAACGATCAAAGTCGTAGAACGCAAACTTACGCTCGTTAATCAGCTTGTAAAAGAAGCTCGTAGCGAAGAATTGGTACAGGCCATTGATAGCCATGAGGCCTAAGCCTACACTCAGAGCTAAGCGCACATTCTTGGCAGCCTTACTTAAGGTCTCGGCGCGCTTTACCGCCTCAGCCATATCCTGTGGTAACTGCTGATAGGCCTTACCTAAGATCAGTGGTGCTAAGCCCTCACTTAACCAGATGTAGAACTTATTGAGGTAGCAGCCTAAGTGCATACCAATAAGCAGCAGTAAGTACGACGTGGCAAAAGCGTGAACATTACGCCACATGGCACGGTCACCAGGAAAGGTCAGCCAGTTTTTAAAGATCACCTTAGAGAAGGCAATACCGCTAATAATGGACACCATAAAGAAAATGGCTAAGAGGAGCAGCACAATATCGCGGTAGATAAAGACCGGCGCCTTTTGCGAGCCGACAAAGCTAAAGAACGAGCGCAAAAGCATCACGTGCACAATCACCACAACCAAGACCGTAAGGCCCGTGATCTCGTGCCAAACAACTGGGGTCGCATGCACCACAAAGAGGTGCGCAAAGCACAGTAACAACAGCGCATACACCAACATCCCCGTAAGCAGTGGCTTAAGGACAGACGAACGCTTGGGGTTAGACTCTAACTTGCCCTCGACTACCTTTACTTGCTCGACGGTAGTCTTACCCTGATCATCCGTGCTCACAGCGGTAATCGTCTCTTCTACCGCCGCAGTAGCAGCAACGTTGCTGCTGCTTTGCTTGCTGTGACCTGATGCTGATGAAGTCGGCATAAACAAATCCTGAAAACCTAACTGAGCCAGCATTCCCGTATACGCAACACCGCCTCTGACCACGGCAAAGCGTGGCTGTTGACGAGAATACTGCCACTTATAGCGTTACCCCAGTGCCCCCTAAAGAGAACAGCGCACAGCGAGCAGCGAACCCAGACAAAGCTCATGCTGCTCCACAAAAGCGCAGCCGGAGCCCAAAACCACTTACAGCGCATTGTTAGCCATGGCACGCTGGCGCCTAAGCTTAGCATGCATGGTCAGACTTAGAGTACGCTTAGTGGGCAAAGATAAGCGCTTTTGCACTGTTATGACGCACAAAAGGAACTTGCCACAAAAAAGCCCATACCGGCCACAACACTTACCTGTGTACCTGCATGGGCTCCAACGTATGCTTGTTTGATTGCAGCTTACTAAAGCTGATTACAGAAAGCTGTTGCGATTAGATGGCATCTAAGGCCTCTTTAACCTCTTGGCTCAACTCCTCATCAGTTAAGTCATCAAGGGTGCTATCGTTAATCTCAAAGAAAGGCACCACCTTGCTGTCAGGTAAGGCCTCTTGCATGTCTTGGATGATACGGCCATAGCGGCTGCCGCCATCGGTGACAAAGACGTAGATGGTCTTGCCGGAGAAGTCTTGCGACTCAAACCAAGTAGCAAAGACGCGTGGGTAGCTGCTCCACCAGCAAGGCATGCCCACGTAGATCTCCTGATAGGCAGTGACATCCACTGGCGCCGCCATTGGCAGCTTGACCTCGTTATCCAGCTCGTCACTGGCAATATCGATGGTCTCACCATAGGTGGCTGGGTACTTGGTGGTGTTCTTGATTTCCTTTAAGGTAGAGCCAGTTTGCTCAGCAACGGCCATAGCCACACGCTGCGTTTTGCCCACACCGTTCTCATCACCCTCTAAGCGGTTGTGTAACAGGGTGTAATAGACCACCGCCGTATTTTGTGGAGCTGCAGCTAAAGCAGCGTTGGTTAAAGTGGTAGCACCTAACAACATGGCACCGCATACAGCCCCCAAGACACCGTGACGCCAAATACTCATAAGACTCTCCACACTAAACAAAGAACAGTAGTGAGCGCTCCGTACAATGCTGACACACTGCGTACTACTCATTGCTGCATGCAATTTAAGCTCTTAAGCTGACAGCTTTGCAGGGTTCTGCTGACTCTGGTACTTAAGTCAGAGCCCCCAACTGTGCTCACCATGAAAAGACAAAATCTGTTGTGCTGTAGAACTGTGCTGCTGTGGCAAAGGTTAGCTCAGCGCTTATGAAGCGGCAGCTAATAAGCTGCTACATGGTGGGGGCTACGCACACTAAAGTAGCACCGGCACTTAACCGCGCTTAGCTCTTTTACTCAGGGCCAAAGATATGCTGACGCCTAAAGCAGCGCGCCTATTGTGCCGCAATTGGCGCTAAAGCGCGTTGTACTTGCGCTTTTGTTTCAGCACTATCTTCGCTATAAGCGCGCACCGCGATCAAAGGCACAACATGAAGCTGTGGAAACTCGGCACACATGAGCTCTACGCTTTGACCCAAGCCGGAGCCCATATGCGAGGTAAAGACGTAGATATCATTGCCCGTGAAATCGTGGTTATGCAGCCATGAGGCAATCGCACGCGGGTAGGTGCCGCCCCACACAGAGAACCCCACAAAGATCGTGTCATAAGCACTGACATCAGGGTCGCTCTTGAGGCTCACTAAGCTCAGCGCTTCCTGCTCTTGCTGGGCTTGCTCGACAGCACCATTGTAAGTGTCGGGATAGGTGTCACTGACCAGAATCTCTAACACAGGGGCGTTGAGCTCGGCGGCAAAGACATTAGCAGTGCCTTGCGCATTGGTACGCACACTCTCTTGTGGCGTGTCTTGGTTGTGCTTTAAGGAACAGTACACCACAGCGGTATTGAGGTCAGCGGCCAGAGACGAGGCAGAGGAGGCCACAACGGCGCCGGTTAAAGCCACAGCACTACTGCAGTCAGAAACATCTGCTTGATTTTCTGCATACGCACACCTTGCAGCTCTTAGTACTATCACCTCAGAGCGCTATGCTCCCTAGCGTAGAGCAACACACTCTACCTATTTACAGCTATGCACACACTAAGCGTTACTGCTCCTGAAGCTAATGGGAGATGCACTCTGGAAAGCAACACCAAGCAGAGCCCACAATGACTAGCACCATTAAGGTGATGGTGACTTGAGCCCAGAGCAGAGCTGTGTAATGGCATTACAGTGCAGTGCAAGACAAAGCAGGGCTGAGCTGGGCTGGTTTTGGTTGGGCGACCTCTCACAGCGCTTGAGACGCACTGGTCTTAGGAGCAGCGGAAAAGGAGATGCCACGGTTTGCTGCCACCATGGCACCAGATTTACAGACTGAAATGAGAAAACAAGGGACTCCTACCTTGCTGTAGTGAATTTGAGGAGCTGGCGACCTCTGTACACCGGCACAAACCACAGGCCATTGCGAGCAGCAAAACAATGTGTCCGCCTTTAGATCTTGCACTCTCTTGCTAAACTAAAAGCAGCACGCCACGTTAGAGCCAACGTTAGACCAGCGTTACGTACTGTCCCTCTAACCAGATCGCAGGTTAAGACACAGAGCTCGTCTAGAGCCAAATACGAGCTCACACGTGGTTACTGTTCCTGTTCTATGGCGCTGCTGAGCGCTTACAGTGAACAAGTGCCAACGTATGCGGGAAAGAATCCTGAACGCAGGAGTAAGACAGCCTTACGCCTACATGTGGCAAGGGAGTGTAGCTACCGCTGCGCTCACGGCCAGAACAGGTGATAACTCAAAGCATTGGCTGTGGTATTTGCCCTGACACCCATCGGGACTTTTCGTTCCTACTGATGGAGTTCAAATGTATTTGCCGAGCCACACCGATCAGCGATCTTTATTGGAGATCAGTATGGGATGGCTTGTATTAACGGTTTGTCATGATGGTGTCATGCGCAGCTTGGTGGTAAATACTTTTAAACTCCATCACTACCTCTAGCTTTGCCATTACCTACTCAAGACGCAGAGCGCAGCTTGTAGCTATAAGCAGCGCTTTAAGACCTCGACCACATCGGAGACCTCAAATGGGACAACAAACGCCTTTAATGGCGCCATCCAGTGCGAGTCGATGTGCTTGCCCATAGCCTCGAAGTACTCATCAGTAATACCAAAAGTGCTTAAGTTCTCTGGCACACCAATGCTGCGATAGAACTCCTCGAGCTTCACCATACCAGCCTCGGCTAACTCCGCATCAGAGCCAAAGTCTTCACGCTTGAGCTCCATAACGTTGGTAGCAAAGTCCACATAACGTGGCATTAAGCCCTGATCCTTCTCAAGGAAGTAGCGCAGTAAGCGTGGGGTGATAATGGCCAGACCAATGCCGTGGGTGATGTCGTAGTAAGCGCTCACCTCGTGCTCAATGCCGTGGCAAGGCCATGCGCTTGGATCGTTACCTAAAGCCGCAAAGCCATTGCAGCCTAAGGTGCTCGTCCACAGCAGCTTGGAGCGCGCCTCATAGTTCTCAGGCTCTGCCATAGCCACTGGGGTGTACTTGATGACAGTTTTTAAAGCAGCCTCAATTAAACCCTGAGCAATTGGGCTTAAACGACGCACAAAGTAAGTCTCACAGAAGTGAGAGATGATGTCGCAGCTGCCAGCCACGGTCTGATTGGTTGGTACCGAGTAGGTCAGGCTTGGATCAAGGAAGGACACCACTGGCCATAAGAGTGGGCTACCAATTGGCAGCTTTTCCTTGGTGTCTAAGTTGGTGATCACACCCGCAGAGTCATACTCAGAGCCGGTAGCGGCAATGGTGTTGATGGTGAACAGAGGCAGCGCTTTATTGATCTTGGAGCTGTCTAAGACCAGATCCCATGCAGCGCCGTCATAGCAAGCTGCAGCGCAAATGGCCTTTGAGGCATCCATGGTCGAGCCGCCACCAACAGCCAGCACTAAGTCCACGCCGTTCTCTTTGCAGATGGCTGCGCCCTTGTCGACCGAAGTCACACGAGGGTTTGGCTCAATGCCGCCTAACTCAAACACTTGGCAACCCGCAGCCTTTAACTCGGCCTGCACCTTGTCATAGAGGCCAGTGCGCTTGATGCTGCCACCGCCGTAGGTTAAAAGCACCTTGGTGGCCCCCACACGCTTTAACTCCGTGCAGAGTTGATCCTTAATGCAATCTAAACCGAAAATCAGCTTGGTTGGCGAATAGTAGGTAAAAGGACGCATCGAAAACTCCTAAGCAAAGCTCCGCAGTTTTTCCTGACAGCTACCCCGAGGCAGACTGTACTTACTCATTGCGTCCACCACACAGGAAGATACATGCTCTCCTCGGTGATGGAATGGCGGAAGCTCCTTTTTGATGGCGCCATTATCGCTAAAGCACCGCAAGACAACTTTCTAAATTTCTCTCTTCTGTTTGCCTATTTCTCTCTATCTCTGTGGCACGAGCAAAAACATAAAGGTGGCAGCGCCCGCCCCAGATACGGCAAAGCGCTTGTTTATGCGGCATTAACGCCCACGGCAGTACCTGCTTTAGCTAAAACTCTCGGCTCTCCTCAGAGTTTGGTGGATGTGGCTCCAACACTATCTCAAGGTTGGTCACGCCAAACGCCATCACATGGGACTACTGCTTGATCGCAGTGGTGATGCTGCTTTTGGTAACCACCAAACTCTGAGGAGAGCCAAAAAAGGCAGCCCTAAAGCCGCCTCTTTCCTTTCCTGATATCGCAGCAGCTCCGCTTAAGGAGCCATAGCATTAAGAGATGTAGTCAAACAGCGTCGAGGAGTGCACTATGTTGTAAGACTGCTGCGCCACCTGTAAGGCATTGTTAGACAGCACTAAATCTGACACTGCTTGGAAAACATCGATTTCCGTGACGTTAGCCTTAGCCTCAGACTTAATCAGACTCAGGTTCTCGTTAGACTTGATAATGGCGTCAATGTTAGCACCACGAGCACCAACATAACCACGGTACTGATCAACTTGGGTCTTAGCAATGCCAATGGTCTCTTGCAGGCGCGCTAAGTTGCGGGTCAACTGCGCATTGCTCATCACGTTGCCATCGCTATCAGTGGCCTCACCATACTCATTGGATGGCACTAAGAGGTCATCAATAATGTTGGAGAGCTGATTTAAGATGTTGTCCTGCTCTGGAGCCTGCAAAGTAAAGTTAATCTGGCCTGTAGCCACAGCACCGGTAGCTTCATTAGTAGCGTTGTAGTCAAAGTCGCTTGGCAGGGTAAATTCCATACCCTGAGTGACGATACGACCGTCCTTGATTTGGCCTTGATCTAACGTATTACCATCAGGGCCTTTCAGCGTAAACTCACTGCCATTGATTGTAATGCTAAAGGTGTTATTAGCACCGGTATCGTAGTTGTAATTATCCTCGTAGAAGGCCTTGAACTGATCGTAGTCATCCACAGCCGAGAGGTAACCAGCATCGGCCCCACTTAAAGCCGTACCATCAGCATTGGTAAAGTTAGCGTTATCACCGCCAAAGTTATAAGCCAGCTGACAGTTCTCAAAGATATTGAGACCGCTGTCAGTGGTCTGCACCTTAATCGTTGGCGATACCATCACGTACTTGTTAGAGCCGTCAGCTTGACAAATGTACTGGCCATCCGAGGTTAAGCGGTACGTAGGCTCGGAACTGTTAGCGCCGGAGAAGATGTAATCACCTTCAGCATTCTTGGTGTTCATCAGATCAAAGATCTGCGCCTGCGTCTGCTTGATGTCCTCAGCTAAAGCGGCACGCGAGCTGTCATCAATAGTGCCGTTAATAGCCTGAATGAGGCGGGTCTGAATGCTGGAGAGCGCATCCCATATTTGTCCTAAAGCCGTTTCCTCTTGTGAGAGGGTATCAGCCACGATGTTGGCATTAGTGGAATACTGCTCGTAAGCCTGAATGTCCGACTCATACTTAATGCTGGCGGCCATACCGGCAGGATTCTCACCGGCAGTCTGAAACAGCTTACCGGTGTTGTAACGCTGCGAAGCGAGCTCAACACGGCCGTTAGCCGTCTGCAAATAGTTCAGATGATTCTGATACTGCATTGCAGTTGAAATACGCATGGTAATGCTCCTTTGCTCTTCTCAAGCTGCAACTTAACTACATTAAGGAACTAAGCAGCGAGTTGAAAACTGTTTGTGAGGCGCTAATGATGCGCGCGCAAGCAGAGTAGGACTGCTGGAAGCGAATGAGGTTGGCCGCCTCTTCATCGAGGTTGACGCCCGCAGCTGACGAGAAGAGGTTCTGGCTCTGCTCATACTTGGCCTGCGCAGCCTTTAAGTCCGTGGTAGCTGACATCACCGTCGAACCTACCGCGCTGGTTAAATCCGCATACGCCTCCGTAAAGGTGGTGCGCACGGTCTCAGTACTAAAGACCAGATTCTCTTGCTGCAACTGCGCTAAGAGGTTGCCGTTAGAGTTGTCGTTATAACCGTCGGTGTTCAGCTCGAGGTAGAACGACGAGCCATTCTGCACGGTACCAGTGAAGTTGACATCGTAGCTAGGGAAGCCATCTGCTACCGGAATATCCCAAGTGGCGTTAGCAAAGATGCTCTGGCCATTGCAATCAGCAGAAGCTGCACCTAAGCGCACGGCATTGACTGGGTTACCATCAGCATCAAAGCTGTCGGCGTGGTAAATCACATACTCGCCTTGTGGGTTGGCGTCAGAGGTCTCAAAGACCACATAGTTTGGCGCATTGTCCGTGAATTGGGCGTAGCCATTTGCATCGACGTATATGCCAAATTCAGTGCTATTAGCTACTGTGTCAGAGCCATATACACCCACCAGCTCCGCCACTGCGTTACCAGCGTGACCATTGGTATGTACACGCACTGCTGAGGAGAAGGCAAACTCTTCAGGCTTGGTGATGTTGAGCTTAATGTTATAGCCCGCATTGAGCGTTGGCTGGGCCTTGAAGATCAGCTTGTCACCAGTATCATCACGCATCTGCTGCACAGTGTGATCAAACTGCAACGTAATGCCGTGACCTTCTAAGTAGATCTCGGTCTCACCACCTGTGAGCGCGGCGTTAATGGCATCAGTATCGAGCTTGGTGCGGTTGCCATCACCATCAATGGTGTAGATCTCCAGATCACCATCGTCGTTAAAGGAGACCTCATAATCGCAATTGCGAATGTCAGAGCCCTCACCATCGTTGAAAACGACGGTCATGCCAAACTCAACCTTGTTGCTGCTGGCTTTAACCTCAGGAATGGTAATGAGATCCTTACCGGCCTTGTTCTCTAAGGTGATGCCGCCCTTGTTCTGCTCATTCATCGCATCAGCAAAAGCTAAGGCCGTCTGACCTAAATCACGCATGGCCTGACGCATCTCGTCAGAGGCCGAGAGGTAGCCACCTAACTTGCCACCCCAGCTGCCGTGATCCATCTTGATCTCCTGCTTGGCAGGAGTCTGGAAGATGATGCTCACCTCGCGACGAGTTGGATCAAACTCATCAGCGTGGATATCTAAAACGGCATAAGTATCACCGCTGGCTAAGAGCTGGCCATTACCTAAATATAGGGTGTAGCTGCCATCCTCTTCCGTGGTGACGCTCAGATCCACGTAATTAGACAGCTCGCCGATTAAGCGATCACGCTCATCCAACAGCGCTAAGCCCGATTCGCTGTTTAAGCTCTTATCCGAGAGGTTACGTACCTTCTGGTTGACGTTATAGAAACTCTCCACTAAGTCGTTGATGGTGACGACGGCATCTTCGGCTTTGGAGTTAATGTCATTGAGCTCGTTTTGGATGTTGTAGTTGAGCGTGTGGTAACGATCAACTAAGGTCTCAAATTGCGTGAGTAGCTCTTGACGGCTCGCCGCCGATGGCGTGTTCTGCACCGCAGTGTGCATCGACGCAAATAAGCTACTCATAGCAGAGGAAATCGAGGTGTCTTCACCCGATAAGAGCTTGTCTACGGTGCTCAGGCCAGTAGAGTAGGCATCGTAGAAGCCGACGTTACCTTGGTCACGGAACATCTCACGCTGCGCATACTGATCGTAGAGGCGGCGCGTAACGGTAGAGCCAATACCCCAGTCCACAGCAGAGGTGTAGACCAGTGTTTCCTTACGGATATAACCGTTCGTACTGACGTTAGAGATGTTGTTGGACGTCGTACCCAGCAACTGTTGTTGCGTAAGCACGCCGTACTTACCAGTTTGTAACAAATCGAGCATCGTAGAATCCTAAGGTTGAGGGCTTACTAACCTAAAGATGTGAAGACAAATAGCCACTGGACAAATAGCCACTATAAAGTGGGCAACCACTGACTGTAAGTGTAGAGCCACGTTACGTGACATGAGCCACGGAAAAGCACAAAACACATGGTCGTCAACATGTGCCTGTACATGTTCCTGTAACGTGGCCAAGAGGCGTGGTGTGTAGCGGAGTGTGACTGCTTTTGCCACAAGGGGCAAAGTGCCACGTAGCGCGCGGCACAGGCAAAACAAGATGCAGCAGAAATTATAGGAAGGGCTCTGCAGCCACAACCTCAAAGGCCCGTTTGCACGGGACAAAGCACCACTTTCGCAGAGCTACTAAGTTAGCCCTGAGCGGCTTAAATATCTGCTTTAGGCAGACTACTCCACCCTGCAAAAGTGCTATTTATATGCCAGAAAAGCGATCTGGCGTGCAATGTTCTTGAGCTTGCTGGCGTAGTGTGGATCGGTAGCGTAACCAGCCTTTTGAATCTCTTCAAAGTAGCGGTCAGGATCAAAGCTCTTATCGGCAGCAGCCGAGTAGCGCTCATTGCCCGTAATGAGCTCGACATAGTCCTGCATGGACTCCAGCACCGATGGGTAAGCTCTAAAGCGTGAGTTACGCGAGACCATACGGCCGTTTTCAAATTCTGGCGATGCCAGATCCTGATATGCGCCCTTCCACGAGGAACCGGCTTTAATACCGTAGAAGTTATTACCCTCTGGTACGTGCTTACCCCAGCCAGTCTCAAGGGCCGCCTGTGCCACCAACACCAGCGGATTCATCCCCTTTCCTTCCACTGCCTTCACCGCGTAAGGCATCATCTTCTCGACGAAGTCCTCAGGGGAATCAAAGTCGCGCATCGTAGCAGGATCAGGCAGCGACGAATAGAGCTTGTTTAAGTTAGCAATGGTCGCTACACCGTGCTGATGGCGCGAGCTGTAAAGAGCCGATGGGCGCACGCCCACCACCGCAAGGCTATCCTCAGGGCGCAGCGCAAAGAAGCGCTCACCATCCTCATTAATTGGGTAGCCTGCACCGGCACCAGCATTAGCACCGACATTACCTACAGCAGCATCTGGATCGACACCATCTAAGTGAGCCATTAAGCGCTTGCCCTCATCACCTAAGGTGCTGGCAAACTGCTTGGTGATCATGTAGGTAATGGAGTTTTTGTTAATGGCGGCACTGCCGGTGGCATTACCTTGCACCATGGCACCCACGCGCTGTTGCGTGAGCATGTCATCAAAGAAAGAGGAGTACTTGCTGTGCAGAGGCGAGTCAGGGTTAATGGTGTCGTTGGTCTCACGCATACCATCGACCCAGTACTGCATGAGCATAGCTTCAAACTGCTGTGCGGCGACGTAGAGGGCTTTAGCCTGTTGCTTTTCATCGCCGTTACCCAGCTCACGTAACTTATTGAGGCCACGGGTATCCGCCAATAAGCCTAAGTCGGTTTGCACCTTCTGCATGCTTGGAGAACTCATATCCATGCGTGTATACCCGTATTAACCTTGGTACTTCCGTGATGCTACACGACACTGCACGGCTATAACGCAGCACAGGCGCGATGCGGAGAAGTACTACAAACCTCTTAGTGACGGCGTGTGATGTCACTCTACTCTTGGCGTGTGCGGCAGCGCCAAGTAATACCTTTAGCCCTCAGTGTGGGGCCCGTGTTACCTCAAGTACGTCTGTTTGGCCGATGTCCTGTACACCACCTGCACGCACCTGAAAAAGCCGCTTTTTACGTAACAACCATCCGTAAAAAAGTGCAAGCCATATGCCACAAAAAGGGCAAAGACAAGCCGTTAGACGGCGTTATCCCGTGTTACCAACGGAGGCTGTGCGTGCTCTTTTGTGCAGCGCTTTTCTCCAAGAAAACGCTACCCCTTTGTGGTAGCGAGAGACCGAGCAACAGCGGTAAGCAGCGCTAAGCGGAGACACCACCAGCCCTATCACCTCGTCAACCACAAAACCTAAAAGGCAGCAGTATGCACAGCAGCGTCTGCCCTCTGCCCACGGCGGAGACGATTAACTGTAGAGACAGCTGGAGATGGGATTTATGGAGGTGTTAGTGGTAGCTGTGGCGGCAAAAAGGTCTCCGCTCAGAGTTTGGTGGGTACCAAAAGCAGCAGCGCCCCTGCGTTCAAGCAAGGGGCCTCATATGATGGCGTTTGGCGTGACCAACCTTAGGAGTAGTGTTGGTGCCATATCCACCAAACGCTGATGAGAACCCAAAAGTGTACGCAGAACTATCCCTGATAAACACCTGCCACACTTTGTTTTTCATTTTGGTTAATGCGGGCTGCTCAGCTCTGCCTTCATGCGCTGTTATGGAGCGTGCGATAACGTTACACCTGTAGAATCGCGACAACCAGACTCTCACCTGTACCAGACGCTTACCAGACGCTGGTCATGAGCGACCGCTGTCAGGCAGTCAGTGAACTGAGGGCGTTTTCCCCTTGTTTGAGCCCAGCTCCTTGCCTTTTACCCATCTCAAGATACGTCGCGGTAGCGACGCTCGACGCTCCATATCAGTTTTCTGAAATCAAGGGGCTTAAACCAACCTAAAAGGCCGGTTTTAAGCCAATGACATAGGGGGAAAATACTTTGAAGTAACAAGGGGAAAACGCTCTCAGGGAGCCCTGTTACCACCAACCAACACTGCGTCACTGCCCAGTAGCGCAGAGTCTTGCCTTACTACTTTAAGTTGCCACCTGTCACCCGCTGTAAGAGCGTGCCGTCTTGTGCCGCTTCCTTCTTGCGCTCGCTCTCGCCTTAGAGCTCGCCACTGAGCAGAGCATCTTCTTAGCAGCGCAGATCTCCCCTATTCACCCTGCCCCTGCACTCTTTACCACACCACTCTGCACCACCTCGCCGCCCACTCTTTACTGCCGTTTAGGCCAAATCTGATAACTTTGCACTAAATCTGCCCATAAGTCCTTTAGCCTCACCACTCCCCTTGCTCCATCTGCCTTTAGCACATCTCTAGTGATAACCTTTTTTCGGCGCTTAAAGCCAAGCAGCTGATGTCTATCTCTTTTGTGCTACCCACCTCACTCTACCTTTTACAAATTGCTAGATAGTAGATTCTTTTCTCTGCCCCACCACTGCCGCAAACTCGCTCGCAACAAAGTGTCAAATTTTTGCCAAAACCCTGCACAAAAGGCGTATGATTAGGGTAATCAAATTAACTGTGCCCCCTTTTACAGAGCCCTATTTACGGCTGTAACCGCACTACCATTGCTCACAACACTTATTTTGAGCATACATATTTAAATGTCCTGTATGTTCAAATCAAGCACTTATCTCGAGTGCTTAGTGCGCACTATGGTGATGGTTGTAAGGCCATCAATTTGAGGCTCTGATCTTTGCCCCCATTGATGGGGCTAAGCCACAGTGCACTTTGCCCTATCTGGCCAATAAATGCAGACATAGCAGTACTTAGCAACCGTGCAACAGGGCAGGGCAGCGTTAATCTGAAACATTCAGCGATCTTTATGCTGACCTCAGGGTAAGTATCGTTTGTTCTGAGCTCTGCGCGCTGGTGCACTTACCACCACGCTTACGGAGCCACTCTTCTCAGAGCGACCTACTTGCCGCTTATTGCGGACAAAACTTCATCAACCCAAGGCGCTTTTGCATGCATCCATAAACTGCATCTTGATGCGCTTTACACCCCGTAGTGGCTATGGAGAATAGCGTGCTACGGACTCTTGCCTTGGGTGCTTCGTCTGCAATCTTTTAAGGCTTAAGGCCTTACTGTGAGCGTTAACTGTATGTACGCATGAAATACAGCGGTTAACTCCCCAGTAAGTACTCCTTGAGCTGAAGATAGCAGCCCAGCGCTAAGAGCGTCACCAATCGCCGACGTCTCTGTTGTCCTTGAGCGCATAGAGATTACTTAAAAGCCGCAGTCAGACCCACAGCCTCAGCCGCCGGTAGCTTTTTACAGGGAGAAGCGACGGCACTACCGAGGTTAATGTATTTGCACCGCAACTATATTTGCGCAGCAACTATATTTGCGCAGCAACGGTCAAGGAAATTGGTATAGAACAGGTAAGCCCACTACCTCGCACCACTTTGAGGTACGTCACTCCTTGCTTGAGGTTTGCAGAGCCCACAGTTCTGTAGAGCCTAAGACTATTTAGAGTCTCAGGTTCTTTACGCTCTCGGCTCGTTAAGACCGCCTGTCGCCATGACCTTATTTACTTGCTGTGCCCTTCTGTCTGCAGTTGCCGTCTTTGGACGCAACTTGAGCTTAAGGTGAGGATGCTCCACGGCTATACGCACTTTAATTCTGCCGTGCGCGCACCTATGGTTAAGGCGAAAGTATGCAGTTTTCCGGAAACGTGTTGATCATTGAACATGATCAAGATAAACGCCAAGCTCTTGAGACCATCTTTGCGTTCTTAGGAGCTAGCACCCAGACGGGTGAGGTCGAGGATTGTTTGTCCTACCTCGACTCCTCCTCTGAGCAAATTGACGCCTGCATCCTCGGTGCGCTCAATGGTAAAGACAGCATCACTAAGTTGCTGCCGCGCTACCCTCGTACTGCCTTTATCATCTGCGATAACTCCTTTGCCCCTACCGGAAAAGAGGACGCCAACTACATCGGCTCCCTCTCCAAAGAGCCATCGTATGATGAGTTAGTGCAACTGCTGCACTACTGCCAATCCTTCCGCTCTATGAGTCGCTTCTCCGGTCGCTCCGATGGCCGTCGTGGCGCCTTAATTAAGCGCCTAGTAGGCCGCAGCGAGTCGCTGTGTCTCGTGCGCCGTCTCATCGAGCAAGTAGCCCCTACTGACGCCAACGTCTTAATCTTGGGTGAATCTGGTACCGGTAAGGAAGTGGTAGCCCGTGCCATTCACGACCTCTCTGCCCGCGCCAAAAAGCCATTCGTGCCTGTAAACTGCGGCGCTATCCCAGGTGAACTTTTAGAGTCAGAACTCTTTGGTCACGAAAAAGGTGCCTTCACTGGTGCTATCACCACGCGCGAGGGCCGCTTTGAACTTGCTGAGGGCGGCACTCTCTTTTTAGATGAAATCGGCGATATGCCATTTCAAATGCAGGTCAAACTGCTGCGTGTGCTGCAAGAGCGTAAGTTCAATCGCGTCGGCTCCAATAAGGTCATTAACGCCAATGTGCGTGTGATCGCCGCTACCCACCAAAACCTCGAGAAAATGGTGGCCGAGAACCGCTTCCGTGAGGATCTGTTCTACCGCTTAAACGTCTTTCCTATTGAGACCCCACCATTACGCGAGCGTGCCGACGACGTCCCTGTCTTAATTCAAGAGCTGGTCAATCGCCACGGTAAGGACAGCGATACCACCATTCGCTTTACGCAACGCGCCATGCTGCTTTTAATGCAGAACCAGTGGAAAGGCAATGTCCGTGAGCTCTCCAATTTAGTCGAGCGCTTACTCATTCTGCACCCTAATGAGGTCGTCGATATTGGCGACCTGCCAGCCAAATACCGTGGTGTCGACGTCTCTAACGATCCACAAGCCGAGCGTGAGGCCCTCTTAGAGGCCTTTACCAACACAGGTAGCTTCCGTGCCGTCGATGAAGATCTCGACATTAACTTAGACGAGCCTATCAGTCCTGCCAAAAGTGCCGAGGCCGCCGCTAAAGCCCCACTTGCCAGTGAGAAGGGCTTAGACTTTGGGCTCCCTAGCGACACTGCCGCCTTTACCCATGATGCTAATGCGGAGCTGGAAAGAGCACGTGCTCAGGCCGCTGCTGAGGCCATTGCCGCAGCCTCCAGTATCATGGCCCCCGCCCAGCCTGAGCCAGGGATTGCCCCTGTTACGCCAGCAGCACCGGTAGCACCACAAGCGCCAATGGCCCCTCAAGCTCCGCTAGCCCCGCCAGTGCCACCGGCTCCGCAAGATCCCGTGCCACCACTGTCTGTGGTGCCACCGCAAGTGGAGATACCAGCAGGTGTTACACCTTTAGCTCCTGTGTCACCCGTAGCTCCACAACCACCGGTACGGCCGGTGGCGCCAGTACCTCCTGTGGCACCCTCCGCGCCAACAGCGTCTGCAGCGCCAGCAGTACCTGCAACACCGTTTAATGCGACTGCGGAAAATGCCGCTGCCGCTACTTCAGCCGCTGCCGCTACTGACATTGACTACGACGAAGACGACTTTGATGACGATGATGAGGACGGTGTGCTACTGGACAGTGAGGTGCAGCGTCTAGACAACGAGACCCAACGTCCGGCTGCAGCGGCGCCACAAGCGCCAATGATGCCTCCGCCACCACCTGTACGCCCAGTGCCCCCAGCACGACCAAACCCAGCTCCATTTACGGCTGTGCCGCCGCCACCACCAACGCCACCTGCTCCTTACAGTGCGGTCGCTAAAGGGGATCATGCCTTTAACCCCCGCCTCTCTCCTGATGGCGTGAACTTACGCGGCATGATCAAAAACATCGAGATCTCTATGATTAAGCAGGCGCTGGTGCAGACCAATGGCGTGGTTGCAAAGGCCGCTGAGGTCTTAGGCTTACGTCGTACTACCTTGATTGAGAAGATGAAGAAGTACGGCATTACAGCCAATGGTTAGCTCAGTATAGCTGAGCTCAGCTCAGCTCAGCGCTCAACTCATAACCGCTTAGCACGCCTGTGCCGAGCTAGCTTACAGTGGTGCTGCCACTACACGGAAGACTTGCTTGGGATCTGCTTGCTAATGGGACACTTTTTGCACCACCTTAGCCACCATTAGGGGGAGAGCTAACGTTTTCTGCTGGTAAGGGAAAATCCTTGGCAACTACAGCCTGTATCGCAGCACACTGGCGCTCGCCTCTTAGCACCATGTCAGCTTACTGGCGCCTTACACATGCGGGAAACGCCAAGCCTCCCCCTTTCGCTCCCCCTGCAAACAACTCTGGAAGTTGCCCAGATCCGTATACGTGTCCGTGTATACCCCCCTAAGTGACGTATACCTCACCCCAATACTCCCCTTACCACCTAGCACCACCTGTCTTTGCCTGCGTGCTTTGCGGCTCCGCCCTCACGTCAGGCGCAGTAAATACGTGCTCAAGGGTGACTGGCCTTTTCTTCGTTGCGTGGCCCTGCCCACCGCTGCTGACAAAGGCACGAATAGAGTAGACACCTAATGTTAGACATCAATGCGCAAATTGCCGCCTACCTCAAAGATAAGACCATTCTGGTCACCGGCGGCACTGGTTCTTTTGGTAAAAAGTTCACCAAGACCGTCTTAGACAATTACGACGTCAAGAAGGTCATCGTCTACTCACGTGACGAGCTCAAGCAATTTGAGATGCAGCAAGCCTACAGAGACGAAAAGCGCTTACGCTTCTTTATCGGCGATGTGCGCGATAAGGATCGTCTGGCCATGGCCTTACAAGGCGTGGATATCATTGTGCACGCCGCTGCGATTAAGCAGGTGCCAGCTGCCGAATACAACCCAATGGAGTGCATTAAGACCAACATCAATGGCGCTGAGAACGTCATTGAAGCGGCCTTAGCGACCAAGGTGCAAAAGGTCATTGCCCTCTCCACGGATAAGGCTGCCAACCCAATCAATCTCTACGGTGCTACCAAGCTGTGTTCGGATAAGCTCTTTGTGGCCGGTAACAACTTAACCGGTGATCGCGACCTGCGCTTTTCGGTAGTGCGCTACGGCAATGTCGCTGGTTCCCGTGGCTCAGTGGTGCCTTTCTTCCGTAACTTAATTGCCTCGGGTGCGACCGAGCTGCCAATTACAGATGCGGCCATGACGCGCTTTTGGATCACCTTAGATCAGGGCGTCAACTTTGTGCTGCAAAACCTCGTGCGTATGCATGGTGGTGAGACCTTTGTGCCAAAGATCCCATCGATTAAGATCACGGATCTGGCCACGGCCTTAGCCCCTAACCTGCCACAAAAGATCATCGGCATTCGTCCTGGTGAGAAGATTCACGAAGTGATGTGCCCACGTGACGACTACCAGCACACGCTGGAGTTTGAGAAGTTCTTTATCATCAAGCCATCGATCAGCTTCACGTCGCGTGTCAGCGACTTTAGCGAGACCTGCTTAGGCGAAAAGGGCCAGCCAGTTCCAGCAAACTTCGAGTACAACTCCTTTAACAACCCACACTATCTGACGGTAGAGGAGTTGGTAGAGCTGCACAAGAACATCTAAGCAGTAGGAAAAGAGGGGTGGGCTTAGGCTTCACCCCTTTTTTCTTGCCTGTGCAGTGCACTCTAGCAGCGCCCGCCCCGCACTGCTGCCATAGGCTGTACGATCTACACTGGGCTGCGCAGCGCAGTGAAATGAGTACAGGGGCGGTGCTGCGGCAGGTTTTGTGGTAAGGGGTAAAAGCTGTAACCGCGTGTATAGTCCTGTGCTTAACAGCAGTGAGCACTGCGGCACCTTATGTCTTGGCACTTAACCTTAAGCGCCGTTAGCCGCTCTAAGAAAAAGACTGTAGCCCTGTAGTGCACTTACAAGCTTGACTGCCACTGCACGGGTGTGCAGCAATACATCTGGAGCACTGTGGGCAAATTGCCCTGCTACTGCTACGCTTTGGCCTTGCATTCCTGCTGCTCAGCATGCCTACAGATATAGGTACGCCCTGCTGCTTATAAGCAGACCACTACGCAGTGCGCGGTACGCATTACGCGCGGCTATCCGCTGTCTCTGAGCTCTACTCAGTAATGCGTGATCTCATAAATGACGGAAGATAGGATGCGTGATGGCAAATACATGACTCAAGCTGCATGGTGCAGGTGAGTCTCATCCTATCTTAAGACGGTGCACCTTGCTTACCCTAAAGTCCGTCATCTATTAAGTCAGTCGTTCCTCACCACTACACCAAACTACTCCCTAACCACACCCCTGAACTCTCCCCACACTCTCTACTCCCGTCTCAATGCGCGGCGTTTCTCGCAAGGAGCTTTGCTTCATGATCCTTTATAGCACCCAATGCCTTGATGAAGACGATATCCAAGCTGTAGAGCGTACCTTACGCTCTGACTTCCTCACCTGTGGCCCGCGCGTCACAGAATTTGAAGAGTGCTTGTGCTCCTTTACCGACGCCAAATACGCTATCGCCACCTCCAATGCTACCGCAGCCTTACACCTGAGCATGATGGCCCTAGATGTTGGCCCTGAAGACGAGGTCTGGGTCAGCGCCATTAGCTTTGTGGCCTCGGCTAACTGCGCCCGCTACTGCGGAGCCACGGTACGCTTTATCGATGTCGATCCCCACACTGGTAACCTCGACGTGCACAAGCTCCTTGCTATGCTTAAGGACGCTGAAACCAAACACAAGCCACTGCCTAAGGCTGTGGTCGCGGTGCACCTCTCAGGACGTCCTTGTGAGCTGCGCTTTTTACAAAACTTAAAGCAGCGCTATGGCTTTGCCTTAGTGGAAGATGCCTCCCACGCCATTGGTGCCACCTACGAGAACATGATGATCGGCAAGACCACATTCTCTGATGTTGTGGTCTTTTCCTTCCACCCCGTAAAGATCATCACCACAGCTGAGGGTGGTGCTTGCCTCACGGACAATGAGGAATTAGCCCATCGCATTCGCCTGCTGCATGCCCATGGTATTACCCACGATCCCCTCGAAATGGTCGCACCAGATGCCTTTAATAAGCCTGGTTACTACTACGAGCAGTTAGAACTGGGCTTTAATTACCGCATGTCGGATATCCAAGCGGCGCTGGGTATCTCGCAGATGGGCAAGATCGAATCTTTCCTCCAAAAGCGGCGTCAGCTGGCCCGCGATTATGAGGACATCCTCGATCAAAACCTCGTCAAGCTGCCAGTAAAAGACGCCCCTGGCTTTGAGAGCTCGTGGCACCTCTATCAGATTCAGGTCGAGCACCGCGATGCGCTCTACAACATCCTGCGCAAAAAAGGCGTGGGTGCCCAGATCCACTACATCCCAATTTACCAGCAGCCGTACTACCAAAAGCAAAAGTACCATGAGCCGTTAGAGGGCGCAGAGTACTTCTTTGCGCATACCCTCACCATTCCGCTGCACCCAAAGGTCACCCGTGTCGATCAGACTATGGTGGCGTCGATCATTGCGGCGGCCTTAGAAAAGCTCAATGCTACAGCTGAGCCGCAAGAGGCAGATTCTCAGCTGTGTGAGCAAATTGCTCACGACCTCAAGGACTAAGCACTCTTTATGGTAGGTCAGAACCAAGCATAGATCGTCCACCTGTCCACCTATCGCAGCTGCTGGGCGCTGTTAGCCACTCTGAAATAGCGGCTGAGATAGCGGCAGAGATAGCGTCCGCTAGCGTCAGCGTTTGTGCCACGAACAAGGCTCTGTAAAGCCACGTGGTGCCAGCACGCTGTGCCGCTTTCTGCCGTCGCTCCAGACGGCAGACGCGACTGCTATGCCGCTACACCTCAGAGATGTATCCCCAAGGCAGTAACTTCCTAAAACCCAGGGTTTTACCCTGAGAGTAGGTGTTTGCTGCGGCGCTACTCTCGCGATAAGACGCCGTTAGGCGCTTGTGAGGATACCTACCACCTCGCAGCTAGTCTCGCCGTCAACCTCTAACGCAAAGACTCTAAGATGACAGCGGCCAGCGGCAACTCAAGCGCCAAGGGCTAACTCTGTTGGCTCTACACACAAAGTCTCCTCGGGGCAACGCAGAGGCAAAGAGAGCTACGCAGCGGTAACCACGGCGTCACTCCTACGAAAGGCTGTTACGACCGCCTTTACCGCCCTGCACCTCATGAGCTGCCCTGCGTTTAACCTGCTGCAATCTCGCTCACTCTCTCAACTCTCTCCAAAAGGCACTTTCTATGAGCCATGATCTCTTGGCTGTCATACCCGCTCGTGGCGGCTCAAAGCGTATTCCGCACAAAAACATTAAAGACTTCTTAGGTCATCCTCTCATCGCTTACTCCATTAAGACCGCCTTAGACAGCGGCATCTTTGCCGATGTCGTGGTCTCTACTGACGATCCAGAAATCGCCGCTGTCGCTAAAGAGTATGGCGCGCAGGTACCTTTTTTACGCAGTGCCGAGCTCTCTAACGATTATGCCGGTACCGCTGCTGTTGGTGCTGACGCCTTTGGCAAAATGGAGGCTTTAGGTAAACACTACTCTGGCTTGTGTATCCTCTACGCCACCGCGCCGCTTTTGACCGCGAGCCACTTACAAAGAGCTTACGAGCGCTTTATCAGCACCAATGCCGACTACCTCTTTGCTTGCTGTGAGTTTCCTTTTCCGATTCAGCGCGGCTTCTTTAGAAACGAGCAAGGACGCCCTATCCCTGTAGATGCGCAGAGCCAAGGCATGCGCTCGCAAGACTTGCCACCTGCCTATCAGGATGCCGGTCAGTTCTACTTTATGAGCTCCCGCTTTGTGGACTTTCAGAGTAAGCTGACGATCAACCTCTACACCCATCCTGATATCGATCAGTACGTGCTGCAATGTTATGAGATGCCACGCTATCGCGTGATCGATATCGATACTCCACAAGACTGGGAGTATGCCTTAGTGCTGGCGCAAGCGCTACAGCAGATGCAGCTTGACTAAGCACACTACCGCTGAGCGCAGTATAGACTATACCCTGTACTGCGCTGCACTGCGCTGCACTGCGCTGCACTGCACTGCACTGCACTGCACTGCGCACTTCCTAAACCTATGTTTCACATCAAGATCCCGCAGAGGACAAAATGGCCCCAACTCCACGCACTGCTCTCCCTTGCCTTGGTGTGGTCTTACGCGCTAATCACGCTATCGGCACAGGCCACCTCATGCGGGTACGCAGCATCCTGCCTTATCTTAGAGAGCACGCCTATCTGCGCCTCTATGTCTACGCCTTTGAGGAAAACTTAAAAGAGCTCTGCGTGGGCTATGATGAGGTGTACACCTTTGCCACTAAAGAAGAGATCCTCGCGCATTTGCTCTCGCTGCCGCAGCCGCCAGCACCACCGCATGCAAGCCCGATTAATAGCGCAGCTCCTACGGCAAGCGTGGCTGTAAGCGCAGGCGCGGTGCCAGTGGCGAAGGTATCTGCTGCAACTCAAAACTCTGTTACGCCTTGCTTTAACCCAAGTGACAAGCAAGAGTACTTGCCACAGCTGATCTTAATTGATGATTACGCTATCGACCGCAGCTTTGAGGAACTGCTCTTTGCGCGCTGTCGCCTCTTTGTGATTGACGATCTCTTTAATCGCCCTCACTGCTGTCACATGCTGCTCGATCAGGGCCTCAATACCCACGAGCAAGAGTATCGTAAGCTGTGCAATCCTGACTGTGAGCTGCTCTTAGGCGCGACCTACTCTCTGACCTTAGAAGAGTTTTACCCGCAAAACCGTGCCGCGCACCTTACTTGCCACTGTAACTGTGCAGGCCATCAGCTGCCTTTAAGTGAGCGCGTGCGTAAGTTGACTGCCAGCGAGGACGCCGCCCTCAGAGATAGAGCCTCTGAGGAGCATGATGCTCATGGTGAGCAGTGTGCACCAAGGACGCAGGCGGCACCGAGGACGCAGCCTCTGACCTTACCACGGGTCTTTATCAATTTCGGGGGCGCTGACCCCGTCAGTGCCTGCCTCTCTGTAGCCCGTACCATTATGGCAGGGCAGTTATACCGCCACTATGCCTTTACCCTCTTAGCAGGCGCCGCCAATAAGGACTATGAGGACATTGCCGCGCTCGTTGCCTCCATTCCTGAGCCCTTTAAGTCCCATTTCCTGCTCTTGCGCCACTGCACGGACGTAGCCGATCTCTTTGCGCGGCATGATGTCGCTTTAGGTGCCTATGGCGGCATGTTTCGGGAGCGCCTTGCTTCAGGGCTGCCTACGGTAGGAGTCATCATTGCCGACAACCAAAAAGGCACCGATGAGGTGGTAGAGCGTCTTAAGCTGGGGCTTAACCTACCACTGAGCGCCCTTTCTGATATCACAGCGGTGCACCGTGCGCTAGAGCAAGTGGTTGCACGGCGCGAGGAGTTTACCCGTCATTGCCTACAAGTTTACGATGGGCACGGCTTACAGCGCATTATGCAGAAGCTGTTACAGCTGTTACAGCGCACCTTTTGAGGCTACAGCTTAGTGCTTGCGCCTAGCGCTTGCGTTTAGCGGCGCGCTTGCGCTTAGACCGATCATGGGGCTTAGACGTAGTCGCTCTCTGGCGCTCTGTGCTATTTACTGCAGAAGTTACAGCCTCTTTTACAGTGTCCATGGTATGAACTACCGTAAATAATCTTTGTCCATATCTCCACTCGGTATTCTTGTGCGCCAGAACAGCCATGCGTCTCTTAGTCTCAGCTACAGGTTGATTGAAATGTGCCGAAACTTGCTCTAGCTCTGTCTCGTCAAGCTCGTAATAGTACCCCTGTTGCAGCACTGCACCCAGCCGATCATCAGTAAGCTCCGGATCATCATGAAACATGAGGCGCAAAGTTTCCACCAACTCTGGACATGTGGCTCCCATAATGATGGTAGCCTTGATGGCCAACAGCAGCATATCCGACACTTTAAGAGTTTCCTTATAAGGATCAGAGCTAGCAAACTCTTCTGGCACCGGCATTTTCTTCCGCTTGATGCCCAAAGCAGGGTCAATCACCGTGACCCAGCTGAGCACTGTTTTTCCCATATCACCCTTCTCCGCAAAATATACTGAGATCTACTAAGGCGGTGCCCGCTGCAATTTTGTCTTGGTCTCTGGCGTCCTCTCCACCAGAA
>JAHLFE010000062.1 GCA_018884035.1 Candidatus Anaerobiospirillum pullicola
GGCGTGGCTATCAGCTTTAAGGCTATTAATTCATCTGCGGTACCAAGATCTGTGGTGGAATCTTGCCTCAACGCATGTTTTGTCTAATGGCTGGCTGATAAGCCACATCTTGCCAGGATCCGTTCAGCTCCCTGAAAAGGAGCAGCAAGCGTCGCTACTCAGACGTATCTCTGCGGTAGATTAATGGCAAGTAACTTTGCTCACTGACGTCTAGGAGTTGAGGCTTATTTTTCTCAAGCCTCTAAGATACGGCTTTTACCTTAGAGCTGAGATCCCCCATCTCAAGCTTCAATGTGGTGGCTATCATTTAGGGTTGTACAGCAGAAACAGCTTATTTATCAGGAAAAATAAATGCGAGCCAACTGCCCGATGTCAATGCTCACACATGGGAAAACGCCCATGTAAAACCAGAGACAATAACAAACGGCAGCGAGGCACAATGAAAGCGTAGCAAGAGACGCTGGTGGGATTGCTGGCGAGAGGAAATAAGAAGAAGAAGAAGAAGAAGAAGAAGAAGCTAAGATGGGGATGAAGATGGAAAGGATGATGGTGCTAAGGCTAATGAATGCTGATGCTGAAACAGGCTCGAAGCAGCGCACCGCCATCAGAGCCTTTGTTCTCACAACCTCACTTGTACTTGGCAAAGTACGAAGCCGCATCCTTAGCGTCTAAGTCCGTTGGCCCCAACTCTTGGGCTTTTGCAGGCGCTGCAGCGTCCTTAGAGCCCTGTTGCGGATCAGCTTGCTGCGCAGTCTGATCGCTCGCGGCGGAGGCTCCCTCTTTATCCTTAAGGGCTTGACGCGGGACTAAGCCATAATCGTCGTCATCGTCATAGGCGCGCACATAACGCTTACCCTGAGCTTGAGCTTTGGCCGCAGCGGCGGCTTGCTCTTGCGCGCGAGCACTGATCACATGGTGGAACTTCTGTTCGAGCTTCTTTTGGTCTTTGATGGCGTTATAGACCACGCCCACCACAAAGAGAAAAGGCACGGCTATAGCCACCACTATAAGCCAATCCATTACTAGTGCTCCTTTCTCTCAAGACCAGCCAAAGCATCAAAGATAATTCTGTGGAGTGTCAGAGTGCAAAAGCCTGAGAAGCAGGGCGCATCCTGCTTACGGCATATCATTAACCTGTACTTACTAGGCGCTGGTAGGTATTGCTTACACCACGCAGCTCCAGTAAATACAGCAGTAGTGGTAGTAGCAAACAGCCGCAAAGCTGCTTACTCTTTAGCGGTCAGCACGATGCTCGTGCTCGTGAAAGCCTCTCTTTTCCAGCTCATGGCCCTTGTGGATACGCCACGCCAACACCGCAAAGCAAGCGATGCAACTGAACAAAATCAAATAGTCATGAAGGTCGGTCATAACAATGCCCTGTAAAGCTAAAACCACAGTAAAGCAGGAAAACTCGGCTCTACTCAGAGTTTGGTGGATACCAAAAAGCAGCCGCGTCCCTGCGATCAAGCATGGGCTCCCATGTGATGGCGTTTGGTGTGACCAACCTTGGAGTAGTGTTGGTGCCCTATCCACCAAACTCTGAGGAGAGCCGAAAACTCTCACTCCATCCCCACCACATTACCTGCTTCTCCAGTGTGGCAGAAGGCAGAACAAGGTCATCCCCTGTGCTGCAGGCTCACAAGTGGCTCTGACCGCCTCATTACAGGCAGCGCCACTAACTCTACGTCCTACTTCTTGGAGCTGTCTTGCGCAGCTTCAATGATATCAGTAAAGGTTGAGTAATCCTTGACGGCGCCACGAATCACGGTACCATCGAGGATAAAGTAAGGCGTGCCTTGCACTCCCATCTTTTGTCCTAGCTCCATGTTCTTACGTAGTGCCTTTTGGATACGAGGGTCGTTGTTGACAGCCTCGCTTAACTTGTCGTAATCACCGCCGACAGCCTTGACCGCTTCCTTAATTTGGTCTTCGGAGGTGATACGCGTATCAGCGGTCATCAGTAAGTCCTGATAACGCAAATACTTATCAGGATCCTGAGCAAACAGGGCTAAGCCGATAGCTGAAGCCCGCACACTCAAGGCCGAGAGAATTGGAAACTCCACGTAAATGGTAACGAGGTCGTACTCTTCTGCCAGTCTCTTGGTAAAGTCACGTACTACCTTGCAGTAACCGCAGTTATAGTCAAAGAACTCAATCAGGTAGTGTGGAGCATTAACGTCACCACGACGTGGAATGAACTCATCTTGGCGGAAGAACTCAATCGCCTCCGTTAAAGCCTGCTCCTGCACATACATTTGCTTGGCTTCTAAGGACTGCGCGACTTCCACTAAGACCTCTGGGTGCTCGACCAAGTAATCGTGCACGATGCGCTCAATAGCCGCCTTTTGCTCCGAGGAAAAGACAACAGCTGCGGCGTCTGTAGCAGTGGCTGGCTCTTGAGCAGCATAGGCGCTGCTACCTAAAGATAAAGCCATAGTCACAGCTGCGGCGCTTGTGAGCCATTTTATGGCGGTAAAAAGCTGGGAATTGGCTCTTGTGAGAAACATAGTCAGTCCAGTGCTGAAAAACGTGATACACATCAGGCTTAAGCTCAAAAACATGGCAACAAACCTCTTGCGCTGTTGCCACTTAAGAGAGCTTAGGCTTAAACACATGGTTGTGCATACAAAGAAAAATGCAGGCAGAATCAGGCGCCCATTTTAGCAAAATGCAACCAAGGTTGCGGCACTAAATAGGTCCTTGCGATTTTTTTGGTGCTGAGGCATTAGTGGCAGATCGTGTTGCTGCCTAGTAGAGCTGTGTGTACAGCAGCATTGTGTCTTAGAAGCTGCGCGCTGCAGGGCAGCGCCTTAGCGTTCGAGGAGCGCGCCGTCAGCACCAAAAAAATCGCAAGGATCTAATAGTTGGCATCTATTGGCGCGCTATTTACCTTTTTTCCAGCGGGTATGTTACGAGGGCGGCACCATGGTGTCAAGATGGCAGCAAAGCGCTTATTTAAGCCTTAGTTGCGAATAGTAGTTACCCCATGTCTGCGGCTGTTTAAGGGTATGGTGATGGGACGGTATGGCCAAATGTCGCTTGTCTTTGTTTGGGGCAAGAGGCGCACCAAGCGGTAAGCAGAGGCACAGAGAGTATAGGTGAGAAAAAGTAGCAACACCTAACGTGGCAGGCAGGAAGGTGGTTAGATTCCTAACGTGGTAGGTAGGGCTTAATGAGGGGAAAAGCAGGGAGTTTGCTGATAGTGGTTGGGGGCGAAGAAAATAGGGGGAGCGAGATCGCACCTGTTTGCTTGCCTCAAGGCAAAGACAAACAAAGGGAGCATGTACTCCCTTTGGTGATGCGAATATCAGGAAAACAGGTGAGAGCGTGGCGCCATCTTGGGGTGAGCTTTCCCGCCACCTGTCTGTGGTAGCCAGTAAGTCCCCTGCCCTGCAAGGCAGGGAGACAAAGATAGCCCAAAACTAAAATCGCGTCACGCTGCCTGCGCTGTCTTACGACAGGGCAGAGAAGAGGTAGTTCAGGGAGTTGTTGTAATTGGCAATGGTAGTATCGAGCTTACCATAGCGCTGACGCAGGCTCTCCTCATACTGCTCGAGGTAAGCCTCGTTCTCAGCTTCTTGCGCCTCGTAGCGGTCGATCTCTTCGTTAATCTGCTGCTCACGCTCCGAGAGCACACCGTTGGTCTTGGTGTAGGTTTTAATGATAGCGTCTAAGCGCAGCAGAATACCAGCATCCTCTGGCACGTCATCCTTGTCAGCATTAGGATCAACAGTGCCTTCACCGGTAAAGAGGTTCACTACGGCGTTGAAGTTCTCCTTGATGTGCTCCTTAAAGTCTGTGCTGTCTAAGGACATCTTACCGTCAGAGTCGAATGCAAGACCTACGGTGTAGATATCAAGGTCCGAGCTACCACGCAGCGAGGTCATCATGTTCTGCAGCTGGGTTTGCAGCGAACGCAGCATGCTATCACCAGAGAGCTCACCACCATCGAGGTTGTTCTCACCATCGGTGTAGGTGTTGTGCTTGTAAAGGGCATCCATGGTGTCCATCAGCGTGTTGTAAGCCGTCACGAAGTTTTGCATCTTCTCCGTTACTGCATCAGTGTCTTCGCTGATGTCTAAGGTTACTGGGTTCTTCTTGACAGAGCCGTCATCTTGGGTCTCAGTGGTGACACGTTGCACCGTGAGATTAATACCAGAGATCTGGTCATCGAACTCGTTGGTGGAGGAGCGTACCTCAGCACCGTCAACCTCGATAATGGCGTCTTTACCTTCGGTCAGCGTCCAGTTACCTGGAACACTCTTATACTGGTCATCAATGTTTACCGTATCACTGGTCTTGTCATCGGCCCCCTTCGTGACGCTTAAGCCAGTATTGACGGTAAGCATGTTGGCGTTGTCAATAGCATCTCGATCAGAAGAAGTACCGGCAGACTTAAACTCCATCATAAAGGCGTTGTCATCGCCCGAGAGGCCGCTGTCGATCACTAAGCGGTCGCCAGAGTTAGTAGACACGATGGAGGCAGTCAGACCGTAGTCGTTGTTGTTGATCTTCTTGCGCAGCTGCGCCAGAGTCATACCCTCTTCGACTTCGATTTCGATGGTACGTGCCTTCTTGACCGCAGTAGGATCATCGCTGTCCATGTTAGCAGGTGGCAGGGTAATGGTTAAGGTACCCGCAGCGAACTTAGCGTCTTTATCAAATTGGCTAGACAGCTTCTCGGTCGAGGCCAGCTGCAGCACGTCAATAGAGTAGTTGGCGTTAGCAGCGTCGTCCTTGGTGGAAACGGTGAAGTAAGGATTATCTGCGTCTTGGTTGATGTTAACCTTACGGCTGTTGAAGCCATTATCCTTGGTCAGAGCCTGAATAGCTTTCTGGAAGTCTTGTAGCGCGCTTTTGAGTTTGCCGACACCGGACAGCTCAATATTAGCAAGCGACAGTGGCTTAGTAACTTTGTTCTCCAGAGAGGCACGCTTGGCCTCCACGCTAGCAGAAATGATGGACTCAAAGTCCATGCCGGAGGCAGAACCGGCAGAAGTAATCATCGATGCCATAGATGATCCCTAAATATTCGCAATAGTGATGATGACAGGGGAAAAGCAGTGTTTACACTGCTACAGCTCAGAGCACATTGCTAAAGCAGCAACTACTCGTGGGCATGGGGAGCGCGGGAGCAAGTAAAGTCCGTGTTTTTACAGCTGCACATATCGGAGCTGAACTGAGCAGCTGAAGAGGGTGATGCTGTACTTATAACACACTGCAATTGCGCCTAAATACGCAGGTTGTCAGCTGGTGGCACTTAGTTGCAGACAGAGGCATAGTTTGTCGGCAGATCCTTAACCCTATACAGGAGCCTAACCTGTAGCTTTAGATCCAGCCTTACATTACCTCCGTACTCTTATGTAGAGCGGCATATGGGGCGGAAAATAGAGCCTTAAGTGCATAAGAGCAAGCATCTTTTAGCACCCTTATTTACTCAAGGACAGTGCCAGCTTTGTGCCGCTGCGTAGATACTGAGACGAGTTGATGCGCAGTTGTGCACAGCAGGGGAAGTGCAGAGCAGCTTGTAGTAGGGGGAAGAGCGCATTTTGGGCTTATTTATGGGAAAACTTTCCATAAAGAGCCAAGTACCGTGGCTGCGTAGCGTGACGCTGTGAGCAGGTAACTGCAGGTGCAATAGTCACAACAAGGAAGAGCAGCAGCAGCAGCAGCAG
>JAHLFE010000063.1 GCA_018884035.1 Candidatus Anaerobiospirillum pullicola
GCATCTACTGCTACTGCTACTGCTACTGCCACTACTGAGGAGAATGCTGTTACGTGTAGGCCACGGATCAGCCGCAATGACGGTACTGCTTTTACCACCGTCGAGGGCGTGCGCTTTAAGCCCTATGCGCAGTTGCAGACCATCTGTGACCGCCTTACGGAGACCTGTCGCGTGATCTTGTTGCACACCTGCCCGCGCATCCATGCCCTCTGTACTTTTGGCGATAGCTCTGTTACTGCCGCTAGCAAAGCGGTGCATAGCCGTCGCGAGCGCCGTATTGCTAAGAACCTCAAGCGGCAGCAGCGGCGCTTCAATCGCTCTTCGTCTTAAGAAAACCATGGCTCTAAGCGCAGAGAGTCGCAGAAAGTCCCTGCACGAAGAGATGGCCCTTGTAACCGTAAGCGTAAGTTTTCCCTAGCCTGCTTTGGGGCAGGTGGTGGTGAAGCGCTGCTTTGAGGTTTTTCCACCGTTTACGTCATTGTCATTGTTATGGCCTTGGTGGCCAAAGGAGTTGTGTATGCCTTCATTAACCTCGGGCACTGCGGCGAGTGGTAAGCCTGCCACTGCCGTGTCTGCCGCTGGGCAGGCAGTAGGGAGTCGCTGGACTCTGCTCCTGCTGCTCTCTCTATACTTTGGGGGGCAGTATGCGCTCGGCTGCTTATTTGGCGGCTTAAGAGCGGTCGTGCATTACGCCATGGGGGGCTGCGGCGCGCTGTTCTCTGGTATCTCCCGTTTCTTTAAGCCTGACCACGACCCAAGCTCAGCCGCGCAGACGGTAACCGTCTTTGCTGTCAGCGGCTGCTTGCTCTTAGGTGCGGGGCTGGGATCAAGTTCTGCGGCCTACGCAGCCCCACGTCCTACCTTCCCTCAACTTGAGGCGAATTTCAAACCTGCTCAAGGGGTTTATATTAGCGATGAAACTAATAGCAGAATGACCATTACCGCTACAAAGCCTAATGCCCTCTTAAAGTGGCAGAGTTTTGATGTCGCTCGTGGTAATACACTGGAGTTTGCTTCTGGCGGTTCGCACGAGGTATCGTTTTTAAACATCGTGACCGGTGCTACGAGCTCCCGTATCGACGGTACGATTAAAGCCAAAACAGGAGACAATATCAACTTCTATCTGCTCAATCCACATGGCATTACTCTGAGCAGCTCGGGAGCTTTAGAGGATTTGAAGTCGGTCTATTTGGGTACGAGCAAGCCGACAGCTGAGCTGATTGCAAAAGTGAATAGTGCAGGTGATAAGCCTCTGCAGCTTGCTGATCTCAAAGACAGCCTCAGTCTCGGTCGTGGTATGGGCCGAGTTGAGCTCTTAGGCTCGGTGCAAAGTACCGATTTAGTGCTTAATGGCTCGCAAATCGTCATTGGTGATATCGATACCGTGCTCAACGTCGGCGAGGGTGATATCGCTAGCGTGCCCAATATCGAAGGGAATGGTGCCTACAGTAGTAGCTTGGAGGTGCATTCCTCTACAGGCCGCATTGACATTGGCTATGATGGCGATGAAGAGCTTAAGCAAGCTTACAAAGATGTCTTAGCTGAACACGGTCTGGTGCCAGAAGGTACTACTTCTAGTGAGGGGCAAGTCACCTTTGTTGACCACTTCGATGAGCAGTTGATTGCCAACACTGAGGATTTTCGTAACAAGATCTACAATAAGGGCGCAAATAAGGATAACAAATTCTGGCTGGCCACTGATCTTGACTTTAACGCTGAAGCTGGTTGGGATGAGGAGTACTTTACTCAGATCCAGAATATGACCTTTAGCGGTCAGCTGGATGGTACGTTCCACAGCATTACTTACCAAGGTGAGGTCGTCAGACCAACGGGTGGAGCTGGTAGTGCGCAGGGCAGCTATGGCCTGTTCGGCAAGCTGGATGGCGCCACCGTGAAGAACCTCAAGGTCGTCAACAGCGCATGGAACGTTAAGGACACTGCTAACCCAGTGCAGATCGGTGCGCTGGCCGGTGCCATTACCAACAGCACTTTAGAAAATGTGGAAGTGGAGAACTTCCGTATTGAGGGGGCTGCTGACCTTGCTTCAGACAGTGTCATTGGTGGTGTAGCGGGGCTCATTTACGCCGGTAACCACTTTACCAACGTCATGGGCAATATCGCTGCTGTCGATAGCGCTGATGGTGTTGCTATTGGTACCTTTGCCGGTAAGGTTACCAGCCCCATGGACATCCAAGGGGTGGCCGTGGGCTATAGCACGGATCCTGATCTTGCGGCGCTGTCTGCTATTGGCGTTATCGACGGTGATGGTATTGATGTGAGTGCCATAGCCTCCGACCTGAACGCCGCCTATGACCAAGCTTTGGAGCGTATGGGTAAAGATGATCTGTACGCTGCTTACGCTGTAGGTGGTGACTCTACGCAAGGCACGGCCTCGCTCAAGCACAAGGGCTTCTTACGTCCATTCTTTATTGAGGACTACAACTACACCTACGACGGTACAGAGCACGATTATAAGGATCTGGTCAGCAACGAGTGGTTCGACCTTGAGCAGTACGTGCATAAGAGCGATACCTCGCCTGATTACGTGCAAAAAAACGCTGGCCAGTATTACTTTGACTTTACCACTGCTGATGTCGCGCAGGATGACTCCTTAGCAGGCCACGATTTCTACTTCTCTTACCAGTATGCTGCTGAGACTTGGGATGATCCTGACGGTTTAGGGGCAGAGTGGAAGCGCGACGCAGACAAGATGCCTGCTGATGGTCTGGTCGGTCAGGGCTTTTTAAATATCAACAAAAAGCCAATCAGAATCGAGGTAAATGATCAGAACATTACTGAGGGCGACCAGCCTAATACAGATGTCGGTAAGGACACCATCGGCAATTACGATGATGTGGTCAACAACACTGTACCTGGCGATGACTTAGGTTTGACCATAACGGTTCCTGATAACTTTGGCCAAGGCGGCGACGATCTGATTTCAGTTGAAATCACCAATCCAAACTATGAGCCGGAGGTGGTGCCTGGTGATTTGACCGTTAAGCCAAAGCCACAGCCAGAACCACAGCCAGATCCAACCCCAGAACCAGGGCCAACTCCTGAGCCAATTCCAGAGCCAACGCCTAACCCAGATCATATCCCTGAGCCAGCACCAGAGCCAAGCCCAGCGCCTGTACCACAGCCACAACCACAGCCGGTCATTCCTGATGAGAATAAGAACGACCTCCAAGAAACGCTGGGTTTAGTGGAGACAGAGCGTAAGTGCGTTTACTGCACTGACCTCAACCCGTATAACCGTACCGGTATCACGCAGCTGCACAACTCCGTGCGCGTGAATTTAGCGACCATGGACTACTCCAAGCCTATTTTCGCTGCTTTAGAGTGCGGCGTGTCGCCAGCTGCCTTATACACGGCCTTAAGTGGGCAACCAGTGCTGGATAGCCACTTACCTGATGTCAATCCAAGCAAGGAAGATGTTCCTTATCGCTTGGCCATGATGCAGGGTAACCAAGGCACGCGCTTAGACCTGAAGTCTTCCTCGATGGACTTTAATGACATGCGCGCTGACTTTGTACTGGCTATGGAGAGCTTAGATAAGGACGAAAGCCAAGGGCAAAGCTTAGAGCAACAAGAGATGCTGGCAGCGAACGCTAAGACCTCGGTAGCTGAACCTTATCAGAGCAAGGAGGAGACTGCTACCACTGCTACCACTACCACTGCGGATGCTACCACTGCGGATGCGCGCAAGGACGTAGTAGCGGAAACACAGACGGCGCAAGCGCAGGATGTAAAGCGCACGTCTTTACCTGAGCCGGTCTTAGCCAGCTTGTAGTAGAGGCCATGAGGGACGGTGCGTGGCACCGTCCTCTGCCAACGCTGCGTTTACTGTACAGGCGCAGCAAAGATCACGGATTAGTACCACGCACTCGGGGGCACTTCTACTTGCAAGCGTGCGTGGTGCTCATGCCAATACAGGTGCTTTGCCACCTGAGGAGTGAAAATGAGTGAATCTGTTTTAGGCGCGGCCTCTAACACCACCAGTGCGGAGAGCCTACTGGGTAACCTCGACGCGCTGAGCGCGTCCACCACCACTACCACTGATGCTGCTAATGCAGCGCACACTACTTTAACCTCGGTGCAGGAGCAAAATGGCAAGATATCAAGCCGCTCCTTTGTGCCACCACAGCAAGTGCCAAGCAGCTTCCCTTACTGGTTTTCCAGCAAGAATTACCAACACATCTCGGTAGCAGTACAACTGCGCCACATGGGCTTAGGCACCGCGCTGGACTTAAGCGGCTTGCACAAGAAGTTTGGTACCTCTAAGGCCATCTACGCTAAGGCCTACGCGCTCTTAGAGAGCGTCGGTCTGGTAAAGCGCGAGGGTAACTTCATGCGCTCGGTGCCACTGAACGCCAATGAGGTTTTTCCTCTGCAGGAGCAAATTAACTTCTACGAGCAGCACTGCCACGACGAGCCTATTGCCTTGCCTTATTTTGGTACGGCCTTAGAGAGTCGAGCGCTTAACAACAAGCAGGCGCTGCTCTTAGGCACCTTACAGCACCTCACCTGCATGCCAGTAAAGGACATTACGGCCTATGTTAAGGTGACACCAAAGGACATCGACTACGTCTGCAACATCCTGCAGCAGCTGGAAATGGCGCAGCTGCTGAACATTAATGGCGAGCCATGGATCTTCTATCGCACCTCGGTGCCAGCGCCTCTGGGGGGCGGTGATATCTGGCCTCAGATTTACGTCAACCCAGTAAGTGGCAGCAAGGCGCCATTAGCGTCAACACCCAGCGGTAAGGAAGGCGATCTCTTTGCGGGGATGGCCGAGACGCAAGGTGCGCTGTGGTTTTCTTCTTCTTCTTCTTCTTCTTCTTCTGACACCTCTTCAGTAGAGGCTAAGAACCAGTGGGCTTCTTCCGTAGAAGCTAAGAGCAAGGCAAGCAGCACGAGCGCAAGTAGCAGTAGCTCCAAGGTAAAAGCTACTGGTAAAGAAACTCAGACCGCAGTGATGGCGGCAGATAAGCCAAGCACGGGTAAAGCTGCGCATCAAGAGGCTTCCTCGTCTTTGGACGCTAAGAGCGTTAGCACCAAGGAGGTAGTAGCTTCATTTACTGCGTCCCGTCAGCAAAAAGCGGCTGCGTCACGTCGTGCAGTCAATGCCAAGACTCAGGCAAAGGGCAAAGCAAAGGCTGCTAAAGCACCTGCTGCTAAGACCGCTGCGCAGAGCACTAAGCACAGTGAGTCTTTGGCTAAGCCGGTACAGAGCTCACTGCGTAAAGTAGTAGTAGCGCCACCAACTGTAGAGGAGGTGCTGTCGTACTTTAATAGCAGCTCCTGCGATAGCCTGCGTACTTTACGTCAGCAGGGGTTATTGGGGCCAGCGGCCAAGATCTTTTGGGAGCACTACAATGAGCAGCAATGGCAAAACAACACGGGCGAGCCAATCGCTAACTGGCACCGCCTCTTAGGTACAGCCTTTACACCTAACGGTTGCTTACGCCTTTTTGCCCAAGAGGTACAGCAGGGCTCTTACAAGCCTCAGGCCACCAGCAACAATACTCCAGAGAGTGTTGCAGAGACTAAGGCTGAAGCAGTGACTGCTAAGGTCGCTGCTGACACTACTGCGTCGGTTGGTTCTGCGGTTAAGGCGTCAGAGGCCGATAACAGCTCTGACGCTGCAGAGGTTTCTTCCACCGAGGAAGATGACGAGGTAGAGAACCAACCACTACCAGCAGACTATTACTCTGAGAGTGAGGTTGCTGTGGCTGCTGAATCTGACGCTAACACTATCCCTGCTGAAAGCGTTGCGGAGAGCAAGAGCGAGACGGTGGTTGCAGCAGGCGCTACTTCTGACACGACTCATGGTGAGAGAGGAGGGGCGGGCGTTGTAACGGTACTAAAGAGAGTCGCAGATACTGCTTCCGAGTCTGCCGCTGCTGTAGTCGCGTCCCCAGAGGCTGTGAACTCAGCGCTTAAGGCGTCAGAGGCCGATAACTGCTCTGACGCTGCAGAGGTTTCTTCCACCGAGGAAGATGACGAGGTAGAGAACCAACCACTACCAGCAGACTATTACTCTGAGAGTGAGGTTGCTGTGGCTGCTGCCTCTGAGGCAAATGCTGTTACAGCTGGTAGCGTTGCGGAGACCAAGGGTGTGGCTGCTGTTGATACCGCAGCTCATGGTGAGAGCGGAGGTGCGGGCGCTGTAACGGTAATAAAGAGAGTCGCAGATACTGCTTCCGAGTCTGCCGCTGCTGTAGTCGCGTCCCCAGCGGCTGTGAACTCAGCGCTTAAGGCGCCAGATGCCGAGATCAGCTCCTCTGATAATGAAGTTTCTTCCACTGAGGAAGAAGACGAGGTAGAGAAGCAATCACTGCCAGCAGACCAGCACTCTGAGAGTGAGGTTGCTGTGGCTGCTGCCTCTGACACAACCGCTGTCACCGCTGATAGCGTTGCGGAGAGCAAGAGTGCTGCTGTTGATGCAGCTGATACAGCTCATGGTGAGAGCGTTGGGACGGGCGCTGTTAGGCACTCTCTCCTAAGCCTCGATCTGGTTGTGCAGCGCCTGCAACAGCACTTTGCTGGCAACCGTACTGCTGATGCTAACGATACGGACGCAGAGTAATTCCTTATGCTGGGGCTAAGCACACCCGCCACCGCTACAGGGGCGGGCGCTGTGATGACCCTAATGCGCGTTAAGCGCACAGCAGAGTCTTACTTTGAGTGCACCGTGTGCTGGGCTTTATTACTGCTTGGCAGGGTGATTGTCATCAGTGGTGCTTGCAGAGACATTTGCTTGCTCTGCGGTCGCTGCGACCGGATCGTTAGCCTCAGTAGTGGCTGCCCCCTCAGTTGGAGCTAGCAGGGCTTGGCTCTCTCCATCCTCGGCAGGGGTTGCTGCTACTGCGTTGGCCTCATTTGCAGCTGCAGCTGCTGCGGTTACAGCTACAGCTTTGGTGTTTTGTGCCTCATACACTTCCGTATCAATGCCCTCATAGGACTTGTGGATAAAGCCGGTACGTGGGTGCTCTTGCAACTTCTTGTAGGCATCAACAATGATGTCTAAGCACGCCTCTTCCCCCAGCGAACCTAAGTCTAAGCATAGGTCGTAATTGCGTGGATCGTACAGATCGCTACCAGCGTAGTGCTGGTGGTGCTCTTGGCGTCGGCGGTCAGTTTGCTCCATGGACTGCTGGGCTTGCTCGGCGTTTTGCTCGTAGTGCTCTTTGCAGTACTGCAGCTTGTAATCTGGGTTAGCGTAGAGGAAGACGCGTAAGGCACGTGGGTTGTCTTTGAGGATGAAGTCGCCGTTATAGCCGATAAAGACGCAGGATTCGTCCTTAGCCAGCTTACGCATCACGCGTGAGGTCGCCACAAATAAGGCATCGGGCGTGGATAACGACTTGTCTAAGGAGCCGGAGAAGTCAGAGAAGATCATGTCTTGCAACAGCGAGGACTCTAAGCTATCAGCACGCTTGGCCACTTGCTGCTTGCTCACACCAGATTCAGCGGCAATGAGATCGATTAAGGACGTATCGTAGTACTTGAGATTGAGCTCATGGGACAGCTTTTGGCCTAAAGCGTGGCCACCACAGCCATACTCACGGGCAATGGTAATGGTGCCTTTAAACTGCGCGGCACCAGCAAGTTGTTGTGTCTTGAACTGAGTACGATCGCTCTTGGAGTAGAAGAAGTGGTTGATGATAGCAAGACGTGGGCGGATTAAGCGTACTAGTGGCCCGACTAAGAGTGCTCCAACAATGGTACCCTCACGTACACCCTCAACCTCACTAAAACCGGTAAAGATCAGCGAGGTGACGACCGAGACGCACACTAAGGTGAGGTCGAAGCCTAACTTCACGTAGCCAAATTCAACTTTTAAGCGCGCGGCGATCAGCTTTACTGTGGCTTCACCAGTGACCATGGCGACATTAGCGATGATCTGCAGACTGATACCGACGCCCAAAGTTAAGCAGCCTAAGGCTATCCACATTAACGAGAGGAGATAGGTTCCTGACCAAGACTCAGGCACGCAGACATGTAAAAACCACATGGCGCCGTCGATAGCCAGTGAGAACACCACAGTAATCGGGAACTGTACCAAAAGAAAGAACCAGTTCTCACGGCGCTTATCCTTGGGGATGAGGTAGTACTGTAAGGTGATGAGGACGATGTGAAAGAGAAAGGTCACGCCGCCTAAGGACAGCGGGCAATGCAAGGAAAATACATAACTCACGCTGGCAATAGGCGTTACGCCAATCGCGCCTTTGGTAAAGAGCGCAATGCCGAAACCGCCTAAGCAAACGGCAATCATAAAGACGATGTAGCGTTTGAGTGTTTCTGCTTTCATGCATGTCCCTCCCTGTGTTCCTCGTAAGTTGCTGTTGCGGGCTCTGCCTGTGTCACACCGGCTCCCGTGATAAAAGTTTGTTGCGCCCCAGCCAAAAGAGATGGCAGCACTGCACTGTAAGCGCGTTTGGTGACGCTTGTAGCGCGTACAGTGGTGCTGTAGGAGGGGCCTCTAAGGCTCTACGCATGGGCTTAAGAGGGTTGATCCCGTGCCCTTAGCATTTGGCTGTGGAGATAGCACTGATAGGGTGGTCGCTAGAGTACTTGGAGCGCACAGCGCTCGTATTGGTGCGAGGCCCTGATCTGTGGGCATCACGTCGGTGAGAGCTGGTGCTCGCCAGAGAAAGCGGCGGAGGCAAGAGTCAGAGGCGTGGTGCAAAAGAGTGCGGCGCTACGTCAGGGTTCTGCAGCTAACAGGCAAAGCCATGAGCAGTGCGCGATGAGGCCAAAGAACATTGGCCTTGATTGGTGCGTAGGAGCAACGCGCGCCGTGATTGTACGGCTAAGCACAGGGCTTAACAAGGAAATTTTTAGACGAATGCCGTAAATAAGCCCAAAAGAATTTGCAGGGCGTCACAAAGAGGGTGCGAGTAAAGGAGGGAAGAGCAAGATTAGGTGCTGCACAAGCGTAGTAAGAAATGGAGCTCAGTGCTTAAGAACAGTAGCAGAAGCCAAAAGGAGGTGGGGAGCTATATTGGTAATGTACAGGATGAACAGTAGGAACAGAGATCGGTGCGGCCAAACAGCCCTTGCCTCTTACTACTGTAAGCGGCGGTAGGGAGGTAACAGCAGTTTTAGCTTCAGCAGCAGTTCCTTAATGCAGATTAAGAGGCGTCACTGTTTGACGCCTCTCATGATACTTCTCGGGCCATTTTTAGGCCGCTGCTGTCTTGTAGCGCCTCAGTATAGCGGCGTGGGCAGGGGCTGCAAGTTTAGAGCGCAGGTGACTACTTTTGCGCTTGGGTAGCATCTAAGCGCTGCTGCCAGTTGTAGAACAGTGTTGGCCAAATGCCCGCTGGCTTATCTTGCACATTGCGTAAGCCAAAGCCATGGGCGCCCTCACCAAACAGATGCATCTCCGTTGGAATGTTGTGGGCCTTAAGGGCATTGAACATCAGCAGGCTGTTTTGTACTGGCACGTCAGGATCGTCTACCGCGTGGACTAAGAAAGTAGGCACGGTGTAATCGTTAACCTGCTTGTCAGCAGAGTAGGCATCAACCGTTGCGGCACTTGGGTTTTCACCGATGAGGCTCATACGGCTCTCTTGGTGGGTAATACCATCTTGCATCGAGGCTACAGGGTAGATCATGGCCGCAAAATCAGGACGAGCGCTGAAGTCATCGATGACATCGAGCTTATCGTAGGTGTGGCGGGTATAGCAGGTAGCGGCTAAACCCGCTAAGCTACCACCGGCCGAAAAGCCCATAATACCCACTTCCTTGAGGTTAAGCTGACCCGCCATGCTGCGCATCACACGGATAGCGCGCTGAGCATCAGCTAAAGGCGCATCTGCTCCCTCGACGTGATGGTCTTGTGGCAGACGGTAGTTAAGCACAGCAACGGTATAGCCCATTTGCGCAAAGACAGGGGCGAGCACCTCACCTTCCTTGTCGATCACGGTACGTACATAGGCACCACCTGGGAAGAGGATTAAGCCGATGCCATTGGCTTTATCCTGTGGTGGGTAGTAAAAAGCCAGCTGTGGCTTTTGAGTACCGGTGTACATACGATCGCTTAACTGCCCTTCAGCTGCACGCTGCGTAATCTTTTCCTCAGCGGTGCTGGTGTCGTTAGGAGCACGCTCACCAGGCCAGATATAGACTGAGTTAGCAGGAGCCACGCTGTCGTAGAGACGGCCGTCTTCACCCCTAGTGGCAGGTAAGGGACTCACAATACCATGTAGGGTAGTGGCGGCAGTGGTGGTGGTGTTAGCCGTGGTCGAGTTGCAACCACTCAGGGCTACAGCCGTTAATGCCGTGCCGAGGGCTACAGCTAATAATGACTTCTTGAGAAACATGACAATCACTCCTAAAGTGTCAGACGCTTTGCTGCTAGTGGGCAGTGAGCGTCGCCCTTATTATAGACGCTCTTAGCGCTTAGGCGTGGTATGGGCAATCTAAGCAAGCAAACACCAGCGTATAGCGTAAAAGATGGCCACAGGCTAGATGTTGTTGCTCATCGCTGTAAGGCAGCGTGGTAGCAACTGCTGCTGCTGCTGGAATGCAGCTCAAATCGCGCCTTGCTCTTTTGTTGCTGCACTTGAGGTAGGACAGGAGCGGGGAGAAGATAAGGAATGGAGAATAGAGAAAAGCTGTATGGGGGCTATGCTTACAGCGTGGCGGGATGGCGCTCTTGTGGAAACTAAAGGGAGTGCTCTGCGCTACTGACAGGGCTCAAGATGCGATATGTTTGGATGTGCGCATACCCGCGAACTTAAGCCCACCATGGCTTTAGGTTGCTCTTGGTATACGTCGATGCACCATAAGGATTAGTGCTGCAGGTTGAGCTCTGGAGCATACAATCTGGTTTTGGCATCTTAATCACCATGAGGGATGTGGTTATGGTGCTTTGAGTTGTGCTTTTCACTCTTAGGTTCGCGGGTATGTGATGTGCGGGGTGGTGAGATGGATTGAGAGGTGCAGAGGACAGCCCAAAAGGCGGTGTTAGACACCGCCTTGGTGCTGGACTATGTGTGCCACGGAGCGCTGGTAGAGCGCGGTTAATCCTCCCAGCAGTGCTCACACCTCTAAGGGCAGACTCTATCTCCTGCTACCTTACCACAGAGGAAGCGGCCATCTGCGGGAGGAACCATGAGCCTCAAGGGTGGGGCGTATGGCGCGCTCCTTGGTGCTCGGGGGCACTACGTAGCATTGCTCCCTTGGAATTGGGCACTACACCACTAAGAGGCTCTCTAACAGTGGCAGGTGCTTGGTAAAGAAGAAGTTGATCTGCTTGGCGAAGATGTCCTTGTTCGACTCGCCGTTCTCGTTCTTCTGCTCGTCGAGGCCTGCTGAGAAGGTGTTAAAGTACTTGCTCATAAACACCTGTTCATTGAGCTCAGGCATGCGCTGCCGTAAAGCTAACAAGCGACGGGTTATGTCATCAATAGCCACCGCACCTTGGATGACAGGAGAGGCTAAGTAGTGGAGCTTCATCAGATCGTGGTCAGCCAGCAGCTGGTTGTTTAAGCGCAGACTGTGCTCTACTACTGAGGTAGTAAGCTCGTTCAGCGGAATCGCTGGTGCGAGGTAGAGGTAGTCGATGAGAACATTGATGACCTCTACAATGGAGCTGTCAGTAAACAGCGGCTGGCCATTTGGCAAGGTCTGGATGTCCTTACCGTTTTGCGTTACGGTCTTGTAGATCTCGGCAATAGTGTGTGGCTTGTGATCGGCAAAGACCTTCATGATTGGCTCGTACAGCTCTTTTAACAGATTCGCCTCACCCACACGGCCTTGTGCCTTGAAGCTAAAGCCCTCAAAATCTTGGATTTGCACAAAGCACAGGTTGGCCAACTCTTGCTTAAACTGCTTGGCCGTCAGGATGCGCTTGCCCTTAACAAAGTAGTCACGACGGAACTGCTGCATCGTGATAAAGTCACGGCTCGCCTCATACATTGGCGTGCCTTTGAAGCGCTTTAAGAACTCTAACTGCTCCGTCGTAAAGTTGAGCAGATCCATGTATTCAGGAGTGGAGGTGTTAAGCGCAAACTCAACCTTGGCACGGTCTAATGTGTTTACCAGATCTTGGAAGTGAATGATATCCCAGTTATCATTGAGATATTCGGCAAAGATGTAGTTTGGTTCGTGGTTCTTTAAGCTCTGAATGCGTGGCTCAAGGTAGTTGGTATTGACCACCGTCGCAGGCTGCACCTTGAGTAAGTCGTCAAGGAACGTATTGATGGCGTCCACGCGCTCCTTTGGTGAGGCGCTTGGGCTGACAATGCGATCGTTGTAGGTCTTCATGAGGTCGCGTACTGGCTCAAAGGCAAGGAAGCCTGGCGAGACGTTGTAGGAGACATACACGACGCCACCGACGTTTAAGTGGTCACGGATGAAGTCGACAATGTAGCCTTGGTTTTCGTGGTTGACCCACGACCAAATGCCATGCAGGCCAATGAAGTCAAACATTGGCAGGTCGTCACGCTTGGATAACTGCTCAAAGGAGTTATCCATGAGATGTACAGGAGTTTGGCTTAAAGAAGCGATCTGGCGCGCAAAGTTAACCTGCAGTGGGTTAAAGTCTGTGCCATACCATTGGGTGGTCGAGGTGGCAGCATGCATGTTGATGCTGATACCCTGACCAAAGCCTAATTCACAGGCATTGCCGTTCTTGAAGTCAGGAAAAGCTAAACCCGAGAGGGTAAATTGGTATTTGACGTAGAGCGGATTGAGGTCTCGGAAATAGCCGAAAGAATAAGGGACATCAGTGTGATAGCCCATGTTCCAAGAAGACATGATCTCTCCTGTGACAATGAAGCAGTTACATGAAGTTGTAGATGCAGCGCGCCAGAGAGGTAGTTTAAGTCCCCTGTTCCTGTGTTGCAGGGGCCTTTCAGGTTACGCTCAGGGCTGCTCTGAGGTGTAAGAGTGCAAGAGGGCCAAAGCGTAGGCGTTGCTGCAGAGTGTAAGTGGACGCTGTCAACTTACTGTGAGGTTAGCTTTGCCAACTGTTGGTGCTGGTAAGAGCTACTCTCATATCGTACATATTAACTGCAAAAGTTAGGGCAGCTTAGCGTAGTGGCCTTGTTCAATTTTCTGTTTTTCTTGCCGTATCATATTCGGGGATGCCTTTCGTCGGGATAAAGATGCCAGTAGCAGCGGCCGTGGCGGTTAGCGTGAGCAAGGCTGAGCAGCCAGTTAGGAACGACTTACTTACTTACTTACTTACTTACTTACTTAATAGATGACGGACTTAGGGTAATCATGGTGCACTGTCCTAAGGTAGGCTTAGACTCACCTGCACCATTCATCTCTAGGTGTGTGGCCTTACCCTCACGCATCCAATCTTCCGTCATTTATTAGATCACTCATTCCTTAGGTTCACGCTGGCCGTGCAATGTCAGAGGTGATACGTTACACCGTAACTGCGCGTAATTACGGCTCATTCTGAAATGGCTGCTACCCAAAGAGACCTTTTGCTGTAATACACGCAAGCGTAAGCCCGCCATGGCTTGAGGATGCTCTTAGTGGGGGGCGTTTTCCCCTTGTGTGAACACAGCTACTTGCCATTAACCTACCTCAAGATACGTCGCGGTAGTGACGCTTGACGCTCCATATCAGGTTGCTGCATCAAGGTGCTTAAACCCACCTAAAAGACCGATTTTAAGCCAATAACATAGGAGAAAAACACTTTGAAGGAACGAGTGGGAAAACGCTTTCTTGGTGTGCATTCTTGCCCCATGGAGACTAATGCCGCAAGAGACAGCTAAGAGCTTACAAGCTGGGTTTTACTCTCTGCATCACCCTGAGGAATGGGGTTATGCTGCCTCAGTGGCGCTGTCTGCTCTGAGTTTAGTGGAGAGATGTTGCCTCTGGTAGTATGGTGTCCCCATACTCAGGTGTTTATGCCGCTAAGGGCAACCTCCACATAGACGTTTCCCGCTGGGGCATGGTGTCTGGTGCTCAGTCCCACCCTCACTATCACCTCCATTAGCAGTTGCAGCAGCAGCAGCACCACTCCCCTCAGAGTAAGGACTCAGCGCCGTAAGAGCGGCGCCTCAGTCACAAGCGGAATAATGGATAGGTGGTACCCATGGCGCACTGCACCTTATGTCTGCACTGTGCCCGCAGTTGTGGTTATCACTGCTACTGGCCTCTGCTCAGTTCAGCTCTGTCGAGCTTGAGCAAAATCGGCAATAAAGATCACCATGTGCTTTTTTCTCTCACCTTGCACGTCCAAGATATAGGCAGATTCCGCTTGTCCTTTGGGGTTATCTCGCGCTTATTGCGGGAGCTTGCCGTGCACAATGCTGGCGCTTTCCAAAAAGCCTTTGCAAGCATCTGCACTTTGTGCTTTAATGACTTTGCTTGTCGGAGTGCCGTAATTGGCTGAGATGGCATGTCGCCGAATCCGTGTACCTGAAAAGAATAATCTCTGCGTAGGAAACAGGCTTACATTTCTTCTTTTCACCGCTAAGCTCTGCATTATCTTGCAAGGTCTTGCAAGTGCAGACGCGTCCAGAGACCTCGGAGTGATTTACAAAGATCGCTCTACTTGCAGGTCACACCACCAAAGAAAAAGGCTCAAGGCAATAAGAGCTAATTCCATCAGCGGTGGTAGTCAAAGACGGCGGGCTCGACAAGTCATACGCGCTCACTGCTTAGGGATTTGTCGATGCTCCAGCTCTTATCAGTTCTCCGCTTACACCCACGTCAGGCTCCACAGCAAGATGACACTGCTGTTGGTTCCGCTGCTGCTACCACTACAACCTTTGACAGCTCCAAGATCCACTTTGATGACTTAGCCGCTGCCAAAGCCGCGCACCGTGCCGCTAAGGCTAACCCTAACCACTCTGCGCACGCTGCTACAGCGAACAAAAAGCGTCCTCAGCACCAGACCATTACCGTGTCCTTTGCCCCTGATGCTGACAGCGTGCCTAATGCCACCTCTGAGGTGCAGCCTCTAAAGGTGCCTTACGAGCAGCTGACCTTAAGCAATGGCGACCGCATCCTGCGCTACATCGTAGATAATGAGGAAGAGGGTAAGCAAACCTTACAGCGTCCTCAAGTGCGTGCTGCTTTCTACGTCGGCCGTGGGGACAGCCCAAAGACCCAGCTCCAATACGCTCAAGATGGTGTCATCACCCCAGAGATGGAGTACGTGGCCTTACGTGAGTCAGCAGCCAGCTTAGAGCTCTTAACTGAGCAGCGCGACTTTGCCGACAAGTTCTTAGGCAACAACGATGTCGCCTCCTTTTTTGACGATCAGGTGCTATTACAACGCCGCAAGATGAGCGTTACCCCTGAGTTTGTGCGTGAGCAGGTAGCAGCTGGTTTTGCCGTCATCCCTGCCAACCACAACCACTTAGAAGCGGAGCCTATGATCATTGGTAAGCGCTTCTTAACTAAGGTTAATGCCAATATTGGTGCCTCGGCGGTGTCTTCCTCCGTCGAAGAGGAAATTGGCAAGTTAAAGCTGGCCTTAAAGTACGGTGCCGATACGGTAATGGACTTATCTACCGGTCTGCCATCGCTCATGGAGCTGCGCTCGGCCATGTTGCGTGCTAGCCCAGTGCCAATTGGTACAGTGCCAATGTATGAGGCCTTAGATCGCGTCGGTGGCGATGCCAATGCCTTAAGCTGGGACGTGTTTAAGCAGGTCATCATTGACCAAGCTGAGCAGGGTGTGGACTACTTTACGATTCACGCCGGTTTAATCGCCAAGCTCTTACCCGCAGCAGCGCGGCGCTTAATGGGCATCGTCTCGCGCGGTGGTGCCATCATGGCCTCGTACATGATGCAGCACGAGGCGGAGAATATGGCCTATGAGCACTTTGATGAGTTAATGGCTATCTGCCGTCGCTACGATGTAGCGCTGTCCTTAGGTGATGGTTTACGCCCTGGTGCTATTTATGACGCCTGCGATGAGGCGCAATATGGCGAGCTGAAGACCATTGGTGAGCTAGCTTTACGCTGCCGTGAAAACGGTGTGCAGTGCTTTATTGAGGGCCCTGGTCACGTGCCTTTAAACAGCGTCGAGGAAAACCAAAAGCTCGAGGACGAGTACTGCCACGGCGCGCCTTTCTATACCTTAGGACCACTGGTGACGGACGTGGGTGCGGGCTTTGATCACATCACCTCTGCTATTGGTGGTACCACCATCGGTATGCATGGTACCGCCATGCTCTGCTACGTGACGCCATCAGAGCACTTAGCACTGCCTACCCCAGAGGATGTAAAGCAGGGCCTTATCACCTACAAGATTGCGGCGCACAGTGCTGATCTTGCCAAGGGGCTCACGCAGGCTTATAACCTCGACCATGCCATGAGCCGCGCTCGTGCTACCTTCCGCTGGTATGACCAGTTTGCGCTGAGCTTTGATGAGCAACATGCCTATGAGGTGTGGCGCGCGCAAATGGATGAGGAGGATTGTGAGCACGAGGCTTCGTTCTGCTCAATGTGCGGCCCACGCTTCTGCCCAATCCGCTTAAACCGCCGTTTACAGAGCAAGTACCTCTAAGAGCAAGCAGTGAGCGCTGTAAGCGCTGTAAGGAATAAGTGACCCCATAAATGACGGAAGATGGTGGCGTGAGGGCAAGCGCACTCACCTTGAGATTAATGATGCAGGTGAGCCTAATCCTATCTTAGGTCGGTGCGCCATGCTTAGCCTAAAGACCGTCATCTATTAAGTCAGTCGTTCCTCAGCGTAAGCGCTGCAACACCGCCTTACTCGCGCCACTTCCGCTACTCCCAGCACTCATGCTACTCCCGCACAGAGCACGGTAAAGCACACTCTTAAGTGCTTACTACCGCAAAGGTTAGGAATGAGTGATCGAATAAATGACGGAGAATGGGATGGGGGATGGCAACGTCATCCACCTTAAGATGTGGTGCAGGTGAGTCTAATCCTATCTTAAGACGGTGCACCATGATTACTCTAAAAGTCCGTCATCTATTAAGTCAGTCATTCCTTACCAACTTAAGGTAGGGCAAGGCGCGGCTTTTGTGGTAAAGCCCCTTTTGGGATCGCCTCTGTGTGGTGGTGGAATATGACACCGCAGCAGTGCTCCTGCGCTTAAGCAGGGGGATCATGTGCAGGCGTGTGGCGTGATCAACCTGAGTAGTGTTAGTGCCCTCTGCACCAAACGCAGAGTAGAGCCCACTTGTGGTAATAACCATGATTTAAGCGGCTATACACGAGGCGTTTTACCTAAAACACTACCGTGAGGCTGTATCTCTGGGGTGCAGGGCAGCCGCTTAGATATAAGGTCTTTTGCTGATTGGTTATAATGTTTAGCGTGCTGTAGCGCTAAGGTTGCGCTCCATGCGCAGGCAAGAAATGAAGGAGCGTGGGGTTAGCCCATTTGCGGGGGTGCCCGCTTACCGCTACCCCTCTTTACCTGCTTTACCTGCAAGCTATGCTCGCGCGTCAAGAAAAGACGATTGAGTTGGTTGCGGGATAGCATCTGGGGATAGCCTCTGTATGGTGTAGCTTTTTCGATAACCTGTGGCGCTACGTTTTTCATCGAAAAGAAGTTTTGCGTTATGACTGATCAGGATATGTTGGCTGTAGCAGAGAAAGGAGAGGGTGGACAAGAGCGTCCCCTCGTGCTCGTGATTGCTGGTGTCGATAGCGGTGGCGGTGCAGGTATAACCGCTGACGTTATCTCGGTGCACGATCAGGGAGCATGGGCTTTACCTGTTGTCACCGCCTTAACTTGCCAGAGCTTAGATCGCGTGACCTTAGTGGCCCCAACATCGGTGGAGGTCTTCACTGAGAGCATCAAGCTGGCAATGAATGATTGGCCTACCAAGCCACTGGCGATCAAAGTCGGTCTGATTACCGATGACAAGATCCTCGACTGCCTGTTAGAGCTCTTAGACACCACTTTACAGGGCATCCCTGTGGTGTGGGATCCAGTCTTAACGGCTACTGCCGGTGAGCTTAAGAGCACCAACCTCTATAAGAAGCTGCCACAGATCTTAAAGCACAGCACCGTCTTTACCCCCAACCTGCCCGAGGCTTTAGCCTTAGCCGGTTGGGATGAGTCGGAGCTCTTTGCTAAGGGCGGTGTCTTTAAGCTGTGTGACGTCTTCTTAAAGCAAGGTTCACAAGCCGTGCTCTTAAAGGGTGGTCATAACGTCTCCGCTTTAGATGCTGTCGATGTCTTTAAGAGTCAGACCCACGCTTTTGTCATGGAGCACGAAAAGCGTGAGGGCTTAGGCGCGCATGGTGGTGGCTGTGCCTTATCATCTTCTTTAGCGGCATTAATCGCGTGCGGCTATGCGCTGCAAGACGCGGCGGTCTTAGCTAAGGTCTATGTGACCCACGGTATCTTTACCCCAGATGTCGCTTTAGGTCACAAGCGCCCACCAATTGCGCACCATGCTTTAAGCTACGACCTCAAGTACATGCCTCATATCATTGAGGAAAACTTCCCACAAAACGGTGGCCCATTCCCAGCTTGCCCTTTTAACATGGGTCTCTACCCTGTGGTCGATAACACCGAGATCATGGAGCGTTTGCTGGCCTTAGGTGTAAAGACCATTCAGCTGCGCATCAAGACCCAAGTGCACGATGATGAGAGCGATCCGCATCTGTGTGCAGAGATCCGTCGGGCCTGCTTCTTAGGTCACAGCTACCGTGCTCGTGTCTTTATTGACGACCACTACAAACTGGCCGCAAAGTATGGCGCTTACGGTGTGCACTTAGGCATGGAAGATTTGCAGTCGGCTGACCTTGAGTTTATCGCCCAATCTGGCCTGCGTTTAGGCGTGTCGACTCATGGCATTTATGAGGTGTGCAAGGCTTTAAATCTGCACCCATCGTACATCGCTATTGGTCACGTCTTCCCAACCAAGACTAAGGCGATGCCATCTAAGCCACAAGGTATCACCAAGATGGGCCTGCAAGCGCGCATGTTAAAGGGTGTGGTGCCAACTGTGGCTATCGGTGGCATTAAGCTCAATCATGCCCAAGAGATCCTTGATGAGGGTATCGACTCGATTGCAGTGGTGACGGCTATTACCGAGGCCAAACGTCCAGCAGTGGAGACGCAGAAGTGGATTGCGATCTGCCGTACCGGCCCATCGGAGCTCTTTGGCCATGAATCGCATGCGTGGCATGAGCGTCAAGATGAGCAGCAAGTGCCTGAGCGCTCGCCACTGTTTGAGGCCAATCCACGCTACTAACGACCACTCAACGCCAGCGACTTACTTGCGACTTACCAGCTACTGAGTGGTGAGCCGCTTGTCAGGTGGTAGTGGCTTTTATCCCCTGTAGCTTTACAGGGGGTAGGGCTGCTATGGAATGACTGACTTAATAGGTGAAGGATTTATGGTAAGCATGCGGGCCCATCTTCAGATAGGGTCAAGCTTACCTGCATCATTTATCTCGAGGTGTGGTGTTTTACCAAAGCTCATTTCTGCATCTGTCACTTTTAGATCAGTCATTCTTAAGTCACAGGCGTAACTATACTGGCACAGCATTGTTAATTGTGATAACTCCTAAGGAAGTTGTCACAACCATCTCCGCTGCTTGAGTATATGTGCATCCTGCACCGCATACAGCAAACTTTTTTGGAGACAGAAATGGCCCAAGATAACGACCAGTACGAAGACTACGATCTTGACGGTTATGAAGACGGCTTCGAGGACGAAGAGGATCGTTATAAGCGCCAAGAGATGTTGCCTGAGTTTGCTGGTAAGCAGGACTTATTAGCCCAAAAGCATGTGGCCATTGTTGGTGTAGGTGGTTTAGGTGGCCTGTGCTCTGTACTCTTAAGCAACGCCGGTGTCGGCAAGCTCTCGCTTTTTGATAGCGATAGCATTGCGTGGTCTAACTTGCATCGGCAGATCATCTTTACCGAGGAAGAAGCGGAGGCTCTGATTGCTTCTAAGATTAACTCGGTCACTAAATTCATAGAAAAACGCAATAGCGCGACGCGCCTTAATACCAGCAATGCAACAGTGACCAGTAAAACGATAGAAGCCCTCAACAAATGCGATCTGGTGCTTGATCTAACCGACAACCCAAAAAGCCGTGCTGACATTGCACGCGGCGCCCTGCGCGCCAAGATTGATCTTATCGAGGGCGCCGTCAGTGGTTATACAGGGCAAGTGGCTCTCTTTGCGTTTTCGCAGCCTGACTTTGTGAAAAAGCACGGTTGCTACAGCTGCTTAGTACCTGAGATGTATCAGCCGTTTAAGGGCATTACCGGCCCAGCGGCGGCCTATGTGTCCTCGCTGGTCGCGCATATCGCCTTAGCATACTTGCTGGGTGATAACAGCATGGTGGGCACCTTAGTGCGCACGGATTTACAGCATCTAACCATGAAGAAGATGCAGTTACAGCCTGATCCCAAGTGCCCAGTGTGCAACTTTTTACAGCAGTTAGCGTAAGGAGTGTAGGAGAGGGCGCGCTACCACCAGTGTTATCTCCGTTTCAGGGCACAGGAGCGTGAAAGGACACAGCTTACAGCCGGTTCCTAGAGCCACCTGATGCCAAGTACGCGCCGTCAATCTTGAGGTTTGGTGATGTTAATGAGCAGACGGCGCACGCGGTGCCGCACAGCTCCTGTGCTGTGCTGGCGCCCTCAAGGCGAGCGCTGTACTCTGCGTCTTTATGGTCATCACCACGCACCAGTTTAGAGTCACCACCCAAAAGGGCCGCGTGCACGTGCCAAATAAAGCGTAGACGCAAGCCTGCTTTGATTACGGTCATCCCATTACAGGTTTAAGACACCATGCCAACAATGCAAATTGAAGTTAATAACGAGCCACGTGAGGTTGCTCAGGGCCAAAGCTTAAAAGAGCTTATGGCTAGTCTGCAATTTCCTACAGAGGGCACGGCCGTGGCGGTCGATGATGCCATTGTGCCCAAGTCGCAGTGGGACAGCTTTGTCCTCACCGCAGGCATGAAGGTCGATGTTTTTAGTTTGGTCGCAGGAGGTTAAAAGGTGGATAAGTTAGTCTTAGCCGGTCAGGAGTTTGATTCGCGCCTGATCGTGGGTACGGGCAAGTACGCCAGCGGTGCCATTTTGCAAGAGTCGATTAAGGCAAGTGGTGCCCAGATCGCCACCATGGCCGTAAAGCGCGTCGACATTAAGCACGGCACGGACGACATCGTGAAGCCTTTAAAAGATTTAGGCGTCACGCTGATGCCTAACACCTCCGGTGCTCGTAACGCCAAGGAAGCGGTCTTTGCCGCGCAGCTGTCGCGTGAAGCCTTAGGCACAGACTGGATTAAGGTCGAAGTGCACCCTGATCAGAAGTACCTCTTACCAGACACCATTGAGACCTACAATGCCTGTAAGGAGCTGGTAGCACAAGGCTTTAAGGTCTTTGCTTACTGCCAGGCAGACCTGTGCTTATGCAAGGCCTTAGAGGAGCTGGGCGTCGCGGCAGTGATGCCTTTAGGCAGCCCTATTGGTTCGGCGCGGGGCTTAGAGACGGAGCCTTTCTTAAAGCTCATCTTAAAAGAGTGCCGTTGCCCTGTGGTGGTGGATGCCGGTATTGGTGCCCCATCGGAGGCGGCACGTTCCTTAGAGTTAGGCGCGGCTGCGGTGATGGTCAATACCGCGATTGCTGCAGCAGGTGATCCAATTGCGATGTCTCGTGCCTTTAAGGCGGCCTGTGAAGCGGGGCGCTTAGGCTATGAGGCGGGCTTAGCGGCGCAGTATGAGACGGCTAAGGCCACATCGCCTATGGAGCAGTTCTTACACTCGGTGTTAGAGGCGGAAAAAGAGGCCTAAGGGCCGAAGAGTGCTTCTGCTCTCTGTTAGCGCACGGCATAAGTGTGCTGCGCTCAAGAACACATGGCGCCAGCAAGTTAGGAGTTTGTGTCTGCCTGCATGTAGCGAAGAGACGCTGGTAGGCACAAGCTGAGGATAGGGGAAATGAGCTTTTTTGATGAAATTTCCAAACTCGACATCGACAAGTTTAAGGATGTAGTAGAAAGCCGTACCGATGCCGATGTGGAGCGGGCGCTTAGCAAAGATGGTGCGCTGGGCGTAGAGGACTTTGCTGCCCTCATTAGCGACAATGCGCGTAAGCACTATTTAAAGGAAATGGTGCTGACCTCGATGCAGCTGACGCGTAAGCGCTTTGGCCGTACCCTCAATATGTACGTGCCACTGTACCTCACCAACCTCTGCACCAATAAGTGCGCTTACTGTGGCTTCTCGGCCATGAATAAGTTTGAGCGCACCGTGCTGACCTTAGATGAGATCAAGGAAGAGTGCGAGGCCATTGCTAAGTTAGGCTTCCAGAACATTCTGCTGGTAACCGGTGAAAGCTCGCGTCGTGGCGGTATGGACTACTTTAGGCAGGTGCTGCCGATTGTGAAGCCTTATGCAGCTTACCTGCAAATGGAAGTGCAGCCTCTTGACACCGAGGACTACGCGGAGCTGAAGACCTTAGGCTTAGATGCGGTGTCGGTGTATCAGGAGACTTACCACCAGCCAACCTACAAGGCAGTGCACTTAGCCGGTAAGAAGATGGACATGCGCTATCGCATGGAGACGCCAGAGCGCTTAGGTGAGGCGGGCATTGATAAGGTGGGTATTGGCGCCCTCTTAGGTCTCTATGATTGGCGTGTGGATTGCTGCGCGCTGGCTTTACACGTGCTCTATATGCGTGAGCACTATTGGAAGACGCGACTTTCGGTGTCCTTCCCACGCTTACGTCCGGCAGCTGGTGGCTATGAGCCGCATCTGCCAGTAAGTGATGCGCAATTAGTGCAGCTGATTGCGGCGTGGCGTATCTTTGATCACGAGCTGGATCTGACGATTTCTACCCGTGAGAGTGCGCAGTTCCGTGACATGATTATGCCTTACGGCATTACGGCAATTTCGGCACAGAGCTCGACAGAGCCTGGTGGCTATGCCCACAAAGGTGAGCACTTAGAGCAGTGGCACGTCAATGACGACCGCACGGTAGAGCAGGTGGTAAAGGCCTTAGAGCTCAATGGCTTACAGGCTGTCTTCCATGATGCCTCGACGACCTATATGCCACAGAGCAACAGCACGAGCGTAACGGGCGTTGCTACTGCTGCTCACTAAGCTGCTGCTGGTAGAGGTTGGGCGATGCCACGCTTGCCTAACGTGGCATGAAAAAGGCGGCAGCCATAAAGCATGTTGTTGTGCTATAGCTGCCGCCTAAAGAAAACAGTAAGTATGGGGCCTTGCGATTTTTTTTGGTGCTGAGGCATTAGTGGTAGATCGTGTTGCTGCCTAGTCGAGCTGTGTGTGTAAAGCAGCACTGTGTCTTAGAAGCTGCGCGCTGCAGGGCAGCGCCTTAGCGTTCGAGGAGCGCGCCGTTAGCACCAAAAAAATCGCAAGGATCGTTTTTTACATGGAAAAACTGGCTTTAAATGGCTTGAATAAGCCATCCGTCATTATAATGACCAACTTGGAATCTCAAGTGAGTAAGCATAAGAGGGAGGCTCTGCTACTACTCATCAACATCATCAACAATGGCTGTGATCATAATGTCATCGGCACCATCGTCACCGCTAAGATACATGTACACTGCGTACAGCAAATCTGGCATGTTCTTCCAGGACTCTGGCTTGTCCAGATTTAAGCGCACAAATGTATTCATAGGGAAAGGGTGCTGACTATAGTACTGCTGCAGATTGTCAACCGCTTCTATCAGCTTAGCAGCCAAGTCACCGTTGGCATCTAAGACCTGACTGATCTGAGGGTCTTGTGAGCCTCTCGTGCGCAGCAAAGCCAGTAAAAGTTCACATAAGCGCATGATTTTACGCGTGGTTTTATAACCAGGCTTTGTACTATCGTTGTGCAGCATAGAGTTTAAAGTGCTGTACACTGCCTGTCCTAAGGTCTTGACTTGCTCTGCTGTAAGTTTGGTCACAACGTCTGGACAGCGCCAATAAGCTTGAGCCAAAGCGTTTATTTTCCAAGTGCTGATATTCATAAGCAAATTGTCGTGAATGCGCTGTTGCACAGGTAAGGATAAATCACCTATGGCTGATCCTAGCATATCAACATAGAAGCCAAGATTATCTGGTTTTTCTGTGCTGGCAGAAATCAGCTCCAACTTCTGCCATAGAGCCTGAAACCATACTGCGTCTTTGTGCATACGGGCAGCACAAAGGCTACACTCTTGACCCAGCTTGCTATCCAGCAGTCCCAAACGCTCAATTACCTGCAGATCCTGCTCAAAGGTCTCAACAGCATCACGCAGTTGCTGGGGAGCATCAGCATCGTTAATGGATCTACCATCTCGCCATATTTGAATGGAAGGGAAACGGAGGCTCTTCTGTAGTTTGTTCGCACGATCCTCTAGCCAAGATGCCCCTATGGTATCGCTGATATCGCAGGCTTTATAACCATTATCAGTCTTAGTAAGAGTGAAGTAAATCACTTCCTGATCCCAGAGTGATCCGTGACCGTAATACTCTCGTGGATGAAAAAACACCTCTTTACCATCAGGTAAAGAGAGGAAACCAAACTCGCCATTCTTGCGCACTACGCTCACATTGCTGGCAAAGTTCTCCACCTCCAGTCGTATATCATCGGACTGTTGTGTACCATCTAAAACAGACAGGTACTTCTTGCAGAGGTTATGAACATTGCCAAACTCTCTAAGCATCCAAGCAATAACGTCAGAGGAGCCTCTATTGCTAGGGTATCTACGCAGATTGGCCCACTTAAGAGCTGCTGGCAGTTGTGGTACTGGAGAGTTACGTTTAATGCTCTCTGCGTTAACCCACTGCGCCTCAATTTGCTGAAAAGGAGCTTTATGGCCACTTTTCGGCTTTACTAACAGCCTGTAAGGTTGCTCTGCACCGTAGGTATAGAGCACCTCAAGATCACAAGTCACATCCGCATTTAACGGAAATGCAGGTGATGTAATCTGCATTTGGTAGCGCAGTGGTTTACCCCGTTCACTTTTAGTCAACGGGAATTGGTAAAGGTCTTTACCTTGAGGCAAGGAAAACTCAACCTTAGTGACAACAAAGCACTCGCCAAAATGTGGCAACACAGCTTTACTGGATCTGACCAAGGGTACATAGCTCGTAATGCCATTGACTGAGGCGCGCATAAACAGCTCAGGAAGATGATCTTTCCACAGATCAGGGCTGTTAGGTAGCTGTTGCCAAGCAATCAGCTGCGCACCGCCTGTAACTGGGGAAAAGCCTCCTAAATTTCTCACCTCTAGTTCTGGCTCATCCTGCAGTTGCAGTGCACTATCGGCCGAGATAAAAAACAGCGGGATATCGCCCTTGAGCTGCATTTGCTGCTGAATATCAGCAAAGAACATCTGCGCCTTAAGCTGTACTGAGGTTAAGAGCGAGCTTAGCTCTTGCACCTTCTGAGGTTCAAACAGCCAAAAGCTTAAATCAGCTTTCTGCCCAGTTTCCTGCTCCGTATCGGCAAAAGATACACCAACATTTTCTAATGCTGGAATATCCGCAAAGGCAAAGGACATTTGCTTACAAGCTTGCTTATTGAAGCCAGCAGGTAAGATGCTAAGATACACCTGCTTAAGCTCAGGTGGGCTGTAGATGTTTGATGGATAATGCTCCCACAGCATACCACCTGCTTGCGGCAGCTTAGTCTGAATTTTGGTCTCTCGTGTTCCCAGCAGCGGCGTTATCACAAGTTGCGTTCCAAACAGTGAGGCGCACATCACCAGCACCTGATTATGTCCCGCAAAGGCATCTGGGCATGATTTCAGTAACGCAAACACTGTAGCAATACTACGAGGCAGCGGCTGTGCATTCGGGAAGTACAGATTAAGTTGGCGCCGTACTGTGCTTAGAGCGATTTCGTCAGCTGCATCAGGTACCAAATAATAACAAGCTTGAGTGCAACGCACCTCGTCATGTAGCTTGCTAAAAAATAGCTGCGCAGCCGCAAACATCTCATGATCAGTTTTTTCCCCACTGAATAGGTCATAGGGACTGAGCACAGGATTATGCTCTGTGAGTAGCAGGCCCTCAGTTAGGGAGCAATCAAGGAACACGCGCCCACATTTGTCGCTATCGCAAAACTGTCCTAAAAGCCGATAAGGCAGCTGTTGTTCTGCTCGCGGCTCTTCATCTACGAGAGCGTAATGTGGACGCATCTGACTCAAATCAATCAGACCGTAACGCGCTGAGGAGTCGGTCTTATCTGGATCTAGGGCGACATCCTTATTTGTATGAGCTCTTACAGTGCTCAGTGGCAAGGAGCGCAGAATGTTGCTCAATGCCTTATGTAGCTGCAATATACTGCTTTCCCCAGCAGCTATGGTCACAGTGTGCTCATGCTGACTCTCATCCTGAGAGTAATGTAGCGTTAGGCCGGACGCATTACCACTAACACGGCACTGCAGGCTTGGGATGGTGAAAACCACCTCATCGTGTTTGTACTCTAAGGCAAAGCGGTTATTTTCCCAAAAACCAGCCAAGTAAAGCTTGTTTTGGGTCAGAGAGCTCACTTGTGACACAGGTACTGCGGTAAAACTCCGCATAGAGAAAACACAAGGTACCTGTAGGAAACGCACAGAGCTTAACTCATGCAAAGCAGCGGCAGTTACCCAAAAAGCAGATTGTAAGAGCTTGTCAGGTAGTGCGGCCGCCTCAACACGACAGCTGTCATCAATGGAGCGTATCCATTCCCAGCTGTCCCAAATTTTGCGGTAGTACTTGTCAGCAAGCAGTACGTTATTAGGCGGTAAATTCGCCCAGCGTCGCATGGCTCGCACTTCATCAGAAGCTAACCATCGCGTGATTTGTGCAGCAACTTGCTCATAAAAATCATCAGCAGAGCCCAATGCGGCAGCTTTAGCCTCGTTAAGCTCATTAAGCCGCTCTAAGAACACCTTGAACAGACGGTTTTCAGCGGTATCAATAGTCCAGTTACGTACAGGGGCCAGCATCTGTCGTTTACCGCTGAGCTTCTCCTTAATGGTGCGCCCTTGCAGGCGACTTAACCAAATAATCGAAGCGCTATCAGTCTGGCTTACTTGCTCTACAGGCAAAAGTTCGTGCTCACGCACCAACTCTTCGCGCACACCACGTAGTAAGTGCTCTATAGCAGTCAGCGAGTACTGCACGATCCAGCTCAAATGATCCAGATGCTTTGGCTCTAACAGCCCCTTCAGCACATCGTCCAGAAAGTGTTCCAGATCGTTATAGCCGCCATCACCAGTGCGTGGATCAAAGATGCAGCTTTGCATAAACAAATCATCAAGCGCTAACAGCAGCAAAGCCTGACTATTACCTTGACGCAGGGCTTGACACCAATCAAGATACCCATCTATAACAAGAGCTTCATCAGGTGACGACTTGTCCACAACTACTCTCCCAGACTGGTTAAATCGACGCCGACATCCTCGCCGTTTTTCTCGAGGTAAGCAGCGCTATTCCACATAAACTGCCCATAGCCCAGCTCACATGCGGCAATGAAATCATCCAAAATGCTGTACTTCTGCTCGGCCAGCTTACTGCCGATCACATCAAGGCACTGTTGCTTGGCGACACCACGGGTTTCAATACCGCGCATCTTAGGCATGATCTTAAGTACCAGCTGATCCTCAAAGGCAAGCTGCATGGCATGCTTGATTGCAGTTGGGCTGGCGTTAGTCTTTCTAAGATTGATGACTGCGGGATAATTTGCCATATAAGCTTCGATAGATTGCCATACGCGATGGCCCAAGGCCCGTCCTGCTTTAGCCAAGGCCGCATTGATGTCTTCTACTAACTGCTTGAAAGGAGCAATCTCCTCGGTGCTGAAGGCGCTGTCATGTTGCTGCCAGTACCGTTGCCATACATTAAAAGGCAGCAGCTCATCAGGACGGCTTGGTAGCAAGCTCGTGCTAGAAATGCGGTTGAATTCTTTAGGGCGCGGGAAGTGCAGAATACAGCTGCGGTCAATGACCTTATCAGACAACGACTTGGTGGTTTCATCCTCGTTCATTGTGCCTACCCACAGGACATTTCGTCCTAACCGCAGTAGGTAAGGGGCAATCTTAGCGCCGATTTTTACCTCGATATTAGGTAAATTCGCTGCTCCAAGACCATGGCGCAGTTCCAGCTTGCTCAAGAACTCAGCAAAGTACAGCTCCACGTGCGCTAAATTCATTTCATCAAGCAGCACGATATTGACGGCATCGCGCATGCCGTAAGGGTAGTTCTCGTCGGCATGATGCTGGCTTTGCGCCAGAAAGCGCAGCACAGGTTGCGCATCAAACACGTTATCAATAGAGTTGAAAAAGCCCAGCATCGACTCTTGGCTATCCCAATTTGGCTGCACCGAGAGCAGCATGAAGTTGATGCCGCCAAATACCGAATAGAGCTGTGGTAATTTGGATTTGCCTGTACCACTTACACCTGCAAGCACTGTTAGCGGAGACCAGTCAGAGCATTTTAGTGAGGTGTGAAAAGCGTGCAGCAGGCGCGTTGGGAAGATAAAACCCGACTCACGGCATCTCTGGGCAATCCAGCTCAGCCAACGTAGCTCATCGTCCGCATCATTGCCCCAATCTTGCCTAATCAATCTAGGCTCAGCGGTAATATAAGGGGTTTCCAAAGCGCTAATGCGCTCCGCTCTCCCAGAGGGATCGTTATACTGAGATTGCAAACGATCAATTTCTCCCTGCAGCATATTGTTATGAGCCGAGAGCAATTCCAACTGCTGCTGTGAGTACTCTAGCTCTTGGCGCAAATTGTCCTTTTCATAAGCTTCTGTTGCTCTGGTGGCGCAAATAGCGCTCATTTGCGTCATCTTATCGGCAAGCTCTTGATTGGAGGCAGTAAGCTGTTTTTCACGTGCAGCCAGCTCAGCATAGCGTTGTTCCAACTCACGTGGTGGTCTTTCAGTGAGCTCACGGCGTAAATCAGCAATACGCAGTTCTCGGTCTTTGAGCTCTTGTAATATTGCCTCAGGCGCTTTGCCGCCAAACTTCTGCTCAAGAAGTTTATAAGTGCCGATAACGGAGCTTAAGTGGGAGTTTTCCTGCTTTAGTTGCTCAATAAATTGCTGTAAGTCTTTTACCTTGCCTTGCATGACCTGCATCTGCGCAGCACATTGCTCCGTTACCAGCTGCGGAATCTGCTCTTGGCTAGTCTTGAGAGCCTGTTGCTGCACCAGTAGTTGCTGCTTAAGGGCATTAAGCTCAGCCTCTTTGTTCCCCAAATACTGCTCTTGTTGAGCAGCATTCTGCTCTCTTTGCGCTACAACTTGGATGCGAGCCCTCAAAGCATCGTCCAACTGCTTTTCCTGAGTCGCCAGCAGATCCTTTTCTTGCGCACTGAATTTGGCAAGTAAGGAACTTCTGGCCTCCTCAAGCTCACGCTGGTACTGCTGCAGACGCTCTTGAGAGGCCTGTTTTGCTGCAAGCTCTTCAGCTTGAATGTCATCTACCAGCTTAGATTGCTGCTGCTTTTTCAGCTCAGCAAACTGCTGCTGAAACTCATCCAAAGCTTGCTGCTTTTGCTCAGCAAAGGTCTTCTCTGTAATGAGCTGCAAATCTTTGGCTATCTGCAGTTGGGCCTGCTCCTCTTGCAGCTTTGTCTGATCAGAATGCAGCTGCTCTTGCTCTTTTTGCAGCTTTGCCTGATCAGCTTGCAATTGAGCTTGTTCCTTTTGCAGCTGAGCCAGCTTAGCTTGCTCCTCCTGCAGCTGAGTCTTAACAGCTAGCAGTTTAGCTTGTTCCTCTTGTAGCTTATTCTGGACATCCAGCAGCTGTGCTTGTTTTGCCTGTGCCGTCTTAGCGGCAAGCAGTTTAGCTTGCTTTGCCTGCTCTGTCTGAGCCACAGGCTGCTGAGCTTGTTTGTCCTGCTCCGTCTGAGCCGCCGACTGCTGACCCTGCTTTTCCTGTTCATCCTGAGCAGCAGGTTGTGGATTCTGCTTTGCCAGCTCTGTCTGAGCGGCAGTCTGCTGAGTCTGGTTTTCCTGTTCATCCTGAGGAGCAGGCAACTTCTCTTGCGCCTCTTGCGGCTGAGCATGCTGCGCTTGTAAGGACTGCTCCTTATGCTCAAGCTCATGGCGCTGCTCTTCCAATGAGCTTTTATCTGTTACAGAAGCCTCACTTGCCTGATCGGTTTCCATAGCCATTTTTCCAAAAATGCTACGCAGCATAATCATCATTCTCCCAACATTGCGGCACAGTCAGCATAAATTTCCTTACGCAGTTTTGCTGCCGCATCTGCTGCTACGACACCTTGCCCATGAGCACGCAGTTCAATAAGCTGTACCGCATTTTCAAGTAAATAAGGGCGATCGTGGGCCACAGAGGCTAAATGTTCCGGTTTTACGCTCTGTAGCCATAAAACCAATGCCGTACCCAAGGTCAGCTGCTTATTGCCTTTATACACTTTGCGGACAGCAGCTACTAAAGGCTGAGGTAACGCGGACTGCTCTAACTTAAGCCCTGCTTGCTGACACTTGGTGTAAAGGCTATCTACTGTTGCAGTAATGGCATCCTTTGCCTCTCTACTAAAATTGCCGTGTGGCGCAGTACTCGCTGTTGTTATAGTAGGCGGCAGTAAACTGGTAAAATCCTGCAATAGTCTTTGATAAAAACCAGCCAAGGTAGTCAAACACTGTGTTGGCACTGAGGCTACGTTAGCAGCAGTAGTCTCGGCTGTAGCAGTCTCTGTCGTTGTCTCTTGAGGCAGAATACCTGCGCTCTGAAAGCCAAACTCTGCAAGCAGCAGCTCATGTAATGTCTTATCAGACAAACGGTTGCGCTTTGCCTGAGGAAAGAACTCTAACAATGCCCGCTCCACCTCAAAACTGGATGGAGATCTAACAGCAGGAGTGATCGGCGAGGAGGTAGCTGACGCAGTATCCGTCTGCGTCACCACCTTTGCAGGTGTTGCTGGTGTTTGCTGACGCCATGCGTTAAGCCACATATGCAGTAAAGACGCAAAGCTTTCCATTTCTGCCAGATCTGTTTTGTCAGCACTTTGTCCATGACTTATAGGATCACGCAAATCTTTAAGACGGCGTAAGGTCTCAAGGAAATCTGCATTTTGGGCCGCGACAACGCGCCATGCTGCGGCAGCAGGATTTTGCGTGCTGCACAGGTTTAGGGTCAACAGTGATCTTAAAGAGCCATTGCCAGCCTGAGCAGACGCAATCTCCTCAGGACTTACTGCGACAAAGGAAGCATTGCTCTTGTTCAGCTTTATGCCCATCTCTGTTAGCGCTTGCTGCTCGTAAGAGCTTATCTGTTGCGCATCCGTAGACACCAATAAGCGATCAAAGGTCGCCTCGCGGCTTTGTTGATAAATACGCCTCAGCATATACTCAAAAGCAGAATACACGGCGCTGATATAACCGCGATACAAGCTTTCCTCTTTTCGGGAATCGTGTTGCTGCTGCTGCGCAGTAAGCTGCCTATATTGGTCAAGCAGATCCTGAGCTCTATTTATTTCAGCATCCAATTCAACATAGCCGCTGAGCTTAAGCATTCGTGGAGAGTGAGTTTGTTGCTCACTTGGCACCTGCCGAGTGTAGGCCTTGTCCAAGGCCTTATCTAGGAGCTTTTCTTTTAAGGCATCAAAATCACTGTAAGACTGCAGGCTAAGTGTCAGCTCAGGCATTGCATCTGCGTAGCCAAAAGGATTTAACACTTGCACACTGCTATCGTCCTCTAAAACACAAACGCAGTGCAGATAAATAAGCTGAGCCTTTGGCTGAATCGCGATGCTTGCACTGTCTGTCAGGATAAAGCGTGGTAAATCGCGCTCAATTTTAGGCAGCAAAGGCGTAGAGCGATGCAAGGTCTCAAAGCGGCGTAATAGCTCCAGCACCTGACTGGTACTAAGCTGGGGTTGGGGTTGGGTTTGGGGTTGGGTTGGCTTTAACACCAAAGGAGCAGACAATTTATTTTTGGTATCGCCAATGTCCCCTAAGTAATAGATATTGTCTTGCCCCGCAGTCATCAAAAACTGAGGCTTAGTCACTGAGGCGAAAGGCAGCTGCTTCAGTCCCAGCATTTCGCTGTAAATAAAAGTAGAAGTTTCCTCGCCTTGCATTATGCCGTCCAAAAAGCGCTCTCCATGCTTGGTTAAGGCATTCCCATCCAGCAGCTGCTTCTGTTCTAGGCGTAAGCAGATAAACTCAACCAAATCGCGCTCTAAACACAAAGTATCAGCTTGTGCTTGACGATCATCCATACCAGCTTCAAACAGACGGAGCACGGCTTTTTCAAAGAGGTTGACACTCTTTTGCTCACACTGCATTGCAACCGTATGCAACAGGCATGGCCACAAGACGTTGACAAAAGGTCTGTCGTTGGCTGCTTCACTGCAATCGGGAGTAAAGCTTTGTACGTTAAGTGGCTCTCTCACGATTCCAGACCTCCGGCTAAGATTTTACCCTTGTGATAGCATAGCTGCAAAAAGTCATGCAACGCAGGTACTGCTTGGCGGGCAATATCACCAACAACCATTTGCATATCACCTGTAACCACCAACAAACGCTTTTGGCGACTTAAGGCTACGCACAAGCGATTAGGCGAAGTCAAATGGCCGTAAATGCGACGCTGCAATTTTTCATCATCCGTATCCGCCATGTGCTCGCGCCGCAAATCGCGGCAGCGCACCATGGACAGAAACACAACGTCAAATTCCATACCCTGAAAGGCATCTACGGTATTGATACGCAGACGCTCTTCCTTGGTCTCTCCCTGATACTCAGGGTTAAGTTGCAACTCCCCATTATGGGGTAGTAGCAGACCTGCTTCCAGAGCTTCTCTTTGGATTAGCTGCATCTGCGCTTTGTAAAAGCTGATGACGCCAAAAGACAACTGCCGTCCTTCAGGTACGCTCATCCATAATTTCAACTGCTTGACAATAGCTTGAGCCTCGCTTAAGCGTTGCCGACTAGTGCCGCTGCGAGACTCTTGGCCTGCACTAAAAGGAACGTTCAGCCATAGCGCAGCTTTGCCATCCGTATCTGGCAGCTGATGGGCAAAACTTGCGGCAGGTAGCGGAGATTTCACTTGCCCCTCATAAAAAGAGCGGCTCACAAAATCACCTAATAACGGATGCATGCGATACTGCGCATCCAGTGTCACGGTGCGCTCAATGCCGTCAGCAGCAGTGAGCTGTTGCAAGCGCTCAAATAGATAGGCAAACATGCTCTTTTTATAGACTGCATCGAGCTTAGCTGCATCCACTCCTGCCGACGATTCCAGCTGCCTTGCTATTTCCTCATCAATGATGTGCGGCAGCTGCTTATGGTCGCCTACGAGAATAATGCGCTTGCGGGCTTGAGCCATAGGGATTAACAGATCCATAGGGCTAGCACGAGCAGCTTCGTCTACAATCACCGTGTCATAACTCACTGCGCGTTCGGCATTGTTACCAGAGTTAAGACGCCGCTTGGCCTTAGAGATATCTCGGCCTTCAGCTTGCTGTACTGTAGCGGCAAATACAGTATTGCACTCCTCTACAGCTGCCTGTACTCCCAGTGGGTTGTTTTCCACTGAGTAGAGAAAATCAGCTACGATTTGCTCGACGCTATCGCCTGAGCGATGGTTTTTCACACAAGTTTCCACCGAAGCCATGAGAGACACAATATGAGCTTGTGGCTTCGGTGAGCTCTGCTCTGGCTCAGGTACTAACTGCGATAACAGCTTTTCCTTTAAGGCCTGCATGGCAGCAAAATAAGAGCTATCCTTGCTCGTTGAGCAGTCAGTAAGTAACGCTTGGTCAGCGACGGTTAAGAAATCGCTTAAATACAAGGACGCTGCTGCCGCACTTTGTAAGCCGTCATCAGCATAGCTTTCGGGCGTAACGCGTAAGGCATAAACCAAAGGCAGCAGTTTTCCCTCACGTACCTTGGCCTGTAGCAATTTACGATGGGTCAGCTTGCTTAAACAGTCATTGAGCTCTGCTACAATTTGTTGGGAGATTGTACCGGTAGGTAAAGCTTGTACTGCCAGCAGCAACGCTTCTTCGCTTTGCATCGTAGGAAGCATCAGATAGGAGGCAAAGGCCTCATGCATTTTCCGTATTTCCAAGCTTGTCTGCAGCTGTGGATGCTTGGCTTTAATTTTCTCTGCTAAAGTAGCACGCCAGTGGCTGAGTGCAGATATGCTTTGAGACGAGCTCTGACCACGTCTACCGCCGAACTTAATGGCAGGCAGTGAGTTTACACTTAGTCTGCTGACCACATTGTCGACAGCATCATGCTGAAAGGCCGACACCAAAATACTGCCACGTACTTTGGTGGGGTCTATCATCTCATTCAGTCGTTCAGTGATAGCGGCGATAACGGTGGTTTTACCTGTGCCAGGTGGGCCCTGGATCAGCGCTATATCTGGAGTATTAAGGGCAATCTCGATCGCCTTCTGCTGCATCAGCGTCGGATCATGCTTAAAAATTTTTTCCCGCACCAAAGGAGTAAGCGCAGGAACCCTGTCGCGATCGAAGCTATGAGCATGAGGTAGCTTACCATTTTCCTCGATGATAAGACCTAACAACGGATTAGCGCTTTTACCGGCCTTAATCTGGCGTCGTGCTTTTAAACGCCGCTCCATCTGTGTCAGATCGCCATCTGCTGCCAATACTAAGAAGCCTGACGACGGAGGATTCGTGGTGTTTAGATCAAATGCAACCTCAATTTGCTTGTCATAAATCCTCTTCACGGTACCAGAAAACTTAGCACTAGCACCACGAGGTTGTCCCCCACTAAGATGTTCCTCCGAAGCAGCACCCATCTGCTTCCGCTGTTGGAATTCGTGTTCCTGCTGTTCCCAATACTCTTCCCAGCTCAAATTAGGGTTCTGCAAGAACGCAGGCAAGGTCAACAGAGCAGTTACTTGATCTCCCTCTGCAAGATCCTTGGGGCAGTTTTGTTCTAAGACAAAGTTGCGGGTAAGACCGTTACCAATGCGTTTAGCTTCACGATATCTAATGGCTCCGATGAGACGGGCACGCTGCAAGAGTAAAGAGCCCTCTGCTGCGCTGTACTTGTCCCAAGCTGCAAGGTAACTGCCTTGCGCAGCGGTGAGCTTATCAAGCTGCAATGCGGCAAACGATCTGACATTTTCTTTATCAGACAGATCGATAAACTCAATCTCCGCCTCGCATAAGCGCACACCTCCCACATCAAGTGGTACAGCTGCACTTACCTTCTTGCCCTCTAACAATTTGCCATTAATGGTATTTTGTACCGTAACCGTGAGGCTATAGTGATTACCAACTAAGGTAAACACACTGCTATTGTGGTCGTCTTGGAGCAATAGCACGTACTTGCGGCCTGCACACTGCAATGTCAGGTCATCCTTAAGTTGCTCAGGATGTAGACGACGTTGCGTCAAATCTGGTTTTACGATAACCAGATTTTTCAAGATCATCATCTGGTCACAAAAGCAGACCACTCGTACCTGTAAGGACTGATCAGCTGCGATGTTCTCTATGCAGCACAAGTAAGCTACGCCACGAGTAAGATAAAAATCAAGTTCCTCAGCATCCTCACGGTGCTTAAGCTGCACAAAATAGCTGACACTCTGCTGTTGCAGTACATAGCCCACAGGTGTTTTAATCAAGGTGCAGTCATTAACCGTGAACGTTGTGCCCTGAGGAGCTTCAAACCACACTTCCAGCGTCTGGGCTGTAGTTAAGCGCTTCAAGTCAATCATGCTGACCCCATAACAGTAAAACTTACCTGCCAGATTAAGTCGGTTGTGCATTGCAAGATAAGCTCATGCTCTTGCAGTGCTTGCAACGGTACAGCAAACTCAGACACCACACTGTTCAGCGCGTGCTGACCTTGTCCTGCAAAGGCCCAAATAAACTCTCGCTTAACATCACAAAGCGCAAAGCGCAGGTGCTGGTTTTCAAGTAGAGTCACTTGAAGACAAGGAGTATCTGCCATAGTGTTTACTGGCGTAAAGAGCCTTGTTGGCAGATAAAAAGGCTCTTGTACGCACTCGTGGACATATAGCAAAGATCCATGGCATTGGGCTGTAAGCAGTAGCAGTTGAGCATCACAGAAAGGACAAGTTAGGCTATCTGGATGCTCGGTAAACACCCAGCTCATACCACAATGTGGGCATTGTACTGTGACGTCTAAAGTGCTACTCAGCGCGTAGCGCCATAACCACAGAGGTGGCCTTAAGCTGGGCTTAGTTTTCCCGTCTTCAAAGGTTTGCGCAAAAAGATCGAAAAGAGGCCGACTTAAAAAGAAAGGCAGCATCATCAGCTCGCTAGGGGCGACATTATTGGAGTGGTCATTCGGATCTAAGATCCACGAGAATTCAATGCCAGCATTTTCTTCAAAATCCGCCGAATCGGCAGCCTTGCCCTCAAATGGCTTTAACATGGTCAAGAGCTCAAAGGCCAGTAAAGCGAAAGAAAATGCATCGCTGTTTTGGCTGTTTATGCCCTGCCCCAGCACTAATTCAGGAGCCCCATATTTAGGAGTGTAAAAGTGCGACTGGTTGCTATCTTCATAGCAGATGTTGTCCACGTCAATGAGCCACACCTCAGGTGTAGCGCCCTTGCTAATGTAGACGTTGTTTGGAGACAAGTCTGCAAAGAGCAACCCTTGGGCGTGTAGTGTGCCTAAAAGCTCCGCAATTTGCAGTAAGAGGTTGAGTCTGAGCCGCAATCCACCGGTTGCGTTATACTGAGCCAGTGCTTTATGGCTTTTAGCAATGTCTCCATCACCAATAGAGTGCAGAAGCCATTCAGGCAAAGGAACATTATCCAGATCTTTGTTCTCATTAGGCATCAGCCGCCCTAAAGGCTGCATGCTGCCTAAAAGACGCATTACATAGCCAGCCCTATCTTGGAGAATCGCTATAGGCATAGATAGTCTAAGCTGAGGGGAGAGTGGCAAAAAACGCAGAGCTCGGACGTGCGCTTGATAAGCTTGAATCTCTTGAGGATCACGAGTAAAGGCAAGCTTTATTGCCAGATATTTATCCTCAGCCACGCGCAGCACTTCACCTTGACCGCCCTGACCCAAGGGACTGTCTGGCAACACATTGTAAATGCGGCCGTTAGTGTCTTGCAACGTAGTGTCTTGTGACGTAGTGTCTTGTAACGGCAAAACCTGATTGGTCGCAGGAGTGAAAGCCACTTATAGCTCTCCTTGAGTTAAATACATACAGGCTAACGTCTTGTCATCACTGTGCCCTTGCACCGGCCATTTCTTGAGCTGGCGGCGCAGCATATAGCGAGACTGCTGTGGAGATAAAGATCTGTGAGCGTAAGTCAAATCATGCACAAACGCACTGACGCTAGAGGCAGCAATATCATCAGCGATACCATCACTTGCTAGTAGCACGGCTTGCACTGTTTTAGCAGGCAATACAGCGCAACGCCAATCTGCAAACTTGTAGTGTTCACCTAAAGCTGCAGTGATGTTGGCAAAAGGTTTTTCTTCCTCCCCTACTGGTAAGAGCACATCTTGCGTTGTGTCCACTGCCAGCAGACCATCGCCTAATCGGCACAGCAATAGTTGCTCTTTATAGAGCAGAGCCAGCAGACAGGTTGTACGGCACTCAGCTACAGAGTAGGGGGTAATCAACCGTCGCCACTGTTTATAGCACTGTTGCAGCAATAGTTCAGGCTGTAACTGCTGACTTTGCAGATGAGCACAGCAATGAATTTGCGTTGTCAGTGCTATGGCCTGACAGGCTCGGCGTGCGCCGATATGGGCATAAGCGCAGCTGCCCATGCCATCACACAGCACAACTAAACTGCCCCAAGAGCCGTTTGCTATGGTAAAAGCGTCCTGATTTGGCAGCTTGCGTCGTATATGATCAGGCCCGCGCACACTTACGCCCCAGCCCCAGCCAAAGTTTCTTCTCTGATTATTAGGCATCCCATGCATCGTCATCGTCATCACTGTTAGCATCAGATGCTGCGATTATTGGCTCGATAGCCTCTGCTATAACGCTAAATACAGGAAGAGGTCGGCGCCGCAAATAGCTTAAAGCAGCAGGGATGTCTTGCAACGAAAAAACGTGGCCGTTTTCTCCAGCGAGGGTGTGTAAGGCACCTTCGTCTTGATCAGCTCCTACACCTATGATCGCTAAGCGCAACTGTGGATGTTGTTGCCAAAAGGCGCTTACAGTCATGAGCGCCTCTTGGTCATAAAAACGCCCGTCAGTAAAGAGTAAGAAGAAAGGCAGCGCATTGGCATCATTTAAGAAAGTAGCATCAGCATAGCGCTCTGAAAGAAAAGACAATAATGACTGCAAACAGGCTTGTCCTGTAGGGGGGCCTTTAAACTCACGTAAGGCAATCAGGCTCTGCTGCCAGCACCAACAAGTCACTGCGGAAATGTCCAGCACATTAGTGTGTGGCGTCGAGCTTAATACAGCTAACGAACCAGCTGTCTTTAGGGCTTGATCATATTTGCGCATTACCCCCATGCTGCCAGAGGCGTCGACAATGCAGCAAAGGTTACTTGCCATGAGCAGCTCCTTATCAATCCCGTTATAATGCGTGTTCGTTACTAATGGAGCTTAACGCTGTACTACCCTAAAGTGGATTAAACCCGCTCTTATTTAGGGAGCCGCCAAGGTCTAGGTTGTAGCCACGCACTTCGATCTCACTGCAGCTGTAGCACTTGGCTTTATACAAGCCGTTCTTGTCCTGTATCTCCTGCCGGTGCTGCTTTAGCTAGCAATGCAGCTTAGCCGAAGTAATCTTCAAAGGTAGACTGAGGGTCGTTCTTTGATGCTGGTGATTCTTGTGAATGTGGCTGTGACTGCGTGGTGGCAGCTTTAGTGGCAGTAGCTCTGTTGTCGCCACTTGGAGCAGGGGCGCTACTTGAATCTGGTTTACGGCCACCAACGGTCGTGCTTCTGGTTACAGACATAGTAACCATCTTAAAGAAGTCTTTAATTTGTGAGGCATCTTCCGCTGTGAATACTTCAGGTTGGCTGGAGCCATCGATAAATTGACTTAAGATATCGCGGTTAAAATCGACACCAATACCCATAGCCATGCGATCGCTTTTTTGGGAGCGACCTGTGCTTATAAACTCCTGCAATGGCGTCCGCCAATCATCTGTTGGCTCACCATCAGAGACCAATACCACCAGAGGACGATAAGATCTGCTTGGAACAATTTCTTTGTCCTCAACCATGTCTTTGGCCATGCGCAAAGCTGTACCCAATGGAGTCATTCCACTGGCATCCAAATCTTGCCAGTTGTTGAGGGCGTCACGTGCTTCTTGCTGCTGCATGATGAGCTTAACCTCATTACCGAAAGTGATAATGCTGATCTGCAGCATAACCTCAATGCGGGTAAATGATTTCAGCATTTCAGACACGGCACTGTTAAGCTCGTCAATGCTACTACCTGCCATACTGCCGCTTACATCAAGTAGTAAAATGACTGGCATTGGCTTGGCCGTTTTGACGGTGTATTTGGACATGTCTAAAGCCATGGTTATCTCCTTGTAAGCAGCAAGCTTGGCGTAAATATCATGTTTTTGCTGGGAGGGGAAAGTGGTTAAGTCACTAAGTCACGCAGTTGGGATCCAATAGTGAGAACCAGAGCTCTCTGGTGGCAGTTATTTCTTCCAAGGCGGCATGCTTCCGGACTGGAGGGAATTATGTTCCTCGCTTAATGGCTTCAGGTATAAGGATTCACGTTGAGGCTCAGGGGAAAACTTAAGATCCTTAACAGGGCTAACAGGGCTTTCATCGTTGTCAGCAACGGTCTCGGATGGGGGCTGGACTTCCAGTGACTTAAGTTTAGTCTCCTCGTTTAATTGCTTCAGGCCTAAGGACACACGTTGACGCTCGTGGTCAACCTTGAGAACCTTAACTTGGATCTCATCGCCGACAGAAACGATCTCGGATGGGTGCTTAACACGCTTCCAAGCCATATCGGTGATGTGTAATAAGCCATCGACGCCACCTAAGTCGACGAAAGCACCGTAGT
>JAHLFE010000064.1 GCA_018884035.1 Candidatus Anaerobiospirillum pullicola
TGCTCTCCTCAGAGTTCGGTGGATGTGGCTCCAACACTATCTCATGGTTGGTCACGCCAAACGCCATCACAAGGGACTACTGCTTGATCGCAGTGGTGATGCTGCTTTTGGTAACCACCAAACTCTGAGGATAGCCCAAGTATCTGGGGAGTGAACTTTAAGGGAGTGGTGCCATAGGGATTGCTAAGGATCTGTAAAACAATAAAGTTTACAGAGTGCTGTCAGTACCCATGCAGGCTACCAACAATGTTGGTGATTCTGTACCTGCCGTTTTGTAAACCTTATTTCGTTACAGATCCTTAACTGGCACGATCCCACTTTAGAGGTAGAAATCAAAGCGGGAGCCTGGCGTGCGCTCGACCCGAATTGGCTTATCGATAGGAGTCTTGGCGGAGCTGAAGCGGGCCTTGGTGATCAGCAGTCGCAGCAGCGATGGATACGGATGCAGCAGCATGCCATGTCCAACTGGCTCATTGTGGCCATTGCGGGAGCGATTGGAGCCATAGCCGTAGTCAGCGTCACTGTCATCATCGTCATCGTCCCCAGCATCTACAGGAGATACCACCCTATCCTTGACCTTGTACATCATGAGCACGTTTTCAGCGGCATGAACGGCATAAGAGCACTCGGCGATGTCATTAAGCGTAGGAATGCGCTCTCCGTTAGTATCCTTGCTCTTCGGGTTGTTAAGTTGCGCAATGAGCAAAACCACGCAGTTATTGTCTTTAGCCATGACCTTGCAGCGACCGACCATGTCCTTGAGCTTCTCGTGGCGAGCAACAGATCCCTTATTGGTGCTGTAGTCGAAGAGGTCGTTGTCGATGTCTTGGAAATAATCGATCACGACCAGATCAACAGGCTCTCTGTTGCTCTCCTGCACCAAGATATCGTTGATGCTAGAGAGCTTAATGCCGACATCACTGCCGTAGATACGCAGATCCTCCTTCACGATGACCTGAGACTCGTCACCACCCTCATAGCGAACATGGCGCTGGTTAAACTCGTGAAATCTGGCCTCCATCGCAGGCAACTCGCCATTTTTATGGTAGGCACAGAGGTCGTTCAGGCTCACCGAGCAATCGTTGACAAGGCCAAACAAGCGCCCAGCGATCTCCACATCACTCACCTCAGACGAGAAAAAGACCACACGGCCATGGTGCTTTTCCAGAAATCTAAAGGCCGTGTCTAAGCCAAACCATGTTTTACCGACACCAGAGTTGGCTGCCATAATGGTGATTTGGCCCCGACGGTAGCCACCAATCGCCTCATCAAGGAAGTCGTAGCCTGTAGGCAGCAAGATACCTTGACGCCGCTCGGCATCGACGAGAATGTCGTGCATATCTTTGGTCTTCTCGTCGATAGAAGCGTTACCCAAGCCTACTTCCGGAGCTTGGGTGATGGTCGCATTGATAAAGTTCGCGCGCTCGGAGCAGAGAAGCTCATAATCGCTGTCGGTGCACAGCGAATCGAGGTACTTTTGGGCCTCGACGATGTTGGCAAGGCGCCAGCCATGTTGGTACAGCTTATCCATGCACTGCTGAGCCATATTCATGGTGACGATTTGCTGCTTGCATGCGGTAAGGTGATCCATCGTGACGTCAGAGATCACAAGATCATGCTCTTTGCACCACAGCAGGAATTCACTGACCGTGAACGGCCTGTTTGCCTTGCTATCGGCTTGGCACTCTTTGCAGTAGTCGTAGAGCGAAGTGATGACCGGCTGTAAAACCGGATCGAAATAGCGGAAGCGTCCGCTGTTATTGGCGAGCAGCTCAAGACGCACCTGATCGTCGTTTAAGCTGAACAGCAAAAAGGAAAGCAGAGAAGTACCCCAAGAGTCGATTTGATCCTTGAGCTCCTTGGTGACCTTAGCCATGCTCGTATTGGCATCCTTGTCAGCCTGCGCATCCTTTGGCTGCGCATTTTGCTGCGCCTTTTGCTCCTTAGTGTCAGAAGAGACACTTGGAGGGATAGGGCTCTTGTCGATCACGCCGAGCGGCTGCCCCAGCGCAGGCTCTGGTTGCGGCGTTACTGCGTGCATAAGCTCCAGCCATGGGGAGAACTTAGTAGGCACATTGAACCCCATGTCCCGAGCTAATTCCAGTACGTGACCCAGATGGCGTTTACAGCCACGCTCTTTGTTTGCAAAAGCCAGCACGCACTTAAAATACTTGCTTTCCAGCGCGTACAGTTGCTGTGGAGAGAAAACCAGCTCCGCTACAAGCTGGTTTTCCAACCAGTTAAAGAGCAACGGCAAAAGATCTTTGTTACGCTCGTAGACAAAGCCCAAAGCTGCACTTACAGTGAAGTAATTGGAGGGGCAGCTAAGGGTGGCCTTAAGGATGGCTTTCAGCTCGGGAATGGTAGGTACAGGGCAAGCCACACGCTGCCCATTGTTACCAATAGGGATGCGCATTAACTTGTTGCCCGCAGCATCTACAGCCTCATGAGAGTTGCTGTTGTTGCTGACTCCGCCTTGATAGCCCCAGTTTGGAGCTAAGCCGTTGCCGACAGGGTACACAGGGGCTGCTACGCCTTGTGCTACGCATTGCGCTACACCATTGTCGCCAAAGCCCAGAGGACCTGCTACTCCTTGCACAGCACCATTGCCTACAGCGCCAATAGGATCTGCTACTCCTTGCACAGAACCGTTGCTGACAGGGCCCATAGGGCCTGCTACTCCTTGCACGGCACCATTGCCGCCAAAGCCCATCGAGCCTGCTAAGCCTTGCACAGTACCGTTACCGACAGAGCCCACAGAGGCTGCTACACCTTGCGCTGCCGCACCATTGTTTAATCCGTTAACGGACTCGCTCGTGTTAGACATGCTCACAGCCCCCCAGCTTGGCTAAAAAAGGATAGTGCTTGCCAAAAGCCGCCACAAAATTGGCCCACTGCTCTTGTACTTGTGGGTTGTAGGCGCTCTCAATCAACAGCATCGCCGCGTTATCGTTGTTGATGAAGTTTTCACAACGCGCAAGACCTGAAGCCTCACGTACACAGCCGATCTTGCGCCACAGCAGCATCGGGTACGTCAGCCTAAACACCATGTTCTGACCGTCCACAGACATCAGACGGCGAAAAGCAGAGGGATAGAAGTGCTGCATGCAGTTAGCATCGGTGGTGGCGGGAAAGCTGTAGTGCTTTACCCACAGCTGCTCTTGGATAAAATGCCGAAACTCGCACTTAAAGACCTGCAGCATAGCCTTATAGCTATCCTCATCCTTAAGGCCATGCAGCAGTTGCCTTCTCACACAGGCCCGCAAAAACGGCAGCGGAGATTTGCTCCGGTACAAGTGCATGTTGCGGCTAATGGAGTCCCACAGACTCTTCGAGCACCACGAGACCTTACACCGCTCCGCATCCATGTAAGGGCCACTGGTAAAACCGTGAGTCACTCCCAGCAATTGCAGCAGCATGCCCTGTTGTTTGGTGGCAAAGAACTCTTTGAGCTGCTTTTCGTCGAGGCGTGGCGCCTTATCATCTGGCAGCGCAAACATGTCCTCGCTGTAGTAGCAGATCTCGCTTAAAACAGAGAAGCGGAAGAACTGCTCAAAGAGCTTGCTCAGTCTGGATTCGCTGTAGTGATAGCGCTGAGTAGAGACATTAGCGACGCTCAGGTACTCTGCCGCAGAGGTAAAGTCAAAGCTGTGGCAAGGCTCGCTTTCACCACAGAACATCACAGGGCCTAACTTCAGCTTCTTCAAGGCCTCAGTGAAATCGAATTGGTAGAGGTCACAGTGGATTGGCAGCTGCTGGGAGTTAGGGGCGGTATAAGTACGCAGAGCAGCTCGGTTGTACGCCACCATACGTGGATCGGTTGCAGGTAGAGCGTAGAGCTCACGTAAAGATAAGTACGAGTCACGCTCACGCACTGGCAAGTCGCCATTGGCTTTTTCCTGAGCTTGCTGTTGCTGCGCATGCTCAAGGAACTGGTGCAGCCCCTCAGACAGCATCGCAGCCACAGGGCGGCTAATCAATCCGGTGCTTTTAGCGGTGCTAGCGGTAGCAACCGCGCTCACAGCTGGGCTGGGCGTGGCATCCTGAGGCGGTAGTGCTCCTTGCTGCGGCATCTCCATGTAAGGCGCATCAGCGTTGGCTACCACGGTACCGTCACTTTCCACTGTCACGCCTTGGTTGTCCTCTGACTCAAGACAGGCCAGTAATGGCAGTAATGGCTGTGCTGCTGCCTTAGGAGGCACCACGGAGTCCACAGCGGGATTGAATTGTGCGCTCTTGCTGTGCGCCAACATCGAGTCCGCACCAGATGCTAAGAGTGGCACTGGTTGTAACGCCTGCATCAACAGTCGTGTAGGCATTTTCTTGTAAGGAGCCTCAGCATTAGCTACCACGGTAAGGCCACTTGTAAGCATCGTGGCCTGAGTACCCTCTGGCTTGTGGTATGGCAGTAATGGCAGTGCAGGGCTTTCTGGAAGCACAACGGTGTCCGCACTTGAGATGAGCTGCGCGCTCTTGCTGAGTGCCACATTAGAGTTGTCGCACACAGAGTTGTCACCAGCTCCTACGCATGGCACAGGGTTAAACGCCAGCAATAACAGCGGTGGCTGCTCCGCGTAAGGAACATCGTCGTGGGCTACATCGGTGCCGTCACTTTCCACCATCACGTCGTGATTGTGCTCTGACTCAAGGCATGCCAGTAATGGCAATAATGGCAGTGCAGAGCTCTCTGGAGGCACTACGGTGTCAGCACTTGGGTTTAACAGTAAGCTCTCGCTTGGCGCAACCGTAGAGTTGTCACCTAAGTCACTTTCGTCACCTGCTGCTAAGCCAGACTCTTGCTGTAAGGCCAGCAATAACTGCAGCGGCATCTCCACGTAAGGCGCATCGGCGTTGGCTACCACGGTGCCGTCGCTTTCCACGGTCACATCTTGACAGTCGCTGTCATCAACTTGAGGTGGTACTTGCTGTACCGCATCTACTGTTGCAGCTGCCGCACTGGCCTGCAT
>JAHLFE010000065.1 GCA_018884035.1 Candidatus Anaerobiospirillum pullicola
CGTGACCAGCCGTGGATAGTGCTTTGGATTTTGGTGTATTACTACACTATTTTGACATTTTTCCTTTGCTCTAGAAAAATGTAGACTCAATCACACTTTTACCCACTTTCTACAAATTTGTAGAGCCTATGTTCAGTATAATATGACCTAGCTGTACATCTGTAATTATTTTCTTCAATGGCTTCTCTGGTAAAGAAGTGCAGTGCCTGCATGCTTAGGCTTGACATTAATTGCGGTTTACATGGCGTAACACCCACACCTATCTGCACCACTAAACAATCCCGCACCTTATCTCTGCTTTGTTCCCTTTACGGCTTTCCCTATAGGTACGCTCTTGAGCAGCTGTGGCCAGCTATTGTTTGCTGTTTGCTGTTAGCTCATAACAAAGCGCATTTATATCAGCTTTTTCTGCGGAGATAGCTTGTCAAAACTAAGTGGCAGCTGCGTTGTTTGTGGCAGCTAGGATTGCCTTTAACTTTAGCTGCTCTTGCTTACAGCTAAGACGCATGCGCTCTTGCCTACGGCGAGCGGCGGGTACGGCTCACAGCTGTACCCAATATAACGAAACCAGCACTGCTTACAACTTACGCCCGCTTCAAGTTAGCACTGCCACCACTCCAAACACTCCCTCAACTTTCACCACTCCCAGCAGGATCACTCCCCAGCACTCCCTGCATCACTCCCTCTTACCACCTTGTACTTGTTTAGAGGTTTTAGGGTCAATTCACATGAATTGGTATCTGCAGCTGCCGATCAAGGTGAAACTCATGCTGAGCTTCACGGTGATCATGGTGTTAACCTTGGCGATTGCGCTCTTTGCTGTGCAGTCTATGCGCAACTCCCAAGAGGTCGCCACTTACGTCAACTGGACACTGGAGGAGCGCTATCAGCGCATCGCCAAAATGAGCACGGCGATGATTGAGGTACAACGGCAAAGTGACCTCTTCATTGGTGCAATCGATCAAGCAGAGCACAATGGCACGCCACTTAGCATCTCTGTAGCCTCAGAGCTGCAAAAGAGCATCCGCGAGCTCGATGAGGCGGCTAAATCCCTGCAATTAGGCCGCTTTCCTGAGCAGATTAGCTTCCTCAAAGAAAGCAGCGATCAGATTAATAATATCTTCAACAATAGTGTCATGCCCTTGCTGAGCGCGGGCCAATACCAAGAGGCCCAGAGCAAGTTCCTCACGGAGGTACCACGCTACTATGCTCCAACCTACTCGGCTTTAGACGAGGTGCGTAGCGCGCAAATTGGCGAGGTCATTGACCAGTCAGCGGTCTTATCCGACACCAAGGGCATGTATGGTGTGATTGTCCTGACCTTACTGGCTTTAGTGATCTCCTTAGTCATTGCCTCTTTATCGTCACGTTACATCAAAAACGCCCTGAGCATCGCCAGCGAGAATATCTCCTTAATGGAGCATTATGACTTCTCCCACAAAGCTGAGAGCGTCTACCGCGATGAATTTGGTGCCCTGACCCGCTCCTTAGAGGAATTACGCCTCAATCTGCGCAGTGTCACTGGTACCATCTCTACCATTACGGATAAAGTATCGGCAGCTATGCAGCGGGCGCAAAGCAGCACCTTACGCTTAAGCCAGAATGCGGCAGGCTCAGAAAACCGTGCCTTAACTGTTGCGGCTGCTACTGACGAGATGGTGGCTACGACGCAGAATATCGCGCAAAACTGCGATACGGCCGCTAACCTTGCCCGTCAGACCTCGGAGAAGACCAACGAGGGTAAGGATAAGGCGCAAGACTCTATCAACATGATTCATCAGCAGGTCACGAACACGCAGGAAAACAGCCAGCAGATCGTGGCCATGATTAATCAGTCGCGCAGCATTGCCTCGATTGTGGATACCATTAACGAGATCTCGGCGCAGACCAACCTCTTAGCTTTAAATGCGGCGATTGAGGCGGCGCGTGCAGGTGATGCTGGTCGTGGCTTTGCCGTGGTGGCTGATGAGGTTAGAGCTCTTGCTAACCGCACGGGCGCGTCTACCAATGAGATTGCGCAAAAGATCGACCTCATTGAAGCTGATGCTAACTCCGCCACGGATTCTATGGATAAGGCGATGCAAGGCATCTCGGCTTTAGAAGAGGATACGTCTGGCTTAGAGCAAGTCCTCAATGAGATCTTTGAGCACGTGGAAATGGTGGCAACGCAAATCACGCAAATTGCGACCGCTGCTGAGGAGCAAACCACGGCCACACATGAGATCTCCACCAACATGCAGGATTTGACCAATAGCAGCCGTGAGGTCGCGCAGATCGCAACAGAGACGCAAAACGAGATTGAGCTGACCTCCTCTGAGATTGAGAAGCTGGTCAGCACCATGGGCCGCTTTAAGCTCTAAAGCTTAAAGAGCAGTTAGAGCCCACTACTCCCCACTTAGGGGACAGCAAAGCCCGCTACGACCAATCTGTGAAAGCACACAGGGGCGCCGCAGCGGGCTTTTTGTTTCTGCGCAAAGCAAAGCCTTTAGAACATCCACTACAAGCGGCTGACAGTTGTGAGGTTGTGTACACGCGTAATCTTGAGAGTCTGCTACTTTCACCATCGAGATAAGCGCCTAGGCTTCTCTGGTAGTGCAATGCAATGCAGTGCAGTGCAGTGCAGACGTTAGTCCTTTGCTACTCTGCGTTGCTTCCTACTACTGAGTATCCCCTGCAGCGAGAGTATCTCCAGCAGTAAATCCCAAAAAAGGACACTGCCAACCATCAGGTTGTTTTACCTTGAGAGTAGCTGTTTGCTGCGGCGCTACTTTCGCGATAAAACGCCGTCAGGCGCTTTTAGGTTACCTACCCAGCATCAGCAGCCCCCACACCTGCAAAGTGTCCTCCCTCTTAGTCTTACCGCGCTGCGCTGTATAGCACTATGCCGCCGCCACCGCAGTAAAGCTGTCGGCAGCAAGCGCTGTTTTTTGCCTGCCTCTAAGCTCCACCTGTATTTATCCTCGCTCCCCGCACGCACTCTCGCCTCCTAGCACCATACGCAGTTACAGCACGAAATCCACATTTTATGCACCAGAGACACATGAGCACCTAGGGATAGATCCGCGAGCAAAAACACGATACACAGACTCTTTTGCTGCTTTTACTGCAAGAAGTATCTGCACCCTTTGTTCACAACTATGCATCGTTGTAGCGCAAGAAAAGCAGATTTAGCTCCCCTCAAGATTGCTTCACGAAACTCCTGTACACTAAGCGCTTGCGCTTACAGCTGTACCTGCTTCCAGCGCTCTCCTCACTTCCCACTCCCGCCCGCGCTTGGTGTTCTCGTCACTCCACGCCTCTCCACCCCACTCCACATCACTCCCAGACACTCTTACCGCTTGCATTTGCACTTGTCACCACTTATGGTGGCGGCACTCTTATCGTTAATTTGTACTCTGCTATCAGGGTTTCTTTCTATGAGTTGGTATTTCCAGCTGCCGATTAAGATCAAGCTCTTAATCAGCTTTGCGCTGATCATGATCCTTACGATCATCATCTCCATCTTTGCTGTCCAATCAATGCGCTCCTCCCAAGAGGTCGCCACCTACATCAATCGGACGCTAAACGATCAGTACCAGCCTGTAGCGCGCATGAGTACAGCCATGATTGCTGTGCAGCGTGAAACCGACCTCTTTATTGCCAAGGTCGATCAAGCGGTCAAAAGCGGAGCCAAACTCAATTCCTCGGTCGATGCCGACTTACGTGCCAGCATGCAGGAGCTGGCAGCTGCGGCTAGCGCCTTAGACAACGACCAGTTCCCACAACAAATCGCTTTCTTAAAGAAGAGCGCGAGCGACATCAACTCGATCTACCAAAACGATATCACCCCGATGCTCAATGCCGGTCAGTACCACGAGGGTATGCTCAAGTTCCAAATGGACGTGCCAAAGTACTTCTCGCCGGTGTACAGCAACTTAGATGAGATTCGCACCGCGCAGCTTAATGAAGTGATCCACCAATCGGGCGTACTGACGGACACTACAGGCTTATACGGCGTCGTCACGCTCACGCTTATTTCCTTAGTTGTCGCCATTGCTATTGCCATCCTCTCCGCACGCTACATTAAAAATGCCTTAGCGCTGGCGATGCAGAACCTCACTTACCTTGAGCAGTACGATTTCTCCAAGCAAGCGCAAAGCCCTTACCAAGACGAATTTGGTCAGCTGAACAACACGGTCGAGGACTTACGCCAAAAGCTGCGTGAGGTGATCTCGATCATTGCCAACATCACCGACAATGTCTCGTCGGCTATGAAGAGCGCACAAGAGAGCACGACGCGCTTAAGCAAGAACGCCTCGGAATCTGAGAGCCGCACTATTAGCATTGCCGCCGCTACCGACGAAATGGTGGCGACCACGCAGGACATTGCTAAGAACTGTGAGACGGCGGCTAACCTCGCTCAGGACACCTCGAATAAGACCAACGAGGGTAAGGGCAAGGCGCAAGAGTCCATCAATATGATCCACGTTCAAGTCCAGCAAACGCAGGAAAATAGCAAGCAGATCGACGCGATGATCAAGCAGTCGCGCAGCATTGCTTCGATTGTGGACACCATTAATGAGATCTCGGCGCAAACTAACCTCTTAGCCTTAAATGCTGCCATTGAGGCGGCACGTGCTGGTGATGCTGGACGTGGCTTTGCGGTGGTAGCAGATGAGGTGCGTGCGCTGGCTAATCGCACGGGCTCGTCTACCAATGAGATTGCGCAAAAGATCGATCTTATCGAACAGGACGCCAATGGTGCTACCGAGTCGATGAACCGCGCCTTATCAGGCATCTCTGATCTTGCTGATGATACGGCGGGCTTAGAGAGTGTGCTCAATGAAATCTTTGAGCACGTGGAGAAGGTGGCGGCGCAAATCACACAGATTGCGACGGCAGCTGAGGAGCAGACGACAGCGACAAACGAGATCTCCTCTAACATGCAAAACCTCACCAGTAGCAGCCGTGAGGTGGCGCAGATTGCGACGGAGACACAAAAGGATATCGATATCACCTCAGGTGAGCTCGCCCGCCTCGTAAAGACCATGAGTGCTTTTAAGCTGCAATAGGACTCACGGTGCCCACCAACTAAAAGGCCAGCTCTTTTATGAGCTGGCCTTTGTTGTCTTAGGAGCAGGCAAAGCTACCACAAGGGGGTAGCCCTTGAGGGTTTTCTCTCTGTTAGCGCTGCCTCTCACGCCTCACCTCAAGGCACAGCACAGCAAAGCAAGTCTGAGGCAACGTCTCAGCTTTTCTTTACCTTTCCTTAGAGGTAAATACCCTTAAGATCGGAACTGGGCACGCAACCCCTCTATTAGAGCTTATCTAAGCCCAGCACCTCATTCATGGTGTACAGACCAGGCTTCTTCTGGCTTAACCACTCCGCCGCCCGTAAAGCACCACGAGCAAAGGTCGCACGCGAGGTAGCCACGTGCTCAATCACCACACGCTCGCCATCACTTAAAAACATCGCCTTGTGCTCACCCACGACATCACCACCACGTACCGAGCTAAAGCCAATGGTGCCGTACTTACGCACGCCCGTAATGCCATGACGGCCTTCTACCATCACGTCCTTTAAGTTAACGCCACGCGCCTCTGCCGCAGCCTCCCCCATTGCTAAAGCAGTGCCGGATGGAGCGTCCACCTTATAGCGGTGGTGGGCTTCGTAGATCTCTAAATCCGCATCCTGCATGATCGCCGCTGTCCTCTTAATGAGGGCTAAGCTGACGTTTACCCCCACCGAGAAGTTAGCTGCAAAGACGATTGGCACACTGTGCGAGGTCGAGACAATCTTGGACTTGCCATCCTCATCAAAGCCCGTAGTACCCAACACCACACGGCAGTTGTGCGCCTTGGCGTAGTCTAAGACCGTAAGCGAGCAGTCTGGACGCGAGAAGTCGATAAAGATGTCCGGAGCTTCCTTTAAGGCGTTAACATTCTCTACCACATCGCCATTAAAGCCTACTGGCATTGGGGTATCGTTCTTGGCCACACCCGAGACAATCTTTAAGCCCTCTAAGCCCTGACAGCAATCAAAGAGGCTGTGGCCCATACGACCAGACAGACCGACGACGCAGATCTTTAACATGATGATGCAAACTCCTTCACCCAAACGGTCAAATGGCGAAACTTCTGGTTGGTGGCCACATAGCCAGCCTTACGATAAAAGCTCTGACCATTGTGGTTCTTTGGTTCGACGTACAGCACGACACGCGGGCATTTGCGCAGCTTAAAGATCTTCTCGCAGACCTGTAAAAGCTGGGTACCGATGCCACGATGGTAAAACGCAGGGGCGATGTAGATAGCTTGGATAAAGCCATTACCTCCTGCGGGGGCCATAATGCCGACAAAGCCCAAAAGAGTCTGTCCCGCCTCGGCCACCAACACCTCGTAGCGCAGGGAGCGGATACGCTCTTGCCACAGGCGTGCTAACTCTGTAGGCGTGAAGTTGAGGGGCTCTAAGCGTCCCTCATACGCCGCCGAATCCAGCTCTAAGCGCGCAATGGCCTCCGTATCTGCAGGCTGGGCGCGTCTTATCACGTAGGAAAAAGCAGCACTATCCATGGTTTCTCCCGCAGAGTGTGGCCGTGTGCTCGCAGTATCTTTTGTCCTTGCTTGTGGTGACTTACTCTGACAAGCAATGGAGCCATCAGCAAAAAGCTGCTCGTCAAGCTGCGTGCGCGCATTTTGGTTTGATTTAAACAGCGACACCACCAGTAAATTGGTGAGCGGCCACTTGCTTAACCACGCCATGGCAGATCCTTCCTCTGCTGAAACGGCAGACAAATGGTGATGTATAGGCAAGGCCTTACTTTAGTACCGCGCAGCGAGCTTGAGGCTCGTTGCGGGCAGCTAAAGCCGCGCTTTTTACGGTATGGTGCTCCACCAACACAGCGAAAATGCCTCATTTTAGGGAGTTTTAGGGGTATTGGGCGCAAAAAGCTGTCAGGAGATAACCAAAGGGGCGTCTTTGCCTCATGATAGTGCACAAATTAGCCCAAAATGTGGGGGTGGACATCGTCAGATATGCGCAGAAAGAGAACCAAAGCTAAGAGTAACAGGCGCGGTCATATCACTCTGGTGCTAAAGGCAAGCGCCATTTACGCTTACGCTAATGCCTACACATAATCTTACAGGACAGAGGAAGCAGCAACAGCGTGCTGCGCCGTATCTCTAAGGTTTAATGGCAAGTAGCTGTGCTCACACAAGTGGAGAAGTGGCACCACGCGCCACTGAGGCTGTTCTTCAGAGTGCTCTTACCAGTCAGCCCTAGCGGTGATATTGGCACTAACAACATCAGCTTACAGTGCTGCTGCCCAAACGGCGCGTTACGCCATAGATTAAGGGTAAGACGCTGGCCCGCTCCTCTGCAGAGTGCTTCACAGCGCCCCACAAAAAGCTACTCGTGGGCGTATCCTCAATGTTGCTGTGGTGGCAATCATGCTGCACCACAGGAATTGGCTTTTTAGCCCGCCGAGACCTGCCGCTCGTCATTGCTATGCAGCAGCTCATAGGCACTCTTACGCGTGGTATCAGTAATGACATCACCACCAATCATGCGCGAGATCTCCTCAATGCGGCCCTTAATATCAAGCGCGCTAATGGTGGAGTTAACCTGCCCATCCTCATTAAACTTAGCCACCACAAACTGCGTATTGGCCTTTGCCGCCACCTGCGGTAAGTGCGTTACCGTAATGACCTGCACATATTGCCCTAACTCCTGTAAGAGCGCACCTACAGCTGAGGCCGTGCGGCCGGAAATACCCGTATCCACCTCATCAAAAATCAAGGTCGGGGTCGAGCGCACCGAGGCTGTCAGCACCTCAATAGTCAGGGCTAAGCGCGAGAGCTCACCACCTGAGGCCACCGCAGCAAGCGGCTTGAGGTCTTGGCCTAAGTTGGCAGAGAACATAAAGCAGAGCTGATCACGTCCGTTTAAGCGTGGCTTGCACTCCTTATCGCAGCTTAACTCAATCGCAAAGCGCGCATCAGGTAAGGCCAACGCCCCAATCTTCTCGTTAATGCACTTCGCAAAATCAGCACTTACCACCTGCCGCTGCTCTGACAGTTGCTGCGCTAAGTCCTCATAACGCTGGCGCGCGGCTTTGACCTCGTTGGTTAAGGAACTGATACGGTCACGTAAGCCCCAGAAGTCAGCGACCTTACGCTCTAAGCGCTCCGTCATGAGATAGAGGTCTTGTGGAGCACAAGCAAAGCGCCGTGCTAAATCATGCACCTTGCTCATCCGCTCCTCAAGCTGCGTGGTACTCATCTCCAGTTCAGCTGAGGTGAGGTCAGAGGCCATGGAGGCACAATCTTCGAGGTATAAGATCACGTTCTCGAGGTTTTCCATGATCTTGCAGATCTGCTCATCAAAGGCCTTAACCTTATCCAGCTCCACCAGCCGATCACGCAGAATGGAGATAATATTAGAGTCGCCACCCTCAATGACGTTGCGTAAGGATGCAAGGGTGACGCTAAACTGCGCCTGATGCATGGCGCGGTCAAACTTACCCTCTAACACCTCATAATCGCCCTTGTGTAGATCGAGGCGCTTGAGCTCATCTAACTCATAGCGATCCTGCTTGTAAGCAGCGGCTCCTTGCTTTTGCCGCTCGGAGAGCTCAATGAGGTCACTGCGCAACTTGCTGTATTGGGCAAAGGCCGCATTGACCTCGTTTACCAGCGGGCGCAACTTACCAAAGTTATCCACAATCTCCAGCTGATTCTTTTCTTCCATCAGCTTGATGCTGGCATGCTGGCCATGGATAGCCACGAGGCAATCAGCGATCTCACGCAATTGCGCTAAGGTCGCCAGATGACCATTAATGTAGGCTTTGGACTTACCCTCAGCGGTGACAATGCGGCGCAGAATAAGCTCGCTGTCATCATCCTCGTCAGCAGTATCCGCAAAGTCAGAAGCAGAGGCAGTGCTAGCAGTAGGATCAGCCGAGGACTCTACATGGGCACTGTCAGTTACTCTGCCAGCTGCACTTGTAGCACTGGCAGCATGGTGCGTAGCATTGACCGTAGCGTCAGCGGCGGCGTCACCACTTACCGTGGACTCTGTTGTGCTCGCATCCCCTGTCATCGCCTGCAGAGTCTGAGCATTCTCTTGCAAAGCGTGCTCTTGCATGGCAGCAGAAGCGGCAGCAGCCGCCTGTAACTCCCGCTCGCGCTGCAATTGCTCAGGCTTGACAATACTCACAGCAGCGCCATCGGCGATAACCGCATCCGGCACCGAAATGCGCTCCACAGAGAGCGCCTGCCCACCAACGCCCGTGTCCTCATTAGCAGCGGTGCTACTGCTATGCCTTGCTCTAACAGCACGCGCCGCATTGCCAGTGTCAATGCCAGTGCTACTGCCATTGCCACTGCTACTCGAAGCGCCCTCGGCCTCATAACCAAAAGCACGCAGCAGCTCTTTAACCTTAGGCTGATCCTTGAGCGAAAACAGCGCTTCGACCTCAAGCTGCTTTGCGCCCTGCCGCACCATATTGGCATCAGCCTTGGCCCCTAAAACCAGACTTAAAGCATCAACTACCAGCGACTTACCGGCTCCTGTCTCACCTGTAATGCAGATCATGCCTGGAGTGAAATCCACTTCTGCTTGGACAGAGAGAGCCAAGTTATGGAGTCTAAGCTGTTCGAGCATGGATGCCTCAAGTAATGGCTGCCTCAAGCAAGCAAGTAAGCGAGCAACGGCTCGCCGCTCGCCAGCCTGCGCTGCAACCTAACGCCAGAGCTGAAAAAGAACGGGAGAGGACGGAAGGAGTGATCTAATAAGTGACGAATGCAGGGTTGAGTGCTGGCAACGTCAAACACCTCAAGATCAATGGTGTTATCGCTTAAGCCTACCTTAAGCCAGAGCACGCATAATTGCCCTAAATTCAGTCATCTCTTAAGTCAGTAGTTCCGAAGCGATTGCCGCTGCGATCGCCGCTCCATCAGCCCCAAAATAAGATAAAAGCAAAGAAAGAGGCAGTGAAGCTGCCCTAATCTGAGGGCTCAATTTAGCACATCTCTGCGCTTTTTGCGCATCGCACCTGAGGCGGCAGACTCAAACCACTTACAACAAACGATACTGCTTATCCCCACAGCGCATCATACTCGCGCACTGATCGCCACTAAGCACCAAAGCACTGACAACCGCTCAGATCAGAGGCCTCACGAAAGCACAGCCTCTGCGCTGCAAGCCATAAAAAAACCCAGAAACATCACCATGCATCTGGGTTTTAACGATCAGTTATGACAGAGAACATCACCTTGCAGTGCTACTCTCCCCTCACAACTGATACTCAATTTTCTAAACACAACGCCTGCCCCTAATGCAATTTACATGCCACTTTGCACAAGATCAACCAGAGTACTGAGAGCTGAGAATGGGCAAAGCCAAGGCGCTTTCTAATTAACAAGGCTCTGTCCCCAGCCCAGTTTCTGGCGTAAGACGCTGTAATAATCGTAACCTGCGGGGTGGATCAAGCGCAGAGGATTTTGGTGTGGACGCACGCAGACAATGCACTTGGTGTCGGCACGAATGGTAGCCTGACCATCGCAGTTGACGTTTACCCACTCAGGGGCATTGTCCTTAATCTCAAACTCAATCTCGACCTTGCTCTTACCTGGCAGAATGATAGGCGAGCAATTGAGCGATTGCGGGAACATTGGTACCAACGAGAGCACGTCTAAATGCGGCTCAATGATCGGGCCGCCCGCCGATAAGGAGTAAGCAGTAGAGCCTGTTGGGGTACCGACAATGATGCCATCAGCACGCAGGGTGTACATGTAATTGCCATTAATCGAGACGCGGCAGACTATCATGTGGGCAAGGATGCCTGAGTGCACTACGGTCTCATTTAAGGCCAGAGATTGACCTAAGAGCTCCTCGACGCCCTCCTCATCGCGACGAAAGACGCGCACATCTAACATCATGCGATCTTCGGTGGTGTAGTAGCCGTTAACAATCTTTTCGAGGGCAGACTCTACATCGGCAGGGCTGATATCGGTAAGCAAGCCCAAATGGCCGCGATTGACACCGAGCATGGGCACTTCGAGGTCGACTAAGGAGCGGGCTGCACCTAAAAGGGAGCCATCTCCACCGACAACGATAATGAGGTCGGTGTCACGTATAGAGCGCCGCGAAATGATAGGCACCTGATCGAGGTTAAAACCCACGGCGGTGTTCTGGTCGACAAAAGCCTTAACGCCTAAGCGTGTGAGCATGGCAGCGATTTCATTAATGGCCCCGCCCACAGGACGGTGATATACCTTAGAGACGATGACTGCCTTTTTGATCTGCTTATTAGCCTTTGCGTGCTGTCCAGAAGCTTGGATATCCGCCATGAAAAACACTCCTCCACTGTGCTGTGCGTTGTGGGTGTGTGCACAGAACAGCATAGCGACAGATACAAAACCTGAGGGCTATTGTAGCCTAAAGCGGTCAGAGCAAGGCGCCTTGTGTCAAGATAAGTGCCAAAGCAGAGCATATCTACTTGAAATGGAGTGGACGAGCAGGCGTTTTAGCCATTGCTGCGCAGTCTTGGCCTGAGCTGACGCCGCTCTTAGAGAGCCACCTTCAAGTGCCTTGTGCCGTGGTCACTGCCATGACGCCAAGCTCTTTGCGGCTCTAAACGATACCCCCCACTTCCAAACTAAAGATGGAGGCCGGCTCAACTTTAAGGCTATGCCTTCCCCTTGAGGGATAATCCTAAGTAGATCCACACTCAGGTTCTAAGGTAAATTCCGTGTCTTAGCGGTTTTGGCCAAAACAGCCGCAACACCTAGACGGCAGAGACTGGCGCGCTGCAGCAGGTTTTCTCTTCCGCAGCTGGTATTCTCTTTACCTCGTGCCTGCGCTGTTTTTCGCTGCATGCGTAGCTGTGCTCATATCAACGCCTCTACCCAGCGCCCCCTAAAAGACGCCATTTGTCACACGTGAAATGTTTCAGTACGCTTCTGCATCATGATTGACCCTAGCTGATAAAAAAGCGCAATAGCATCCTAAGTACCGCTCATCTCCCCTACCATGCTCAGCTAAGAGTAGCTAAGGCTTACCACGCCGCTTCCCACTCTCTACCACTGCTTAACGCTCACTACCGCTTCCTAACCACACCTAAACACTCCCCCAAAAGTGCTCTGAAGCTACACCCCAGCCTGCTATTTGCGCAATTCCCTGTGCTGTGGCCTCTAACTATCACCACACTATTTCTCCCTTTATTCTCACTTGCAATCAGGTGATAATTAACGTTTTTTACAAGACAAGTCGCTAACGCCGCTTACCCCACCCCTGCTGCTTTAGCCGCCTGCTCTTTCTCACTACTATTAGCGTGGCTTATGGCGTTCCCCACGCTAAGGCCGAGACGACCGTCACTTACACGCGGCACTCTCGACTCAATGCTGCTTAGTCTTGTTAAGAGCAAAGCTCTGACAAGAGCTCTCATAAGCTGCATGGCAACACTCAGTTTTCAGCCCGTGTAACCTCAAGCTGCTTAAAGTACCGCAGGTCAAACGCAGTACCCACTGCCACCGGCTTCAGCACACGTGGCTACCACCCTCTTTAGCATCCATGAAAGAACTAAGTAAGCACTATTACCTTGGTGTCGATTTAGGCTCGACTACCGCCAAATATGTCCTCATGGACAGTAAAGCGAATATCCTGCGTAAATCCTACGTCCGCCACCAAAGCGCGGTGGTCGAAGTTCTCATCAAAGAACTCAGTGCCCTTAGTGATTTCGCTCACGCCCCACTTACGGTCAACTTCACCGGTTCAGCTGCCCTTAACTTAGCTGAAAGCCTTAATGTACCTTTTGTCCAAGAGGTGATCGCGGCCAGCACTTACTTAAAGAGCGGCCCTGAGACCGTTGACGTCGCCATCGAATTAGGTGGTGAAGATGGCAAGATCATCTTCTTAAGCAACGGCGTTGAGCTGCGTATGAACGAGGCTTGCGCTGGTGGTACGGGTGCATTTATCGACCAAATGGCCACGTTGCTTAACGTCAGCACCCCTGAACTTAACGAGCTGGCCAAAAAAGCCCAGCAAATCCATCCTATTGCCTCGCGTTGTGGTGTGTTTGCCAAAACCGACTTAGTCGCCCTCTTAAACCAAGGTGTCAGCAAGGCCGACATCGCCAAATCCGTCTTTGCCGCCGTCTGTGAGCAGACCATTTCTGGTCTCGCCTGCGGTCGTGAGATCGTGGGTAACGTCTCCTTCTTAGGTGGCCCACTGTCGTTCTTAACGGAGCTGAAGCAGAGCTTTATCGATAAGCTCAGCGGCCCGTGCACTAAGTTCTTAGAGTTTACTGACACCCAGTACGCCATTGCCTATGGTGCCGCTCGTGCTGCCTTAAAAGCAGAGCAGCAACAGCAGAATCTGCAAGCCACGCCTTGCCTAGACGTGCACCACCCCGCGCGCTCACGATCTAACTCTTCAAGCGAGAGCACCGCGATTCGAGAACCGGCAAGTAGCGTGAGTGGTCTAGCCACTGACGACGGACACTCTTTTACCTCCGCTACGCCTACCACTACTATTGCCGCCTTATTAGAGGCGTTGCAATCCTGCCGCAATACCACCACCTCCTCGCGCTTAAGCCCACTCTTTACTGTCAAGAGTACCACTGCAAGCGCCTCCTCCGCTATCGCTTACGCCGCCACTGACTCTGAATCTGAATCGGCTTCTGCTTTCGCTGCTGACGCTGCTGACGACGCTGATAGCCTCACTGTAAGTGAAGCCTTAGACGTAGCTGCCGACACTGACGACATCGCTGCCGACGATACCACCATGGAGACAACTGCGGCGCCAGATATCGACCAGAGCGACATTGCCTTAACCTTTAATGAGCGCACCGGTGGTGCCCACGCCGGTGCCGACAGCTACGGCAGCACCGAGAGCTACAGTGACTTTGTTAAGCGCCATGCCGCGCACTCTGTCGTACAAAAGGATCTCTCTACTGCCTCCGGCCCTCTCTACTTAGGTATCGACTTAGGCAGTACCACCATTAAGCTCGTCTTAATCAATGAGCAGCGCGAGCTTTTGGCCTCGTTCTATGCCCACAATGGTGGTGAGCCCCTGCGTAACCTCATGCCTAAGGTTAAAGAGCTGGTGCACAACCTGCCACATGAGGCCTACATCGCTGCCATCTGCACCACTGGCTATGGTGCGGAGCTAGCTAAGGCCGCCCTTAATGCGCAGTTTTCTGAGGTCGAAACGCTGGCTCACCAAAAGGCTGCCGTGGCCTTTGATCCTGAGGTCACCTATGTCATTGACATCGGTGGTCAGGACATGAAGTGCATTAAAGTCGATCACGGTGTTATTGCCTCGATTCAGTTAAATGAGGCATGCTCCTCTGGTTGCGGTTCCTTCTTAGAGACCTTTGCCGCGCAGCTGCAATTGCCGCTGCCAGAGTTTGTCAAGCAAGCGCTGGAGGCGCAAGCGCCATGTGATTTAGGCACTCGCTGCACCGTATTTATGAACTCTAAGGTGAAGCAAGCGCAGCGTGATAACGTCGCTATTGGCGATATCGCTGCTGGTCTGTGCCTCTCCATTGTCCGTAATGCCCTCTACAAGGTGCTGCGTATTCACGATAGTGCCGAGCTCGGTGAGCATGTGGTGGTACAAGGCGGTACCTTCTTAAACGACGCGATCTTACGTGCCTTTGAGCTCAACATTGGCCGTGACGTTATCCGCCCTAATATCGCCGGCTTAATGGGTGCTTTTGGTTCGGCCTTAATTGCTCAAGAGCGCTGCGTCAATAAAGATCGCGTCCACGCCTTAACCTTCCCTGACGAGCTCTTTGATTTAAGTAAGATCAAGACCCGCGACTTCCGCTGCAAGGGTTGTAACAACCACTGCATGCTGACCATGAATACCTTCTTATCGGGGCAAAAGCACATTCATGGTAACCGCTGTGACTTCCCACTAAATCACAGCGGTCGCGTTAAGGACGATCAGGGTAACTTCTACGAGCGTAAGTTTAAGCTGCTCTTTGAGCGTCCAATTCTCTTCTCTAAAGCTCAGCACGCACAAGCTGAAGCTGAGGTTGAGGCCCAAGCGCAGGCGCAAGCTAAGGCCCATGCTGCCGCCTTAGAGGCCGCCCAACGCCGCCGTGCGGCGCTGCAAGCGCAAGCGGCTGCCAAGCGTGCCCAGCAACAGCAGCAAGGCACCCGCGCTGAGAGCGCTGCGGAGCAGGAGCAAGCGCAGCATGAGACGCAATTACAGGCTTCGGCTGCAGCCTTAGCCAGCAGTGTCGCTAAGGCGCAGCAGCTTAAAAAGCAGTACGAGCGCAGCTGCACTACCGGTGATGATCCAGTGGCACAGAGCGCCCAAGAGCTGGAAGCTGCTGAGGCTGCTCGTCAAGCGCGTTTGCAACGCGCTCTTGCAGTGGCCCGTGCCGCCAAGGCACAAAAGCAGGCTACTGCCACTGCCGCCGCTGCCGCTGCTACAGCTAATGCTGCTAACGCCGCTGCAGCGTCTGCTACTAGCGCTGCCAGCGCCACTACCTCCGCAACTGCTACCAGCGCAGCTCAAGCTGCGACTGCGGCTCCGGCTGCCGCGAGTACAGCGGGTACAGTGGGTAATGCTGGCACCGTCGTGCCCGAGACGCCTGCCACCCCAGCGGTGCTCTTGGGCAATCAACTGGTGATCCCTGCTGATGTGGCAGTAGCCACGCGTGGCTCCATTGGTATTCCGCGCGTGCTCAATATTTTTGAGCACTACCCATTCTGGCATGCGCTCTTTAATGAGCTGCACTTTAATGTGGTCTTAAGCCCTGTCTCCACCAAAGAGATCTCCTCCTTAGGTCAAACCAGCATCCCGTCGCAGTCGCTGTGCTTGCCTGCCAAGCTAGCTCACGGCCATATCACTTACTTAGCTGAGCAAGGGGTGAAGCGCATCTTCTTACCTTGCGTGCCAAAAGAGGATAAGTACTTCGCCGAAAATGACGACAGCTTTGCCTGCCCTGTAGTCGGTGGCTATCCTGAGGCCTTAAAGCTTAACTTACAGTCGCTCTATCCTGAGCTTAAGCTCTACACTCCTTACTTGCTGCTGGGCGCAGACAAGTCCATTATCAAGGCCATCCAAGAGATCGATCCGAGCATCAAGAAAAAGGAGATCTTAAATGCCATTGAAGTGGCCCGTGATGCCATGCGCCAATACCACCATGACCTGTGCATGATGGCCATTGAGCAAGTGGAGCTGTCGCAAAAGCAGAAGCTGCCACTGGTGGTGTTAAGTGGTCACCCTTACCACGTCGATCCTCTCTTAAATCACGGCATTCCGGCGTTAATTGCCTCGATGGGCACGGTGATCGTCTCTGAGGACGCCATTGCCATGCTGACGCAGCAGGGGCCAAAGCTTGATGTGGTCAATCAGTGGGCTTTCCACAGCCGTCTCTACCGTGCGGCGCAATATGTCATTGAGCACCAGAATAGCCAAATGGTGCAGCTGGTGTCTTTTGGCTGTGGTATTGACGCTATTACCTCGGAGCAGGTGAAAAAGATCTTAGAGAGTCATCATAAGATCTACACCATGCTCAAGATCGATGAGGGTGACACCCTAGGTGCAGCCAAGATTCGTCTGCGCTCGCTTCTGTGTGCCACAGCTGATGCCAATGCTGCGCATCCAGCAACTGCTACCACCACAGCAAATGCCACAGCAAATGCCACTACTGCAGCGCCCGCCCCTGCTACAGGCAGTGAAGCTAGCAGCGAGACGGTAAGCGCCGTCTTAGAGCCAGTACGTGAGAGCAATCTGGCCGCTGCCGCCTTAGCCCATGAGGAGATTGCGCACATTAAAGCAGAGGCACTCTCTGCTACGAACAGTGCTACTACGGTACACATGGTCGAAGGGCAGTTACAGGTAACTGCTACCTCTACCTCGGCAAACAGCTGTGCACTGCCACAGTCTGCAAAGCCAGAGAACACCATGACGCTAGCTGAGGCCATGAGCAATGATGCCCTCAAAGAGCGTACCCTCTACATGCCACAGATGGCGCCAATTCACTTCCCAATTCTGGCGACCTGTCTTAGGAGCTTAGGCTATAAGGTTAAGCTCCTTGATGAGGTATCCTCACACGCCATTGAGATGGGCCTCAAGCACGTCAATAACGACGCATGCTACCCTGCCATTGTGGCTATTGGTCAGCTCTTAGAGCCTGTAGCGGCAGGACAAATTGATCCTCAGACCTCGGCGCTGCTCTTAGCGCAAACCTGCGGCCCATGCCGTGCGACCAACTACCCTGCTCTGCTTAACTGGGCCCTCCATGACCTGCACGCACAGGACATTCCAGTGGTGACCTTGCAGGGCTCTGACCTGCAAGATGAGAAGCTGCACCTCAAGCTGGGCTTAAAGGGCTTAAAGCGCTTAACCCTGAGCTTACTCTATGGTGACTTACTGCAAAGCCTCTATTTGCACTGCCACACTTACGAGCAAGTGCCAGGTACTGCTCTGAAACTCGTACAGCACTACCATCATGAACTCAATGAGGAAGTGCTCAGTAAGCCAAAGCAGTTTAAGCGCCGTGTGCACGATATGGTCTCAGAATTCTCGCGCATTCCACTGCGTCATGAGCTGCGACCAAAGGTGGGTATCGTCGGTGAGATTCTGCTTAAGTACCACCCTGATGCCAATAGCGAGCTGGTAGAGAACATTATTGCTGAGGGTGGTGAGCCGGTCTTAGGTGACATCTCGGCCTTTGTGCTCTACTGCTTACACGACAGCATCTACCAGGCGCAGCACTTAGGCACCTCTAAGCTTAAGGCTACCGTGTCGTGGCTGCTCTTACGCTCCTTTGAGGCCAAGCGCCGCATCATTATCTCGGCGCTGAAGAACAGCAAGTTTGAGCCGCTGCCTTGCTTTAGCGACCTCATGCGTTATGGCAGCAAGTTTGTGAGCTTAGGTCAGCAGGCAGGTGAGGGCTGGCTGCTCACGGCAGAGATGGTGGACTTTATTGAACACCGCATTGAGAACATCATCTGCGTGCAGCCATTTGCCTGCTTACCTAACCACATCACGGGTAAGGGCGTGATGCGTGCCCTGCGTGAGACCTATGCTCAGGCTAACCTCTGCAGCATTGACTACGAGGCGGGCTCGGCTCAGTCCAATGTGCTCAACCGCATCAAGCTCTTTATTACGCAGGCTAAGGACAACCTGATTGCGCAGCAACAGGCGCAACAGCTGGCTGCGCAGCAGGCACAACAGGATCACGTCGTAAGCGCGGCGGCTAGCCGCACTACCTTAGGGGCGACAGCGGTAGCGGCGGTGGAGACTCCAAACTTTGTGCGTGGCAAGGGCAAACCAGATCCTTTCACGCAGTATGCGCACCTGCACACTAAGGCCGACAACGACGAGCAAAACTTCTCGCGCTCGGAGGGGAGTGCGGAGCGTGGCGACGATGAGGAGGAGCTGAGCTCTAACATGTAGGCAAGGCCGAGCCTTGTCTGCTAACTCCCCTTAAAGTTTAAAGGCGCCTTGCTGGCGCCTTTGTTGTCTCTGGGGTTAAAAGCAACCCCCATGTAGCCCTTTATCTCAAAGTGGTCACTCTTGGTTCTTTATCGTAAGCACGGGATGCACTAAAAAGGTGTGACCTAATTTGGTTCATTTGTTGAACGAAATGGTCACGATCATTGATAGACACATGAACTTTCATGTGAACCATATTGGTGCACTTAATAAGCATCCCCTAATTACAAAAAAGAACCCACTCTTGCGGTATGAGCAATACGATGCTGGAGCACTACGCTGCTGGCGTGGCAAAGACCTCGGCTAACAGCCGCTTACCGCTTGCTGTGCGCATCACCTTTTCACTAAAGTTCTGACGGTTCTGCTCACTGTAGCCATTTTCCGTGGCGTTAGCGATGTAATCAGCCTCGATCAGCACTTGGTAGTCCATGCCTTGAATATTGGTCAGGGTGTGGTGATGGGCTACCAAATAGACCACGCGCTCGACCTGCTCAGGGCTTAAGCCCGTACCCTCTAAAAACTGCCGCACCAGTGGCTCGCTCTCTTGCTCTTGATGCTTGCCGTTGGTGTTACCGTACTTTATGCGGCACAGCGGGCAGGCAATATCATGGACAATAGCCGCGACCTCGACGATATACTGCGTTGGCTCATCAAGATGCTCTAACTTGCCAATGGTCTGGGCGTAAGTCCAGACGCGGATGAGGTGATCAATGTCGTGGATATTGCCCGCAGAGAAAACGATCATCTTCTCGAGAATCTGCGCCGTGGTCAGCATTACATGCTCCTCACAATGGTAGTGCTCTTAAGGCCAGCTAAAGTAAAGTCATGACCATTACCAGCCGTGTTACAGGCTCCTTGTAAGGGCAACAGCTATCGCGCCACATATGAGGTAAGGGGCAGCCATGAGCTTGCAGACGCCTCTGCAGAGCAGCATCTGCAGCCAGAACGGCCGTCGTAGGGATAGCTCTGTAGCTCTGGTGGTAATATTCCCTTGCAGTTTACGCCCGTAAGCTGCCCTACACCACAGCTCTGTGCTCAGTGCTTAATGATTGGGCAGAGCGACCAAAACCAGCTCACACAGCGGATTACAAAAGCACGAGCGACGCAGCCTAAAGCTGTAGCCTAAATTGAGGCTCTCTAAGAATGGCTTGAGCTCGTAATACTCCTTGGCACTGTGGTAAACCGCAATCACCAAGATCGGCTTTTGGCTCTTAATCGTCTCTAAGGTGCCCTGAATCACCTCCGGCTCAAAGCCCTCGACATCGACCTTGATGAGACCCACTTGCAACTTGTGCTCAGCCACAAAGTCATCAAGGGTAATGATGTCCACTTCTTCGTCATCAGTAGACAGCGGCACATTAAGCATGGTACCCGCCGAAGTACCAAACGAAGAGTGATGCAGCTTAAGTTTGCCGGTGGTGGCGCCCACACCACAGTTGTAGGCATGAATCCGCTCACTCCCCTCCATACGAGCGATGTTATCTTGGAGCGCTTGAAAGTTCTGGCGATCAGGCTCAAACGAGTAGAGCTCTGCTGTAGGCAGTATGGATCTAAATACCGTGATGGTGTCACCAATATAACCGCCCACATCTAACATGGCCTTACCATTGGCAGCTTGCAGTAACTCTGTAGGTGTGTCGTAGAGCCCATAGCGATTGCTAAAAGCAGTGGCCATCTCCGCAAACCACTGGGTCAAAAACGGATATTGCTGCGAGGCAATGAGTTGTTGCAGGTGCGCTTTGAGCTTGAGATCCTCATCAGTGTACAGATGGTCTTTTTTGAGTACCACATGCGGCATCAATGGCAGCAGGTCGTAGAGCTTCTCTTGGTGGTCGATGTATGCGCAGGAGATGTCATCCATGTCACGCTTTAACGCTGCAGTCAGCTCTGAGAGCACGTGCTCACGGCGATAGTCACTAAAGTACTGCGCAAAGCGAAAAGTTGGCAGCGGTGCATATTGCGCCACCATGAATTGACCATATTGCGCCGCAGTGAGTCCCACCGTGCCTTGTGCAGTTCTAATGTGCGCCACAATGGTATTGGCAGGAGCAGTCTCTGAAGATGCATTGGCAGTTAATAATGCGTCTTCTTTTTCGCGCGATAGTGAGGGGTATGAGTACTTTTATTACTAACTTTTAAAGCGGCAGTAGCGTTGGCACTTTTGGTTTTGCGCTTGGCTTTTTTGGCGGCAGCTTGCATACAAAGCTCCATGCAAAGTAAGAAAAGAGGATCCTTGCGATTTTTTTGGTGCTGACGGCGCGCTCCTCGAACGCTAAGGCGCTGCCCTGCAGCGCGCAGCTTCTAAGACACAGTGCTGCTGTACACACAGCTCTACTAGGCAGCAACACGATCTGCCA
>JAHLFE010000066.1 GCA_018884035.1 Candidatus Anaerobiospirillum pullicola
TGCTCTCCTCAGAGTTCGGTGGATGTGGCTCCAACACTATCTCATGGTTGGTCACGCCAAACGCCATCACAAGGGACTACTGCTTGATCGCAGTGGTGATGCTGCTTTTGGTAACCACCAAACTCTGAGGAGAGCAGTTTGATTACGTGCCAGCCGCTCCCCACCACTACTTGCTAACAGAGTTAACCTTGGTGTCAGGAGCCTCGTCTCCAGCGGCTAAGGCCCGCACGCGACTTTCGACGCGCTCTAAGATCTCCTCAGTACCAATCCGGCCCATGAGCTCACCACGCTCGTAAATCAAGCACTTGCCGTTTTTACCACCACAGATAGCCACATCAGCGTGTAAGGCCTCACCTGGGCCATTGACCACACAGCCCATAATGGCAATCTTGATGGGCTTGCGAATGTCAGCTAAGCGCTGCTCCAGCGTCTGCACGGTGCCCACCACGTCATAGCCGCGTCGCGAGCACGTTGGACAGGCCACAATATTAACGCCACGACTACGCAAATGCATGCTCTTTAAGATCGCCCAGCCTACTTTGACCTCTTCTACGGGGTCAGCAGCTAGCGATACGCGCAAGGTATCACCAATACCCTTTTGCAGCAGCATACCGATGCCAATCGAGGACAGCACGGTACCAGCGGTGAGGCCACCCGCCTCAGTGATGCCCAAGTGTAGAGGGGCATCAGTCTTTTGCGCTAAGAGCTCATAAGCAGCCACGCATAAGTAGAGCTCCGATGCCTTTACTGAAAAGGCGTAGTCCACAAAGTTGTGGCTCTCAAGGATCTCTGCCGAGCGTAAAGCCGCCTCGACCATAGCCTCAGGATTAGGCGCACCGTACTTTTCGAGCAAGTCCTTATCTAAGGAACCGGCATTGACACCCACACGAATAGGCAGACCGTGATCTTTGGCCGCTTGGCAGACAGCCTCTACCTTGTGCCGGGCACCGATATTACCTGGATTGATACGCAAAGCAGCGGCACCATTTTCGGCACAGGCAATGGCAATGCGGTAATCAAAGTGGATGTCAGCCACAATTGGTACTGGAGATTGCGCCACGATGCTCTTAAAGGCTGCAGCGGCCTCCATGGATGGCACCGAAACACGCACGATATCAGCACCAACGTCAGATAGAGCTTGCACTTGCGCCACGGTCGCGGCGACGTCGAGAGTTTCAGTGCAAGTCATACTTTGCACGGAGATAGGAGCGCCTCCGCCAACGAGCACTGAGCCCACTTTTATTTGCCGTGAGTTACGGCGCACGATCTGTGGTGCATGCCACTCCATAACCATCTCCGAGGCTGGGAACAAAAACGGAAAAGAGAAGAAAAAGAGAATGTCGGCTATCTCAGAGGTTGGTGGATAGAGCCCCACACTACTTTTAGGTGGCTAACATTAAACGCCATCACCACGGCTCATACCACGCATGTGCTTGCCTAAATATGTGCGGCTACGTTGTGGTATCCACCAAACTCTGAGTTGAGCCAAAATGTCTAGCGCACGGCGTTGCCATGCTGCGTACAGCACATTACAGCACTGTACAGCAGTGCACTGTACTACTGTAATTTAGCGCATTGGCAGCTCAAACTGCACTTGCTGGGACTTTGGCATATTAATGCTACCGCCCATATATGAGACGCTCACCGCATCCGTATCGCTTAACTGTACTTTAATCGGTGGGATACCTGTAACCGCCACGCGATCACCTGCCTTGTAGGTACCACTAGCCAGCACGCGATTGCTGCTGTCTAATACCCTTAAGGCGACGTCACGCTTAACCTGAATCACGGCACGGTTTAAAGAGGCTAAGCCGTCACGATTGACCACCTTTACCTGTGAGGAGATATTGTGCAGATTGGAGCTCAGCTCTGGTGCTGGAGCTTGCGTCTCTGGCGCTGTTTCCTCAGTAGCAGTAGCAGTGGCAGTGGCAGTTTCTGCAGGCACATTGCCCAAAGCGGCATTGCTCTCAGCAGCGCTGAGGCGTAAGGCAGCCTCACGGGCTTGTTCCTCTACGGACTTGCCATTAGCGCTGGTAGCGCTCACTGTGCTATCCACGCTCACTGGTGTGTCCACAAGGGTCTGTCCCGCGCTCACCACATTAGTGGTAGTGGTCGTGGCAGTGGTGGTAGTCGTAGTTGGATCGTGAGGCAAGAGCAGCGAATCCTGTGGTGCAGGACTGGTTTGCTCAGCTTGCTGCTGTTGCGCCGCAGCTTGCTGGGCATCCTGTGCCAGAGCACGGGCTTGCGCTTCGGCCTTAGCAGTGTTTTCATCCACCACCTGCACCTGTGGCGCTTGCTCGTTGCTTGGCTCCTCGAGAATTACGGCCGCCTCCCCGCTTGCAGCATTAGCGCTATTGGCATTAGCGCTATCAGCGGAAATCAGCGGCATCGAGGTATCTAAGGGGGCTAACTGCTCTGAGCCGTTTTTGACCAGCGTTTGCAGCTCCTGCTCCTTTTGCTCCATGTCAGGATTTTCGTTATTGTCCCCCCCTAAAACGAGGTACGCCACAAAGGCCATGACAATAATGAGCACCACAATAAACCAATTGCGGCTCATGTGCCGGTCAGTTGCTTTCTTCTTGTTCTTTTTCTGCTCAATCACGACCTGCTCCCCTACTTGACGCAGATAAATCTCCGACATCTCCTCGAAATTGAGACCTAAGAGAATGGAGTAGCGGGAGATCATGTTGAGCGCAAAATCCGCTGAGGTTTGATTTACTAAGCGGTCGCGCTCGATGTCATCAATAGTCGTCGGACGGGCTCTTAATTTACAGGCAACATCTTGAAGCGAGAGGCCCGCACGCTGCCGATGATAGCGCAGGATCTCACCAATGGAATGGAGCTGATCTAAGTCCTGATCCATAGTGCGCACAGGGCTGACGTAAGGGTTCTCCGTAAACTGCGAGAGGTCATCCTGCTCTGTAGCGGACACAGCCTGCTGTGCTTGGGCAACTGCTGCGGCCCCCTCTTGAGGGTAAGCCTCAGCAGCATCAGCATGAGTTGCAGTGTCACCCGCAGCGGCAGCGGTAGCTGCGCTTGGGTCTACAGCAGCGTCAGGACTGCTCGTGGCGTCATCCTGAGGATGCAGCGCCGCTTGATTCTGATCACGCTCAAGCTCCGAAGCTAAATTCTGTGCAGCAGTCATAAATCAAACCTAATACAGGTGTAGTCCTGACAACTTATGGGGATAACGAAACGAAAGTAATGAGGGCAACGGTACAAAGTGCGGGGTACAGGGTAAAGGCTGCCTTCATTCTTACGGCCAGACAAGAAGCAAAGCTCAGGTGTCTTAACTCTAGTGTACTCTGGCCTTAGCGCAGCGGCTCTACCGCCTCAATTTTGGGCTTTGGTGAGCAACACCATAAGCTCTCACCCACGCCCTTAAGATGACCGCTCTGCTCACGCCCTGTTGTGGCTAGCAGTCACTTACAGCTGGCTAGGCTCAACCTCATCCTACCTTTGGCCATGCGGCGCGGAGCGGCACACCGCAACGCACCGCCAATGACGCCAAGGAGCGCAGGTGTATCTGCCTTGTGCGGGAGATGATTGCCTCCAGAATGGCTCACTACACCTGAAGGTGCGCAAGTCCCTGTGCCGCGAGCGCTGCAGTCTCCTCAACATGAGCATGGTCTGCATTTACTAAAGTCGCCTGCGTCGCTTTGCGGTCTTTGACCTGACCTGCCAGCTGCCCACAAGCGGCGGCGATATCGTCACCACGCGTGGTGCGCGTGACTACGGTAAAGCCGTATTGCTCGACCAGTACCTTGTAAAAGCGATCCACGCGGCTGTTGCTTGGACGCTTAAACTCAGATTCCTCATGGGGGTTGAAAGGAATGAGGTTAATCTTGCACGGCAAGTCCTTTAAGAGGTGCGCCAGCTCATGCGCCTGATCGGTGCTGTCATTGACGTGATCTAAGAGCACGTACTCAATGGTGACACGGCCGCAATTGGCATTGGAGTTATCCACGTAATTGCGTACAGCCGCTAAGACGTCCTGTAAAGGGAACTTCTTGTTAATAGGCACCAGCTCATTACGCAACTCGTCATTAGGAGCGTGCAGCGATAACGCTAAAGCCACATCAACCTTACCGGCGATCTTGTTAATGGCAGGCACAATACCGGAGGTAGAGATCGTGACACGGCGCTTAGACAAGGCAAAAGCATTGTCCGAGAGCAGAATCTTCACCACCGAGAGGACGTTAGCCACATTAAGAAGCGGCTCGCCCATGCCCATCATCACCACATTGGAGATAGGCTTTTGCTCTTGGTTTTGACTAAAACCGACACGGGTGGCAGCCCGCCAGACCTGACCTATGATCTCCGAGACCTTTAAGTTACGGTTAAAGCCCGACTTACCGGTACGGCAGAAGGCGCACTTCACAGGGCAGCCCACTTGGGTGGAAATGCACAGCGTCGCCCGATCCTTTTCAGGGATGTAAACCGTTTCCACTAATTGGCCATCACCGATGTCCATGGCCCACTTAATGGTGCCATCAGCAGAGCGCTGCTCAGAGACAATCTCAGGTGCCTGAATGCAGGCTATTTGCGCCAGCTGGGCACGGGTCTCCTTTTTGATGTTGGTCATGGCCTCAAAGTCAGCCACGCCCCATTGGTAGATCCACTTCAGGATTTGCGTAGCACGGAATGGCTTTTCACCATGCTCCTGCATGAAATCCTTTAAGGCATCCGGATCTAAATCCATTAAATTGACGAGACCAGCAGTCATCACCACCCCTTGCTGCAAGGCAGGTCTTGCCTGCACTGCAACCAGTAAAAACCGAAGCGTCCAGCGATCGCGGCTGTTAAACGAAAAGTGCGCACATAGGCACTTACCTCTGAGAAACCGCCGCAGGCGCTCAAAAAACAGTAGATTATAGCTGAAAATGCGCTGTGCTCATAACGCCTCATTGCAGCTAGATAGTGCTCCTTTAAGACGGGAATGCGCCGCAAGGCCTCTCTTGCTCAAGGCCATAGCAGACAAGCTGGCGCAGGCTCGCTCGCTAGCCAGCTAAGCTACAGTCGGGGAGCTCCGTCTGAGCAAATGTTTCCTCTGAGAGCAAGAGCTGTCCACAATATGACAACTTAAGCGCAACTTCAGTGCTACTGCAGAGCTGCTTAAGCTCAGCTTAAATGCAGCAGGCTCCTCACAGTGGGCACGACTTATGGTATTGATCAATATTCTCTAAAGAGCACCGTCATTAGGCAGGGCGCGGCGCCCTCAAGATCATTGCTTTTCTTTCTCACCTTGCGCTGCTTACGGCTTTACCCCTACACTGCCCCTGCACACAAGCGCTATGCATTTTTGGTAACGTACTTTGCATGGCCATGAGTGTTAAGATGAGATACTTTGTATTGGAGAGGGACATACGCGCTTGCTAGCCTAGTGATAGAAGGCGGGCACTTGCAGTTGAGTCCTCACCGCTAAATTTTAAGGAGCGGGCGCTCTTTGGCCTGCATAAGCAGGGCGTGCTTAAGCAGACCAAAGTCAGAGTGGCCGGTAGTTTGAGATGTCTTTTCTGAAAAATATCCCGATCGCCAAAAAGTTCTTTGCCACCTATGCCATCGTAACGGTGCTCTTAGGTATCGTGATGCTCTATGCGGTGTCATCCCTGTACAGCTCAGCAAAGCTTGCAGGAGAGCTCAACACCACAGTCGAACCCCAGTACGTTAATCCTGCGATCCTCAATGATGAGGTCGTAAACTTTGGCCGCGCTATTAACTTTGCGGCGCAAAGTGAAACGCCAGCAGAGGTAGATTTTCAGAATCTCGATCAGCGCGTGCAGCGTATCAGCGACCTCTTAGGCAAGATTTCCTCAACCCGTTACTCCGAGCGTGTTACCCAGATCCAAGGGCAAGTACGGCAGCTTCTGAGCATCTTTACTAACGAGATTAGACCACGTCTGCAAAGTGGACAGATGCGTGAGGCCTTTGTCATTTACCGCAGCACTTACTCGCCAAACTCTGCCAAGATCTCCTCATTGTGCACCAACTTTCTCATTGATGAGCTGCGCCAACTCAATAGCCAAAGCAACAAAATGTCGAATATGACACCGGTGTACATTTGTGTTGCTTGCGGTTTGGGGGTGATTGTGCTGCTCATTGTCTTTGGTGTGTACACCAGCAAGGATGTGGGTGGTGAGCTGCGTAGCCTAATGCACAAAGCCGAAGAGATTGCTCACTTAGACCTCAGCAAGCCACTTACCTCGCAGCGCAAGGATGAGTTTGGTGCGTTAGAGCAAAGCATTGAGAGCATGCGTGCCAGCATGGCGGAAAAGCTGAAGTTTATCCAACAGAGCACCGAGCAGGTCACCGATAACTCCCGCACAATTCACAGCCTCATCAATAACACCAAGGGCAGCGCCTCGCAGGCAGAAAACAACTCCATTACGGTGGCTGCGGCCTCCGATGAGATGGTGTCCACTACTGCTGATATCGCTCGCAATTGCGAGAGTGCCGCTAGCTCCTCCAATTCGACCAAGGAAATCACCACGCAGGGTATGGCTGATCTGCGTAATGCCGTGAACAGCATTTATGCGCAGTCCGAGAGCACCAAGCGTGATGCTGAGCTGGTACGCAGCTTAGCGGGGCAAAGCCAAAACATTGGCTCGATTGTCAAAACTATTGACGATATTGCTGACCAGACCAACCTCCTTGCCTTAAATGCTTCGATTGAGGCCGCCCGCGCTGGTGATGCCGGTCGTGGCTTTGCGGTGGTAGCTGATGAGGTACGTGAGCTTGCCAGCAGCACGACAAAGTCCACCAAGGAAATTGCGGACATGGTGACGCAAATCCAAAAGGAAGCGGAGAATGCGGCCACCTCCATGAACGCCTCGGTGGATTCTATGGATCAGCTAGCCAATTTAGCTAAGACCTTAGAGACAACCTTAGAGACGGTAGTACAGCACGTCAATGAGGTGAATGCGCAGATTACGCAGATTGCGACGGCCGCCGAGCAGCAGACGACTGCTACAGGCGAGATCTCGCAGAACATGCAGAGCGTAACGGAGCTGTTACGTGATGTGGCGGCGGACACGGAGACGGTAACCAACAATGTGGAGTCGACGCTCAACTTAGTGAGCTCGCTGCAAGCGCAGGTAGCGCAGTTTAAGCTTTAAGCTCTAACGCGCTCTTGGCGGCTTTATCTCAAAAGCCGCATGGCGCCTTAAGCGGTAGCACCACAGAGATTGGTTGCTGCCGCTTTTTACTTTTGGGTATACCCTATAGCCTATGGGCCTATGGCCTCATCAGCTCTACCCGTCATGATGGTGCGCAGTATCGCCTTTAACGCTTCGTATAAGGTAAGTAACAACCTCTTCTGAGGGCATCTTCCTTAGCTCCTTTCCCGCCGCAAGTTAACGCGCCGCCTACTGTCTGCTCCAGCTTAGTCAGCCCCTACCAGCGAACTTCAGCTCACCATGAGCTCACTATGGCTTAAGAGTGCTCTTGCTGTGTGTGTCAATGCCCCATGGTGATTAGTACTGCAAGTTAAGCTTAAGCGCTTACAAGCTGGTTGGCGCCGCATCATCACCCTTAGGGATGAGGTTATGACACTCTGAGTGGCGCTGTTCCCTCTTAGGTTCTCGGGTAAGGAGTCAGCCCCAAGACACCACATTCAAGATGAGAGCGCTTTTCCTCTTGCTCCTGCAATGTATAGCCTCAAACGCTATTGCTTCAAAGGGAAGTTGCTTTTACCTGCTGACAAAGGCCTCATCTCTACTCCGCGTCGCTACCGCGACCTACCTTCACGGTAGGTTAGTGGCAAGTAGCTTTGCTCTCTCATGGGGAAAACGCCCTCTATCCATCTCCCCCACTTCACACACTTCCGCTCTTTTCTCATCTCCCCACTTCTAACACAACACCTCAGGAGTTAACCATGGACAAGGGCACAGTAATCGTCACTGGAGCCAACTCAGGCATTGGCCTCGCCTGCGTAAATGAGCTCTTTAGCGCAGGTTATGATGTCGTTGCTCTCGTGCACACACCACGCCCCGAAGTCAGTGCGCACTTTGCCACCCTCAATGCCGAGCGGCATAACGCCATTGCAGAGTTTAGCTGTGATCTCACTGACTTTACCGCAGTAAAGGACATCGTAACTAAGCTGCGCCATCTGCCCTTAGTCGGATTAGTCAACAACGCTGGTATCCTCCCTCAAGACAAGCTTTTTGTCATGACGCCCCTTGCTGACTTAGAGCACTGCTTTAAGGTCAACTGCCTCAGTGCCATCAATCTGACCCAGTTAGTAGTACGCCTCATGATGCGTGATCCCGCCAAGAAGCCCAAGAGCATTGTTATGGTGTCATCAATTAATGCCTTAGATGGCTATGGGCCAGTGGAGTATGCTGTGAGCAAAGGCGCCTTAATCTCTCTGGCAACTAAATTAGCCCGCGAGCTGCAAAGCTCTAATATCCGCGTCAATAGCGTCTGTCCTGGGATTACTGCGACCCCATTCAATCCGGAAATACCCGCAGAGCTGAAAAAGCTGATGCAAAGCCGCTCCATCTCCCACAATGACCTTACAGCGGAGCAAGTTGCGAGCACCATTGTCTATCTTATCACCCCCGCCTCCTCTGGCATCAATGGCCAATGCCTGCAAGTGCGTAACTGACCGTAGCTTGCCGCCAACAAAAAAACCCAGAGCCCACTGTGCAGCTTGTGCTACGCAGCAAACTCTGGGTTTTGTTTTACCTGCCGTCACCAACACCGTGCGTGACAGCAGGAAGTCAAGACGCTACACGTCATGTGACATGACGTGACGTGACGTGACATGACATGACATGACATCGCGCCATGAGGTCTGTGACATGACCTATGACGTGACGTCTGCGCCGTGATTAGTCTTGAGAGACGTCAAAGCTCTTTAACGACCAGATGTTGTGGACGTAGTCCTCAATCGAACGGTCGGACGAGAACTTGCCCATCGAAGCCGAGTTGATGATCGCAGCGCGGGCCCAGCGCTCCTTGTCCTTGTACATCGCCTCAACACGCTTGTGCGCATCGCAGTACGAGGCAAAGTCAGCTAAGACTAAGAATGGATCACCCTTCTCCAGCAGCGACTGCTTGATCGAAGAGAGCGCACCTGGCTGACCAGGGGTGAAGTAGTCAGAATCCAGCCAATCTAAGACGGCCTTGAGATCCTCATTGGCATTGTAGTAATCCCATGGGTTGTAGCCACGAGACTTCAGTTGCTGCACTTCCTCAACCGACAGACCGAAGATGAAGTTGTTCTCCTCACCAGCCTCGGCCACGATCTCGATGTTGGCGCCGTCCATGGTACCTAAGGTTAAGGCACCATTCATCGAGAACTTCATGTTGGAAGTACCAGAAGCCTCGTAACCGGCAGTAGAGATCTGCTCAGAGATATCAGCAGCTGGGATGATCTTCTCAGCTAAGCTGACGCGGTAGTTAGGGATGAACACCACCTTGATCTGGTTACGGATACGGTGATCGTTGTTGATGCGATCAGCCACCTTATTGATGGCGTAAATGATGTCCTTGGCCAGAGTGTAAGCAGGAGCAGCCTTAGCGCCAAAGATAAAGACCTGAGGCACAATGCTCTTGGTTGGGTCAGCTAATAACTCACGGTACAGGTGGAGGATGTACAGTAAGTTGAGGTGCTGACGCTTGTACTCGTGTAAGCGCTTCACCTGCACGTCGAAGATGGCGTGAGGATCGACGTCCACACCGCACAGCTTCTTAATCTCAGCAGCTAAGGCCACCTTGTTCTGGAACTTAACGTCCATGAAGCGCTTCTGGAAGTCTGGCTTGTCAGCGTAAGGACGCATTAAAGCGCAAGACTCCAGATGTAATGGCCAATCCTTACCCGAGACCTCATTGTAGAGCTCTGCTAAGCCTGGGTTGCAAGCAAGCATCCAACGACGTGGGGTCACACCATTGGTCACATTGCAGAAGCGATCTGGCCAAATAGCAGCAAACTCAGGGAAGAGTTGCTCACGCACTAACTTCGAGTGAATCTCGGCCACACCGTTAACGCGGTGCGAAGCGATCACGCTTAAGTAAGCCATACGCACCATGCGGCATGGGCCCTCTTCAATGATAGAGAGCTTAGCACGCATGTTGTTGTCATTTGGCCACATGTGAGCAACTTCGCCGTCTAAGAAGCGCTCATTGATCTCGTAGATGATCTCTAAGTGACGTGGCAGCAGGCGCTCAAAGAGGTAGACAGGCCACTTCTCTAAGGCTTCAGGCAGTAAGGTGTGGTTGGTATAGGCAAAGACCGAGGTCACGATCTTCCATGCGCTATTCCAATTTAAGCCTTCCTCGTCTAATAAGAGACGCATTAACTCAGCAACAGCGATAGCTGGGTGCGTATCGTTCAGCTGAATGGCGATCTTGGAGGCAAACTGCGAGTAATCGCGGTGGTGCGCACGGTTGTAACGGCGCAGGATGTCACGTAACGAGCAAGCACAGAAGAAGTACTGCTGAGTTAAGCGCAGCATCTTACCGGCTTCAGTGGAGTCGTTAGGGTAGAGAACCTTAGAAATGGTCTCAGCAGCAGCCTTCTCCTCTTGGGCGTCCACATAGCCACCGGCATTGAACACGTCCCAGTTGAACTGCTCAGTAGCACGGGATTCCCACAGACGCAGCACGGTCACCGACGAACCACGGAAACCGACGACTGGGATGTCCCAAGGCACACCCTTAATCATGTGAGCAGGGTGCCACACCTTGTGGATAGCGCCATCAGGAGCAGTTTGCACCTCAACATAACCGCCGATAGGCACGTTCTGCACGGACTCAGGACGGCACACTTCCCATGGGCAGCCGTACTCACGCCACGAATCAGGACGCTCCACTTGACGACCACCACGGATCTCTTGACGGAACAGACCGTTCTCGTAGTGGATACCGTAGCCGATGGATGGGTACTTTAAGGTGGCTAAGGAATCGAGGTAGCAGGCAGCTAAACGGCCTAAACCACCGTTACCTAAAGCCATGTCAGGCTCTTCGTCGCACAGCTGGTTGATATCAATACCTAAAGAAGCTAAGGCTTGCTTGCAGGTATTGTAGATCTCAAGGTTGCACAGGTTGTTAACCGTGAGGCGGCCCATTAAGAACTCGGCCGACAGGTAGTTAACGGCGCGGGTGTCATTAGTCGCGTGCGTGAGCTGGGTTTGGGTTAAGCGCTCAAAGACCAGCTCATTGACGGCATACACCACCGCTTGCCACCAAGCGAGGTTGGACGCCTTCTTCTCGGAAGTACCAATGGTGCGGCGCAGGTGGTTGATGATGCAGTGCTTGAACTGCTCTACCGTAGGCTTAAATAAATTGCCCTCATCCTCAACTGGGCAGGCACAGTTAGCAGCAGCTGCTGTAGAGACAGGGGTTGACACCTTCTCCTCTTCAGCCTTGCTCACTTGAGCCACACTCTTATTTGCAGCGGCAACCTTTGGGCTATGCTTACTGCCTTTGGACATGTAAATCTCCCGAAATATTGGCACTGGTAAAAGCCAAAATGCGGCAACACTGCCGCCCACCAAAAAGGAGGCTCTCACCCGCACCGATTTCTACTGCTAGAAAAAGCGACCGCTTGCCACCACGCACGGGACAGGCGCCACGCCAAGCTCTTATATAAGCTTAGTGCATACGAACCGCAATAAGTCGACTGCTCAGTCATACCTCGGCTAAAGCCGCAGGGCAAAACCTTGTAAGTCTGAGGAGAGATGACCACCTCTGCCTTTTACTAGAGCTTGCAACTCACCTCATGAGCTTAGGGCTCAAACATAGCAGTGGACTTATCTCTCGCCGCAATTACGCATAGCACTACGCCAGCAAAGCAAGATAGGCTCGTCTGTAGGCTTACCTTGAACGCGTGTTGCGAGCAACTATTCAAGGCACTACGACGCACAAACCATCTTTCCCGCTAACACTAAAATGCAGGAGAAAGAGGTGCACTTGACGCAACGCAATGCATCCCGACGAAACTCACACGAGCTCCTAGCGATAACCGTAGCGATTGCTCTTTCTGTAGCGTTATGGTGTCTCCATTTGCTAAGCAGTACCAAGCTTAAAACCACACCCCCGCCACGCGGTACACCCGCAAGGCGGTGCCAGCGTCGTTTAAGCACGGTCGTTTTGACAGTGTACTAAGTATACACATAGCAAGAATATACGCATCAGCAAAATGAGTTGACACTTAGTTGGGCATTCTAACACAACGGCACCATAAAAGAGTTGCCTGTGACCATACCACGTGTGAAAAAGGCCAAAATAAGGGATTTTTCGCCCCAAGTTGCTGCCGATGCACCTTAAGATAGCTGTCATACAACAGGGTGTAGTGCACGTGCTGACCACGTGGTGCACACCGTGCAAAATTGGTTAGCGTATGATAACCAAACACCGGTATAGTCTATTTGAAAGTGGTGCTTGCTGCAGGGGCTGAGACTTTTGGTACAAGGGTAACCTTTAAGGCACTCTGCTCCGGTACTTTGCGTCAGCGGGGCATTTTATGGGACACTAATCTGCGCAAAGATGGCTCACTAATAGCTTAAGAGCACTAAGGAGCTAAGGTAGCGTCACCTCACAACCAAGCTCCCACAACCAAGACGCAGCCTCTGCTGGGCTGAACACCTTAGGGTAAAAGCGCTGCTATCAGCAGCCCTACTTTTCTAAACACACCAACGCACACAATAATGACCAACAACTCTCCACACCACAACAGCGCCCCTTCTCTGGGGGTTATCGTCTGTTTGCAAGACTTAGGCTTTGCCTCTGATCACAGACTGATTACGGAAACTGCGAGCACCTTACGCTCTTTAGGTATCGGCTCAGAAGCCGTCAGTGATACTATAGCGCCCGCCCCAGTAAGCCCAGTAAGACCAGTAAGCTTGTACTTGTGCGCCCGCGAGCGACAGCAAAGCGCCTTATATAGCTTACAAGATCAGCACGATGTTGCGGCCACCGTTGCCGCTATGTCCTTGCAAGAGGCTCTCACGCAAGCACTGCAAGCTTGCCATGCAGATTACGTCTTAATCTGCTGTAATGGAGATCTCTATTCACCACACTACCTTGCCACGGTGCAGCAAAAGCTCTTAGCAGCGCCCGCCCCTCTTGATCTCATCAAAGGTGTAGT
>JAHLFE010000067.1 GCA_018884035.1 Candidatus Anaerobiospirillum pullicola
AATTAAGCTTTTGCTAGGTGTTATGGCGTTTGGTGTGACCATCCTTGAGGTAGTGATGGCGCTTTACCCATCACACTATGAGCCGATCCGAGCCGAGAAAAATTTTGGTAGTTAATAGTTGTTACGTTCCTTATGGGCATTAAGCACCAATGAGGCACTACCCTGCTCAAGAAAATGAATGCTTCGCGGTAAACTTGCTGCCTTTTCTCTCTTGCGGTCACAAGCAGCTCTAAAGACTGCGCCCCTCCTCTAACCTCAGCTCTTGCTCTCTGTGGCGCGAAACCTCATAAAGGTTGCGAGCGGAGATTTAAGGATGGGCACAGTCACCAGAACTGCCTCTGCTGCAAGCGCAGACAAGGCGCAAGGAAGCTTAATAAGAGAAATGACAGCAACACTGTCTCTTTGTTAGGAAGACGGCGTGACAGTGCAGCTGTTGCCACACGGCGATTAATGGTTTGTAAAGGTGATTTACGTATGCCTACCAACGAACAATTAACGAGACTGGGCATCTTTGTGGCCGTAGGCTACTTATGCGCAGGTATCCTCGTTAGCATTTTTGCTGGACTACCTTTCTGGGTAACTTACTTCGACAGTGAGTTCCTCTTAGGTGCTGTCATTGTGGTCGTGACCTTAGTGATTGGCGCTGCTTTTGGTATCGCTTTAATTCGCTACTTAGTGCCACGCTACGGCGTCAAGAGCATCTTCGAGCAAGACGTGCTCATCATGATGATTGGTGTGCTCTTCATGGCTTTAGCTATGAATCAAGCCATGATCATCATTGGTTTGTTCGTCACGGCCGGTGCTATGGCGGCGTACTTCATTGAGAACTTTCGCGTACAAACCAATGCGGCCAGCAATGGTGGTGTGGGCGTCTTAACCTTAGGTGGCTGGGCCTTAGGTCCAATTGTCGCAGTGGTGGTGATTGCCTTGTTAGGTGATTATGGTCTGATCACCTTACGTATCTTACTGGCCCACTACATTGTGATTTCTTTCTGGGTGTGGGTGCAGCGTTTAGGTCTGCACATGGACTACCAAGATGTGCCAGAGAGCATCTTACGTTTAGTCTCGCAACACCAAGCTTATTCTGAGAAAGTGAAGCAGCAAGAGGCGGCACGTAAGGCAGCTAAGGCCGAACGCGCTAAGGGCAAGAAGGCCACTGCGGCAACTCCAGCCCCAGTGCCAGCTCCTGCTCCTGCCTCGGCTCCAACTGCTGCGCCAGCACCTGCTGCTACCCCTGCTACCCCAGCTACCAGCGCCCCTGCTGATAAAGAAGCTCCTGCTGCTAAAGCTGCTGATGCGACTGCGCCACAGAGCGAGAGTGCTGCTCCTGCTAGTGCTGCACCAGCCTCTGCTGCTACCCAAGCTGCTACTCCAGCTACTGCACCAGCAGCTGCTGCCAGCAGCGCTGATAGTGCCCCAGTAAAAGCTGAGCAGGCGTCTGCTGCTACTGCTGAGAACACCACGGAGCAAAAGCCAAAGAAAAAGGGCTTTTTCGGCCGTATCTAATCACAGTCATCACTTTTACTTACCGTTTTCCTCAGAGCGCAGTGCCACGCCGCCTACCTTTATCTGACGACGTTTGCTGCGCTGGCCTCAAGGCCCACAGTTAGCTGCGCTCTGTGACCGCGACGCGTGGTTTTACCCCCATGTGTCTTTGTGACAGCCATGACCTGAACTTTCTCTTGGCTAAGAGCATGGCGAAGCTTTTCACAGCTTAGCGTTTGCTCTTGTGAGAGCGACGTTAGGGGTAGGATCTGTGGTGTCACCGGTCTCTTTACGAGGTTCTTATGCCGCGACTGTTAAAAGTTTGTACGCTGCTTACGCTGTGCGTCATTGCCGCCATTAGTGCGGTCTATGCCGCAGGCTTAGAGGATACCGTTGCCGGTATCTTTACACGCCATACCATTTATGGCGTGCGCTATGAGATCATCATCTTTGCCCTGATTCTGGTGGGTGTTGCTATTTTCTACAACAACACCATGCAGGTGGCCGTGATCGGTCTCTTAGCCCTGTGCTTCTATAAGTACGAGTTTGTGGATGGCTTCTCGGTAATTGACCGTTTACTGGGCTACACCAACGACCAAGGCGAGTTTGTTAAGGGCTCGTGGAATACGTACTTAAACTTAGCGCTGATGCTGCCAGGCTTCTCCATTCTGGCCAACATCTTTGAGGAGTCTAAGTTCCCATCCGTGCTGCCACGCTATTTGCCAAATGGCGTGTTAGGTGGCATGGTACTGCTGACCTTCGTCTTCTGCTTAAGTACCTTCCTCGACAACATCGCGGCTGCCATGATTGGCTGCTCGATGGCGGCGACCTTATACAAGAACAATGTGCACATCGGTTACGTGGCTGCCATCTGCGCCGCTTCTAACGCTGGTGGTGCTGGTTCTGTGGTGGGCGATACGACGACGACCTTAATCTGGATTCACGGTAAGGATCCTCTGGTCTTAGCTCATGCCTTTATCCCAGCCATTGTGGCCTTAGTGATTGTTGCTTTCTTTGCTTCGCGTCAACAGCACAAGTACAGCAGCGACGTCTACAAGCCAACGGGCTCCGTGCAAATTGAGAAGCGTCGTTTAGGCTTAGTGGCGCTGATCTTAGCGGGCGCAATCTTCTTTAACTACTTCTTTGAGTTCCCAGCATTAGGTATCTGGCTGGCGATTTTAGTGGGCGCCTTCTTTGTGAAGATCAACTTCCGTGAAGGCCTCAATGCTATCGAGTCGACGGTCTTCTTAGTCTGCTTAGTGTTCTGCGCAGAGCTAGTACCAATTGACTCGGTGCCAGATGCTTCGATTCTGTCGACCATGGCTATTGGCTTCGTGTCAGCCGTGTTCAACAACATTCCACTGACGCAGCTGTGCTTAATCAAGGGCGGCTACGACTGGCCACTTATTTCCTACGCAGTGGGCTTTGGTGGTTCGATGGTATGGTTCGGTTCGTCAGCTGGTGTGGCCGTGTGTAACGTCTTCACCAAGGCTCGTTCGTTCATGAACTGGTTACGTTACGGCTGGCACATTCCATTTGCCTTTGTGGTTGGTTTTGCAGCGTACCTGTTAGTGTTTGGCTGGAGCCCACAGAAGGGCAATCCACCTGATCAAATGCCAGAGCCAATTTCTAAGGAAGAGGCTATTGGTAACATGCCGGTGCACCATAATCCAATGCCAGATGAAGTGGTGATTCCAGAGTAATAGTGCGCTAAGCACAATTACTTAGCAAAGAAAGAGGCTGGGGCTGAGGCTCTGGCCTTTTTCGTTTCAGGGAGTGGCGTCAGTAGCAGTAGTGGCGTCAGGTGGCCACTGGGAGTAACGACAGCAAGTGGCGCTCAGATGAGCTCTTACCACTGAGCTTTGCAACGTTGAGCTTACAGGCCACTAAAGCACCTCTGCTGGTATGGTAGCCACACATATGCTGCGCACCATGTGCTCTGCCTCTATCCACAAAGCCCTATTCTCTCCTTGAGCAGCGGCTGCTACACATGCTGCCAACATCAGTGCAAAAAAGTCTTGCATTCCCTGATTTTTTGAGTACAATAAGCACCGTTCTTTGCAACGCGGTGAGATGTCCGAGTGGCTGAAGGAGCACGCCTGGAAAGCGTGTATAGGTGAATAGCCTATCGCGGGTTCGAATCCCGCTCTCACCGCCAGAAATAGCAGCTGTAGGCTGCTTTTTTTATAACCACTGCATAGATACATAGAAAAAGCAGGGAGCTGTAGTGACCTTTGTGGTTAGGCTGGTGTTGAGGGGATGGCTGCAGGGATAGCGCAGGCTTAGAGATAGCGCGATGACGCGGTGCGCATGAGGCAGTACATTTATGCGCGGTATAACGGGAATCTACTGTGGTTCGGGATTAAGCGAGTAAAGACAAGCCTGCTACGCGATAAGGGCACAGTAGAGCGCAACAGCAACAGCGATCAGCTTAGGCACAAGAGCCGGAATAACGTATCGCTAACGCAGGTCTAAGCGCCCCACAAGACGAAACGAGAATAACAGCGCCCGCCCCTGTACATCTCTGCCTAGAGCAGAGACGCAGCCTCCATTGCACATCATACCTGCAAGAGCAATATCGCCACCGCCCAGCGATCCTACATGCTCGTTATAAGCGCTCTGCGCACAAGCCGCGAACGCCGCCTCAGATTGATTACCACCTACTCCTCTTACTCCGCTACCACAGCCCAGCCGCTTTTTCTCTGTCACCAAAATACCGTTGACACCTGCACCGCAGGACAATCCTACCGTAGCCAAATACACGATTACCCGCCTCTATCTCCGCCGCAGTGCATAAAGGCTCTGCCGCTTTAGGTGGTTTTTGCGTTTTTTGCCCGCAAAGAAACGCTTAAATAGGCCGCGGTGCAACACTCTGCCCCCAAATCTCATTTGGCCCCAAAAATAATGAGCTGGGCTCCATCCTTATGTGGCGCTATAAGTGAAGTAAAGCAAACGGGCGTATAGAAGGCATTCTTCTACCTCGCCCCGTTTTAACTGAGCACTACCGCGATCACCGCAAAGTACTGCCCGTGCATTCACCCACACCACTCCTCTGGGAACAAATACCAAAAGGAGACTCTCTGGCTAGCGCCACGCTCAGCGATACTCCGGTGCTTTACCGTACTTGAGCGACCGCGCAAGGCCAGCTGCTCTGCTGACCGCAAAATTCCATGAAGCCACTCCTAAGTGACCTCAGTGACACAGCGCACTAGCCAAAAGCGCTTCTTTATCGCGTTTTAGGCTCATATCTCCATTGCTGCGCATAAAGGCCATAAGTACACAAACGCGCTCTTTACAGTTTATCCTCACAACAAACGTCTTGTTTAACCCCAAAACCACCGCTTTAACCGCAAGCAGCGCCTATGCGGCACTATAACTGAAGCACAGCAAACCGGCGTACAGTCGGCATTCCGGCTCTACTCTGAATTTGTGGGTCGCTTAGGAGGTAATGGTACGGCTAATTGCTGATTAGCACTGGCCTTTAGCCCAACCACCTAAGACTGGGGCTTGAGCCTATACCCACAGATTCTGAGGAGAGCCGGCATTCCTCTGCCGATACACGCTCTTACTTAGTCCACAACCTACTGAGCACCACCGCTATCACCTAAAGGTAGTGCCCATGTTTCTTAACCTCCAACCTATCATGCGTCTCTAGGTGAGGGCATATAGGCAACAAGCACCAGCTACTGCGCTTACGCAGAGAGCACATGCCCCAACAAGCACCATCCCTACGGGGGATTAGTCATTTGAACTCTCTGGAGGTTCACCCTATGGCTCATCAGTCTCAACTCGCCTCTGTAGTGGGCGAAATACTGGAGCACCACCTCTCCTTTAAGCTAAACGCACACGAGTGCCACGCCTTAGCCAACAAGTTTGGCATCGGTCCAATGTCCACGGCGTTCTTACAAGAACCAGAGGCGCTGGCCATGACGCTGACAAATACTTTCTTAAGCTGCCAACCACTGGTAGCCATCTTTGCTGCTGAGGCGGGCAAAAGAACGGCAGCAGAGATCATGGGACACGTCTTCACTCCGGAGCCACTTAAACTGGAGCCTTTAGCGCAGTCGTGGCATTGTCCTCTTACCTGTGATGAGGCCTTTGTGGGCACCGATTACAGCCGTGGCGATGACAGCGGCTTCAGCAATACGTGGCCACAACTGGCAAGTAGCGACGACGTGGTCGCTAGTGGCGGTGATGTGTCCTCCACTTATGCGGACACGAACGGTATCTCTACTGCCACCTTTGCGGAGGCGCAGCAGGCACTGGCAGCTACCGCTCTTGACGGTGCAGCAGTTACTGGCCTGCCACAACAGGCAGAGGTTTATAACTCCCTACCAGATGACATCACCACCGAGCCAGATAGTACTGGTGTCATTTCATGGCAGCACCGCTATAACACGCTATGGGCGGAGGGCTTTGCTGAGTACTTAGCTGACTCCTATACGCTCAAGGCCAAGAGTGAGGTATTAGCAGGAGATGCCTTTATCGGCAAAGAGAACTCTGCCGAGACAGAGCCAGAGCCAGAAGCAAAGGCTGAAGCTTCTGCCGCTCAGGGCGAAGAAGTCGTTAAGGACGAGTCAGCAGCTCAGGTAAAAACAGAGGCGGATCTGGCTCCAGCCGTTAAGGTCAAACTGCCTCACGGTGCTCGCCGCAAGATCAGAGCGGAAAAGAAAGCGGCCAAGAAAGCAGCCAGACGCGCAGCTTTACTGAAAATGCAAGCTAAGCAGCGAGCTCAGCAACAGGGCGTGGGCCTGACTGTTGGTCAAAGCGCAGCTGACGACAACAAAACGCAACCTGAGCCTCAGCCAGCACCTGTGGTAAAGCCAGAGACGGTGGCAAAGCCAGCGCCTGTGGTACCAGAGCAAGCCGCAGAGCACGTGACACCTGAGGTGGGCACCAAGCCAGCAGTGAGCTCTACTTCTGGGGACGAAACTGCACCGCAAAGCTCTGTGGCCAACCTAAATGGCAGCAAGTCGGCCTCGGAGGCCAGCACCACTGAGGCATCCCCAAAGCCAGCGGCCACTGCTACCCCACAACAAGGCACAGCAGCTAACATTGCTAGCAGTACATCGGCGCAAGGAGAGGACAGTGCAACCGAAGCCGAGGTAGCAATGGAGGCGGCTAACACCGCAACAACACCACCACACAGCTCGGCTGACAAGGACAGTGCTGCTGACAGCAAGCAGACTGAGACCAGTAAAGCCAAACAGAACACCGCCGCTAAGTCCAACGGCAAGGGCAAAGGCAAGAGCACTAAGCAACCAAGAGCTGCTACCTCAGAGGACGCGCCACCTCGCGAGGCCGTGCTGCTCTTAGGCTGGATGCTCTTTGTACTGACACAGGGTAAGAGCGCCTTAGTGGGCATGCACAACGTCCTCTTACTGATCCTCAAGACCTTTGGGGTCGTAGCGCTTGAGGACTTAAAGCAAGTTGCAGGGCGTAAGCGTGTGTCCTTTAGCAAGTCCTTACAGCTCTTAGAGGATGTAGGTAAGGTAGCCCTTGTTAATAACAAGGTCGTGTGGTTAGCACCACCTGCTGACTTTAATCCGCTTTCCCAGCCGCTCTATCCTCTGGAGGAAAAGCGCAAAAACGGTCTTAAGGGCAAAGACCGCCTGCTGACCAATGTCCTCTCTGTAGGCTCGCTTAATGATGGCTTGATGTCGCAGACTGCCGGTACCGTCTTAGCGGCAATGCAGCAGTACAAAGCCGTTAATGGCGAGCAACTGCGACTCTTACTGGGGTTAAAGAAGCGCAACTTTGCGCGGGCGGTTAGCTTTTTGGTACGCCTTGAGGTGCTGCTTGACCATAAGGGCAACCTCTATCTGCTGCCAAGCTCAAAGGTCAAGCCACAGACCTTAATGAAGCGCTACGAGAAACAGCAACGCAAAGAGCAGCGTCAGCAGCAGGCGCAAGAGCGCGCGGCGGCTAAGGAGGAAGCTAAGGCTAAGAACCATAATGTCAAGGCGCCCTCTACCGCTAAAGCAGTACAGCGTCCAGCTAAGACCAGTCCCGCACCACAGGGGGCTGGCAAAAAGAGCGCGGCGCCACAGAGCACAGTAGCTCAGGGTAAGCACTCTACTGCCAAGCAAGCGGCGTCCAAGGCGGCTGCCACGGGCTCCTCGGGCCGTCGTCCGGTAAAGACTGCTGGCGACAAGACCCCAAGTGCCCGCATGCAGAGCTCGGCGCCAGCAAAGAACTCTGCGCTTGCAGAGACCACTGTGCCTGCTACGGATGCAGCCATTTTGCAGCCAGAGATGAGCGCGGCTTACGCCGCTCGCTCCTACGCTGCGACCCCACAGCTAATACCAGCCTCTGCTGACAGAGCAGCTGAGCACGCAGAGCAGCACACGCCAGTGCAGGCCTCACTGGTATCGCACCTCGATGCGAAAACGCTAAAGCGTGACCAGCATGAGGGCAGCCGCACCAGTACTCCGCTGGCGCTCTTTGCTGGCAGTGCTGCTGACGCTTCCTCTGGTGCTACCACTACCACTGCGGAGCAAAGTCACAGCGTAGGCCATGATCGCCACCAAGAGGGGAATTGCCCACAGGGTAAGGATCATCCTCAGGGTTAAGCGTAGTCTCCACACTGAATGGCGGCGCTTGCAGCGCTCTGTGTTGCTCCGTTCTTCATGGTGAAACAGCCACGCACAGCTACACAGCTGCGTTCTGTCCTCAGCTGCAGCCGCGTACTGTGCTCACGTAAGACAAGGCATAGCGCTGTGTCCTACGGGCAAGGCTACCCTAAGCGCGCACTATGTGCTCAGGAATACTCTTAGCGAGCACGGCTCACGGTGGCGTTATTAGGCCCTGTGCTTATTGTTGCTGGCTGCAGCTACGCTCTTAAGGAGTACTGTACTCTGTACGGTGCATGGTCTGCGCTGCAGACGCCCTCACGACTGATAGCGGGGTTGATGACAAACAGCCGCAAAGGCAACCCTACACAGCGCCCTGTAGTGACCAGTGTGCGTTTTAGTGGTGGTATGGCTGGAAACAGCCACGAGGCAGGAGATTATTACTGGTGGGGACAGCAAGCGGTACCGTATGTCACGCGGCACCAATGCTTGCTGCCAAAGAAAGGAAAATACAGAAGGAAAAAGAGCCAGCCTCGCGCTTAGAGTGCGCTTAAGCCGTACACAAAGATGGCTAAGATGACCACTGGGATCACATAGCGCACCGCCTGATACCACAGGTTGTACACCGCGCCATGGATCGTATTACCATTGGTGATCTCTTCCATAGCCTTGTCTTTTAAGACCCAGCCCACAAAGATAGTGGCACCTAAAGCCGTGATCACGAAGCAAATGTTGCCAGAAATGTAGTCAAAGGCATCAAAGATAGAGCGGTTTAAGAAGGTGATCTCCTTTAACGGGCCCGAGCTTAAGATACATGGCAGGTTGCCAAAGACAAACACGAACAGCAACGTGATATTAATGGCACCCTTTAAGCGCAGATTGAACTTCTCAAAGAGCACCGCGATAATCACCTGATAGATGGTGAGCGAGGTGGTCAGCGCGGCAATGATCAGCAGCACAAAGAAGACGATGGCAAAGAAATTACCAAAGGCCATCTGCGAGAAGGCAATTGGCAGCGTCTTAAAGACTAAGGATGGGCCCGAATCAGGTGATAAGCCCGCGCTAAAGAGCGAAGGGAAGATCATAAAGCCTGCTAACACCGCGATCACGGTATTAATCACGCCCGTAATCGTCGCCGTCTTTACTAAGTCCTCGTTCTTATTGAGGTGGCTTGATAAGGTGATCATCACACCAAAGCCTAAGGACAGCGCAAAGAAGACCTGACCTAACACGTCAAGGAGCAAGCGACCAGTGATCTTAGAGAAATCTGGCGTGAGATAGAAGCGTACACCCTCCCAAGCGCCATCTAAGGTAAGGTTACGGCCTACCATGACAATGAGGCAGATAAAGAGCAGCGGCATCAAGAACTTAACCGAACGCTCGATACCAGCAATCACACCACGCCGTAAGATCCACCAGTTGATCAGGACAAACACGCCCGTGCAAATGGTAATGGTCAGAGGCGAGTTCTCGATCTGGTCGACGTAGAAGCTCTCTGTGATCTCTTTGGTCACTGGCACCGACAGGTCTAAACCGCCCATACCCACCATACCTAAGATGATGTGGTAGATATAGGAGAGCACCCAACCGCCAATCGGCATGTAATAGGCGAGAATGCCAAAGGCTCCTATAAGACCCATGTAGCCAAAGAACTTCCACAACGGCGAGTGCGTAGCCCCTGCGCTCAAGAAGGCATCTACGCTGTTGGTCTGGGCGCGACGTCCGATCACATTCTCCACAAGGATGATCGGGATGCCCACAGCCAGCATCACCACGATGAAAGTTAAAACGTAAGCACCACCACCGTTTAAACCCACTAAGTAAGGGAAGCGCCATGTGGCGCCGAAGCCAATGGTGGCTCCAGCAACGGTGAGAATGTAGGTAAGACGGCTACTCCAAGTCTGTCGGGCCATGCCTCTTTTCCTTTGCCCTCATGATTCTGCGTTACCGGCTACGCCCAAACGAGTGTCGCTTCCCAACTTCATGGCAAGCACATCTGTACTTAACATGATCTGCTTAGAATGCACACGGAAGCACACAGCACACAGAAAAGGACGGTTGCGGTCGTGACTCCTGAGTTAGTGCTCAGGGCGCGACAAGTTGATAATATGATCATGCTTACATTTAGTGCAAATGTGCACCGCATGCAGCGCAAATCACCCCAATGAAAAATTTTCCATTTTAATGGATTTTGCGCCCAATGCAAAATCAAAGGGGATATTTATCCCGCGCAGCTTAAGCCTGTAGCAGTAAACGCCTTAGGTGAAGCTCTCTTAAGAATGACCACCGCTTTGGCGCCAGCGACAGCGAGGGCACTGCTATAATGGTGCAAAACGGTAATAAGTCCTCATAACAGGACATGCCTCCGTAAGATTCATCTTTGTGGCTTACCCTGCGCCTTAAGCTTAGTTAGCGTGTGGATAAGCCCTGTGCCTTTAAGGATGAGGTCATGATCACCTCCAAAGTACTGCTACCGCTGTTAGGAGTGAGCGCCGCCCTGCTCATGACTGCTTGTGCCACCGCCCCTGAGCCCTTACCAGAAAAGATCTCCGGCCCGAGCGAGTTTATCGACGACTCGGTCAAAGAGCTGTACCGCAACGTCGATAAGGTCTACACCACGGAGTACTTTGCGCTGGGCATCCCTACTGGCTGGAAAGTGATCTCTTTTAACAACGAGCCTCTAGCAAGTGCAATCTCGGTAGAAAAGGCCGATCACTCGTCGCTGGTGACGGTGCGCGTGACCAAGGCTCAAGGCCAAACCATTGAGCAAAGCTGCGATCTGGCCTTACAGGGCTTTCAGGCTAACGGCATTGTGACCGGTGAGGACGCGCTCAACCTCTCCTTTGGCACCTGCACGATTACTGGCAAGGACGATGGCGATAAGCCAGTCACACTGTGGCTGCGTCAATATGACGATGATCACAGTGCGTACTCGATCACCTTTACCGGTGACGTCAGCACAGCAGCGGAGCTCTTAAGCTACTTAGTAGGCAATGAGAAGCTGATGCAGCTTATGGTGCAGCCACTGTAAGCCAGCGCCACAGCCACAGCGAAACTAAGCTAAGCTAAGCTAAGCTTGAGCTTAACCACTTACCCAGCTGTCACAAGGTCTTTGCGCTCCTTACTCTTGAGTGTAGCGCAACGGCCTGCACCACTTGTCAGTAGCGTCCTACTTCCTGAAAACGCCACTCCACCAATACGATCTTGCCTCTGCCCCTTATAGGACAGTTCAATCATGGAAACCACCACCATCAATGCCGCTGACAAGCCGCTGCGCACTCCAAAAAAGGTAGTGCGCGTGGCCGCAGCCATGATTATTCAGGACGACACCTTTTTGATCGCCCAGCGTGCAGGAAAGCGGCACTTAGCAGGCTACTGGGAATTTCCTGGCGGCAAGATCGAGGAGCACGAGACACCAGCTCAAGCCTGCCAGCGTGAGATTTATGAGGAGCTGCACTGCAAGATCAGCGTGGACAGCTACTTCTTAACGTGCGAGTACGAGTATGAGGACTTTATCCTGAGCATGGATGTCTTTCTCTGCCACCTACTTGAGGGCAAGCAGGTGATCTCCACGGAGCACTCGGGACTGAAGTTTATCCGTGCCGACGAGATCGACAGCATCGACTTTGCGCCTGCTGACATCCAGTTCCTGCCAAACATTAAGAAACTCATGGGCTCGTTACAGCGCACTCTGTGTCCAAAGGCCAGCTAAGCAGCTAAGCTACGCTCAGCTCTGCCTGCGCTTGCAGCCCATCTCGCCACCTCGCCACAGCCTCCCCCACAATCTGCTGCCGCTGCAGCGTTGCAGCTGCCACAACCACAATCTTTCGCCACCCACCTGCTGCTTTCTTTTTGTACGCCGCATAGACCATACGCTAAGCGATGAACCAAGAGCAAGAGCCAGCCACGCCGTCCTCGCTGTGTCAACGCTGCCAGCCCCCAAGACAAGAGAAGTGCCCTTCCTCTCTTACCTGAGCTCTACCTACAAGCGTCTTTTGGCCATGCCAAAGCCAGCAGAAGCGTCAGTTGTCAAACGTTTCATTCTCACCTCTGTAGGATGGCCCTTGTACACCTATTTACCACATTTTACAAGCCATTTATTTCAGGTTTTTCAGCAGAAAAGCCTTGTTTTAATTGTCTGACATGCTAATATAAAACCAGCTGATGGCTTCTGGGGTGTTCGCCAGTTATTGTTGCCCTGAGCCACATTAAACTGTTTTAGGGAGCTCTTCTTGAGCCTCTTCTGAGCACGCTTATACTGACTAGCTCGCCTAGCCCAGTCCCTAAGAAGCCTTTGAGATTCACAGGGTTCCCCCTTGTACCTTTTTGGTTCAAGGAGCTGAACTTAGCAGCGGCATTTCTGGGGTCATCAGCCTAAGAATTCCTTTCTAGTTGAGAGTTCTCTCGACTGAAGTGACCGTGCGTCACGTCTCTTTTCCCCCTTATTTTTCTGCTTTTCTGGCCCGTTGGGCTGAGTCTTTTGGCATCTCTGTAAGCTTTTCTCTGAAGCTGTGCCCAATGCTTTTGTGCCCACCTGCTCACACGATGAGCCAACTCCTCTCTGCTGCGCTCCACCCCACTTTCTTACACCGTCATGCCTTTAATCCTTGCGTTACTCTGAGGTAATGGCTCTACTGCTACGGGCTATCTCGTCTTTGCTCTCCCGCGCTTTAGACACCAGCAGAGCAGGCACAACTAACGGCATTGAACTGAGGTCAAACAAAAATGGGCCCGTAATAGGGCCCATTCAGTGCTACTCCTAAGCGGAGCAGCTAGAGGATCGTCTTAGGTATCGACTATTTCTTGTTTAAAGCCTGGTCAACGGCCACAGCGACAGCCACGGTGGCACCCACCATTGGGTTGTTGCCCATGCCTAAGAAGCCCATCATCTCAACGTGAGCTGGCACAGAAGAGGAACCAGCAAATTGAGCGTCAGAGTGCATACGACCCATGGTGTCAGTCATACCATAAGAAGCAGGACCAGCAGCCATATTGTCTGGGTGTAAGGTACGGCCCGTGCCACCACCGGAAGCCACGGAGAAGTACTTCTTGCCTAAAGCAACGCACTCTTTCTTGTAGGTGCCAGCAACTGGGTGCTGGAAGCGGGTTGGGTTGGTGGAGTTACCAGTAATGGAAACGTCAACACCCTCGTGGTGCATAATGGCCACGCCCTCACGAACATCATCAGCACCATAGCAACGCACAGCAGCACGCTCGCCCTTGGAGTATGGGATCTCGCGGACGATGTTTAACTTGCCAGTGCCATAGTCAAACTGGGTCTGCACGTAGGTGAAGCCATTGATACGCGAAATGATTTGGGCAGCGTCCTTGCCTAAACCATTTAAGATCACGCGTAATGGCACCTTACGAGCCTTGTTAGCGTTACGCACGATACCAATAGCACCCTCAGCGGCAGCGAAGGACTCGTGGCCAGCTAAGAAGGCGAAGCACTTGGTCTCGTCACGTAATAACATGGCACCTAAGCCACCGTGACCGATACCGACCTTACGGTCATCAGCAACGGAGCCTGGAATGCAGAAAGCCTGCAGGCCAAGGCCAATTGCATCAGCAGCATCAGCGGCGGTCTTAACTTGCTTCTTTAAAGCAATAGCAGCACCGACGACATAAGCCCAGCTGGCGTTTTCGAAGGCGATTGGCTGAATAGCCTTCACCATCTCATATGGATCAAAGCCGTGATCCTGGCACAGCTTACGAGCCTCTTCTAAAGAGGCAATGCCGTGCTCTTGTAAAGCCGCGTTTACTTGGGCAATACGACGCTCGTAACTTTCAAATAAAGCCATCTTTCAGTCCGCCTCTTTACTCAGCTCTTGGGTCAATGTACTTGGCAGCGTCATCGAACTGGCCATAGTGACCTTTCACCTTAGCGATAGCCTCGGAGCCCTTGAGCTCTGGGTTCTTCTTTAAGGTGTCGATTAACTTACCTAAGTTAACGAACTCGTAGCCAATGATCTCGTTGTCCTCATTTAAAGCTAAACGAGTCACATAGCCCTCGGTCATCTCGAGGTAACGAGCACCCTTAGCCTTGGTACCAAACATGGTGCCAACTTGGCTACGCAGGTTCTTGCCTAAGTCCTCTAAGGAAGCACCGATTGGTAAGCCACCCTCGGAGAAAGCGGTCTGAGAACGGCCATAGACGATCTGTAAGAACAGCTCGCGCATAGCGGTGTTGATGGCATCACACACGAGGTCAGTGTTTAAAGCCTCTAAGAGGGTCTTGCCTGGCAGAATCTCCGAAGCCATAGCAGCGGAGTGAGTCATACCGGTGCAGCCTAAGGTCTCAACTAAGGCTTCCTCGATGATGCCGTCCTTAACGTTTAAGGTCAGCTTGCAAGCGCCTTGTTGAGGAGCGCACCAGCCCACACCGTGAGTTAAGCCGCTGATATCCTTGATCTCTTTAGCCTGAACCCACTTGCCCTCCTCAGGGATTGGAGCAGGACCATGGTATGCACCCTTCTTAACGGTGCACATTTGCTCTACTTCGTGTGAATAGATCATCTGTGATACCTAATTGACTATCCTAAAAACGGATTTCTAGTTTGGATACGGTGGCTTAGCGCTCAAATGCTTGCGAGGGCACCTGATGGCTGTGAGCTAAGGGCCGCGTCACTCCAGAAACCACCAATATTATAACCACAAGAATTGGCAATGCTAGAGGGATAAAGCGTAAAGAGAGTGTGCCGTATCACAAAACCCGATTTTTGAGAGCGGATTTGGTGGTGCACTGTTTAGGGACGTTGCGAGAAGCAAACAGAGCTCATGACAGCTGTAGTTTACAAAGCCAAGAAGCAAGGCAGCATGAAAGCAGAATCAGGCGGGGAAAGGGGAGAAAAGACAGGTCAAGGCGGATAAAGGTGTGAGATGAGAGATGAGAGATGAGAGATGCACAGCGACAGCGCCAGAGTCCATACGGGCTCTGGCACTGGCTCTGCCACCGCTTACAGGCAAAAGTGCCTCTATCGAGCTTACTTGAGCTTGAGGTACTCTTGCGCCATGCGCTCACCTAAGCGCTGATGCGACTGCGTGGTCATATGCACACCATCAGCTAAAACCTCAGCACCTACTGACGAGGCTAAGCCCGCACCCAGCTTTTGCGCGATCTTTGGTAAGGTCGCTAAGATAAGCTGACCGGCTTCGCCACCATAGTTTTGGTAGAACGCACCAATCACGATCTTCAGGTCAGGATCGCCTAAGTCCTGACGCATATTGGTCAGCACGTCCACCACTGCGGCCGCATACATTGTCGGGCAGGTAAGATGGTCGACATCAGACTCGCCTTGGATCCACAAAATGCCATCGAGGCTGACATCCTTACCGGCAGCCTTGACAGCCTCAAGCGCGGCCTTAGTATCGTTGATGGTGGTCATGTAGGGGTTAACAGGCAGGTTATAGCCAGAATCAGGACTGTAGCCCTTTGGGCCATGGCCCTTACGCCATTCAGAGATATCAGTGCCGCCCCACGCACGGTTCACCAGCAGGATCTTATCGCCCTCGGGTAAGGTAGGCAGCAGCGTCTCCGCAAATGGTCGTCCTGCATTAGTGCCGTAAGTTACACCGTCCTTATCATGGCGCAGGGGATCAGTGGCAATCTCAATTTGGTTGAGTGGTGAGCCCGCACGGCCATTGGTAAAGTTCAGGATATTTGGGTTCTCGTCGTAGGCAAATGGCGTGGCATCACGGCCCACCATATTGGACTGACCGGCTAGCACCAAGACGTGCACGGTCTAGGCATACACCGCCGAGCTGGCACCAACAGCTAAGGCCACCACACCGGCCAATAGTAACTTCAGCTTAATGAGCTTTTCTCTCTCTCTCTCTCTCTCCAACAGACAATGCGATCACACTTGGCGTGATCTCTCAAAGCGCACAGGATACGCACAGGTTGGGTTCTCCTCCAGCACTTTATGTGCATTTCCCCGCGCGGCATAACTAAGCGCAGCCAGCAAGCTGGCAAGCGAGCGAGCGCTTAATGGTAATCCTCAGTTTACACCACCATAACCATACACGCAGCCAGAGCTCCGCATTTGCTCACCAGCAAAGCCAAAGCCGTATCTTATGTATAGCCATAGAATGACGTAAAGTGCCTCCCTCTCTTTGGGAGGCTGCTGCAGTTAAAGCAGCAGCTAAAGCAAAAGCAGCAACATGGGAGCTTTGTTCACACTAAAAATAGCACTGTAACGCACCAACTAGGGCACTCCAAGTAGCACGCCACAGCCCTTGCAAAGCATTCCCACGAACCTAACACCACCATGGCTTTATGTCGCTCTTGGTGTGCGTCCATGTCCTTTAGGGACGAGTGCTGTAAGTGGAAGCTATAGCGATTACAAGCTGGTTTGGCGCATCTTCATCACCCTTAGGTATGAGTTGCTTACGCTCTGAGTTGAGCTGTCAGCTCTTAGGTTCGCGGGTATGCTTGCAAAGCCCCATCAGCTCTTTTCACTTGAGCATAATGACCTAAGGCTACCATCAACGTGCAACTATTTGCGCAGTACGCTGCGGGTAGTAGAGCTCTTTAGGCAAAGTTCAAAATCAGTCCCCTACTTCCACCACCACACGGCCCCCCACAATTGCTTGCACTCAGCCGTTTGGGGGCTAAGCCTTGGAGGCAATACTAAGGAGCATACCGCCCCCTGCCAGCCAGCCCCACTTAACCCAGCTTGTTAGCAGCCTGCTTGTTAGCGAATGGCTTCCTTCATGGACTTGACGTACTCGCCTACGTACTGTGGAGCATCCTTGCCATACTGCGCCATGATCTTAATAATGGCCGAGCCCACAATAGCACCATCCGAGATAGATGCCATCTTCTTTGCCTGCTCTGGGGTAGAAATGCCAAAGCCAATAGCACATGGCTGCTGCGAGTACTGACGAATCACGCTCAGAATCGAGGCCAGATCTGTCTTAATCTCACTACGTACACCAGTTACGCCCAAGCTCGACACCACGTAAATAAAGCCCTTAGCTTCCTTAGCGATGCTGGCAATACGCTGCTCAGAAGTAGGCGCAATCATCGAGAGCAGCTCGACATTGTGCTTTAAGCAAGTAGGCTCAAACTCGCCCTTCTCCTCAAAAGGCACATCGGGCAGGATGATACCGTTAATCCCGACCTGCTCGCAGCGCTCCATAAAGCGCTCAATGCCGTAAGAGAAAACCACATTGGCGTAGGTCATAAAAACCAAAGGAATGTCGCTCTCCTTACGGATACGCTCCACTAAGGCAAAGACCTGATCCGTGGTCACGCCCGACTTTAAGGCCCGCAGATTCGCCTCTTGAATCACTGGGCCCTCTGCTGTGGGATCAGAGAAAGGAATGCCCAACTCAATTAAGTCCGCACCATTGGCAATCATGGCACGAATGGCCTCAAGCGACGTCTCTAAATCAGGGTCACCGCAGGTAATAAAAGGAATAAAGGCTTTGCCGTTTGCAAAGGCCGCAGTCACCTTACTCACTGATGTTCTCTCCTCTGTAACGAGCAATAGCCGCGCAATCCTTATCACCACGCCCCGAGAGCGTGATCACCACAACCTTATCCTTGCCCATCTCTGGCGCCACCTTGCGCACATGAGCCACCGCATGCGCCGATTCAATGGCAGGGATAATACCCTCAGTACGAGCTAAGTACTCAAAAGCCTGTACGGCTTCCTCATCAGTGATTGGGACGTATTGGGCACGACCAATATCGTGTAAGTGCGCGTGCTCAGGGCCAATGCCTGGATAATCAAGGCCCGCAGAGATCGAGTACACCGGTGCAATCTGGCCATACTCGTTTTGGCAAAAGTAGGACTTCATGCCGTGGAAGATGCCTAACTTACCTGTGCTAATCGTAGCTGCTGTCTCGAAGGTATCAATACCACGACCAGCTGCCTCACAGCCAACTAAGGCCACCTCAGGATGCTCAATGAAGTGATAGAACGAGCCAATGGCATTAGAGCCACCACCCACGCACGCCACGACCATATCAGGTAAGCGGCCCTCGCGCTCTAACACCTCGCTCTTGATCTCTTTAGAGATCACCGCTTGGAAATCACGCACAATGGTTGGGAACGGATGTGGGCCCATGACCGAGCCTAAGCAGTAGTGGGTGTCGCTCATGCGCGCTGTCCACTCACGGAAGGTCTCAGAAACCGCGTCTTTTAAGGTAGCCGTGCCCGTGGTTACAGGACGCACTTCCGCACCTAAGAGGCGCATGCGATAGACATTGAGCGCTTGGCGTTGGGTGTCTTCTTCACCCATGTATACCACGCACTCCATGCCTAACAGCGCCGCCGCCGTCGCCGTAGCCACACCGTGCTGACCGGCACCAGTTTCCGCGATTAAGCGCGTCTTGCCCATTTTCTTTGCCAACAAGGCCTGACCTAAGGCGTTATTAATCTTGTGGGCACCGGTGTGGTTTAAGTCCTCACGCTTTAAGTAGATCTTAGGGCCACCTAAGTCTTCCGTCATACGCTTAGCCAAGTATAAACGCGATGGACGGCCAACGTAGTCGTTAAAGAGGGCTTGTAACTCGCGGTTAAACTCGAGGTCATCTTTGTAGTGGTTGTAAGCTTCTTCCAGCTCAAGCACCGCATTCATCAGGGTTTCAGGAATGTACTGACCCCCATGAATACCAAAACGTCCGTTCTTGTTTGTCATGATCACTTCCTTGAGCGCTGCTCCCCGAGGTACCCGAGGTAATGGCCGCTGTAGTGCCTAAAAGTTTTGGCACACGCAACCGTAAAGTCTCATCTTCAGGGAACAGCTAGAGGACAAGTTCCCACGCCATCCCGCCCATACAGGCAATTAATTGAGCGCAGCAGCTTGTCCTTGGGAGCTTTGTTGCTACGAGGCGCTGCGCACGCCGGTCACAAAAGCTCGCATCTTGTCTAAATCTTTGCTGCCGTCGCTCTCAATACCTGAGCTCACATCCACAGCAAAAGGATGCAGCAGAGAAAGTGCAGCAGTCACATTGTCTGGGGTCAAGCCACCAGCGAGGAAATACGGCCGCTTGCAAGTAGCACAGAGTTCCCAATCGCAGCACTTACCGGTACCACCAGCGCCTTCGTCTAAGAGCAAGTAGTCAGCACTGGAAGCCTCAGCGGCGGTGATATCAGCACTGCTCTTCACACTAAAGGCCTTAAAGATTGGTGGGCATGGCGGCATGGAGGTCGCGAGGATGTCAGGAAAACGCTCACAGGCCACAGAGGCTAAGTGCGCCCGCAGGTGCCCGATATAGTCCTCATCCTCATGACCATGCAGCTGGACGACATCGATGATGCCTAGGCGCCATAAGGAGACAATCTCCTCTGGCGCAGCATCCACAAAGACGCCCACCGCTTGAATGCTCGGAGCAAGCAGCTTTTTCAGCGTAGCCGCTTGCTCATGGCTGACATAGCGCTTGCTGCGTGGGGCAAAGACAAAACCAATGTAATCCACTGCCAGCTCGTTAGCTGTGGTAATGTCCTGCTCACGGCTTAAGCCACACAACTTAATGCGGGCCTTGTAATGCTGCTTAGCGGCAGCAGCTTTTTGCTGCCGCCAATAATCCTCTTCGCGCTTTTCAATGGCGCTGTAAATTTCCATAAACCATCTTCCTTATGGCCCTATCCATGGCTCTCAACAGCAGTTGAAGCGGGCCTCCAGTAGAGGTAAGGCAACTTTTAGCAATAGCGGGCCAGCATGCCCTGCTAAGCGCATGCTTACATGCATGCTTGCTGCTTGCATGCTTAGGCTGGCGTAAGCACAGGCGTTGGCTGTATAGGCTTTAGAGCAAGCTCTTAAGTTCAGCAAGCTTAGCCTTTTTATCAGAGGCGCGCATGAGACTCTCACCTACCAGCACCGCATCCACGCCAATGCTCTTTAAGGCCGCGACATCCTCCGCCGTAGAGACGCCACTCTCGGCGACAAAGAGGCAGGATGCTGGCACCAGCGCCCGCAGCTTGCGGCTATTCTCAGTATTGACCGAGAAGTCTTTTAAGTTGCGATTGTTCACGCCAATGATTTTAGCCCCTGCTTCTAGAGCTTGCGCAATTTCATCTTCATCATGTGCTTCGACTAAAGCATCTAAATGCAATCTCTCACACACTTGCAGATAGTACTTAATGTCCTCAGTGTGCAAAAGCGAGCAGATGAGAAGCACTGCGCTAGCACCTAAGCACTTGGCCTCGTAAATCTGGTACTCATCCACGGTAAAGTCCTTACGCAGACAAGGGATCCTTACCGTAGAAGCAATGAGCTCCAAATACTGGTCAGAGCCTAAGAACCACTTTGGTTCGGTAAGCACCGAGATAGCATCGGCACCGGCGGCCTCGTACTCCTGCGCAATCTTGAGGTAAGGAAAATCAGGTGCAATTAAGCCCTTGGACGGCGAGGCCTTTTTGCACTCGCAAATAAAAGAGACACTAGGACGACGTAAAGCGGCAGCAAAAGGCAAGTCCCCATGCTCATTCCATGAGCGCTCGGACTGAGCTTGCTCTTGCGCAGCGGCTAAAGCCATTGCTGTTTGTTTGATTTCCGCGAGGGGAACGCGCTTTTTGGCAATTGCTACGCGCTCACGGGCGTATTCGGCTAACTCATCTAAAATGGTGGCCACGTGTTTGTTTCCTCTTACCTCTAATGCCGTGCAAGGCGTGCTGATAGGCAATGGCGCTGGAGCATGCGAGCTTGCAGTGTAATTGGCCCCAAAAGCACAATCTCTGCTTTGAGTTGGTACCACTGAGGGTAATAGATGACGTCATTTAGGGTAAGCATGCTGCCCCAGCTGAAGATAGGCTCAGGCTAAGCTGCAACCATTTATCTCGAAGTGTAGGCTATTGCTAGACCTTCCCCATGAATCCGTCACCTATGGGATCACTCATTTTTAAGGTAGTACTTTAGGGTAATCCTTAAACAAGCTGCGGCCTTACACCACACAGCACCGTACAGCACAGCACTGCAATGCACAGACGTCGACGCTAAACCCTGCTTAGCTCTTACTTGCCCTGCGAGATCTTAATAAAGCGCTCTAAGGTCTCAAGAGCCTTACCCGAGTCAATAAGCTCCGCCGCCAGCTTGACACCATCGGCCATGGATGGGGCCTTATCCCCCAGATAGAGCGAGGCACCAGCATTTAAGAGCACAGCATTGCGCTTGTGATCCTTAAGCTCACCAGACAAGATGCCACGCGTAATCGCTGCATTCTCCGCTGGCGTGCCACCCACGAGATCCTTTTTAGCGCAACGCTGCATGCCAAAGTCCTCAGGGGCAATAGTGTAGGTCTTATACCAGCCGTCCTTAAACTCGCACACTAAGGTCTCCGCACTTAAGGAGATCTCATCGAGCTTATCCATGCCGTACACGGCCATACCGCGCTTTACGCCTAACTTCATTAAGACCTTGACGAGCGGCTCCACTAGGTAGTCACCATACACACCTAAGAGCTGAATGGTAGGCTTACCTGGGTTGGTAAGAGGGCCTAAGATGTTAAAGACGGTACGGAATCCCAGCTCCTTACGGATGGGGCCCACATACTTCATCGAGGTGTGGTACTTCTGGGCAAAGAAGAAGCACATGCCCACTTCGTCTAAGAGCTTGCGGCAAAGGTCGGGATCCTCTTCGATATTGACGCCTAAAGCCTCTAAGCAGTCAGCAGCACCACACTTGGACGAGGCCGCACGGTTACCATGCTTGGCCACCTTCATACCACCGGCAGCCGCAACTAAAGCCGAAGTCGAGGAGATGTTAAAGCTCTGCGCGTTATCACCACCAGTACCTACGATCTCAAAGACATCCCATGGGGTATCCACAGGGATAGCGTGCTCACGCATGGCGGCAGCGCAACCGGAGATCTCATCAATGGTTTCAGCGCGGGCGCTCTTGGTGGACATGGCTGCTAAGAAGGCAGCATTTTGCGTGGCGCTGGTGGCACCGGACATGATCTCATTCATGACCGTGTAGGCCTCGTCATAAGACAAATCGTGCTTGTTGACGAGCTTAACAATCGCCTCTTTAATCATAAACTCCTCCGAAGAAACTAGTGGCGTGGTCTGGCGCGGTGTGGTGTGGTACTAAATTACGGACTTGCTAACCTAAGGTGCTGTTATGTGCGGTAGCTCGGTACTTACCCTGATCATAAGCTCTACCCTAAAACTAAACCTAAAGATGGTAGAGCTTAGCTCTTCTTTAGTGCGCCCCTAACTCTAAGAAGTTACGCAGCATCTCAAGGCCGCGTGGGGTCATCACTGACTCAGGATGGAATTGCACGCCAAACAGCGGGAAATTACGATGGGCTATAGCCATAACCTCTTGATCGTCGGTAGTGCGCGATACCACCTGTAAGCTCTCTGGCAGCGTGTTTTCCACCACTGACAGCGAGTGGTAGCGCGCTACTGGCGTCTTCTCTGGCAAGCCCTGAAACAGTGGGCACTGGGTATTGAGTAAGACCTCAGACTGCTTACCATGCATCAAGCGCTGGGCGTAAGACACCGTAGCGCCATAAGCGGCGCAAATAGCCTGATGGCCTAAGCACACGCCTAAGGTTGGGATCTTTGGGCCTAAGGTAGTAGCCACTTCCATAATGACACCCGCATTCTCTGGACGCCCAGGTCCTGGGGAAAGCACAATGTGCGATGGAGCTAAGGCCGCGATTTGTGCTACCGTCAGCTCATCATTACGGATCACCTTGATGTCAGGGTTAATGGTGCCAATGAGCTGATAGAGGTTGTAAGAGAAGCTATCGTAGTTATCAATCAGCAGAATCATCTTAGAGCTCCTCTTGGGCCGAAGCCTCTTGTAAGGCACTAACTACCGCTTGGGCCTTGTTGATACACTCTTGGAACTCGGTAGCAGGCACCGAGTCAGCAACGATACCAGCACCTGAACGCACGAAGACCTTACCGTTTTTCTTGTAGGCGATACGAATGGCGATGCAGGTGTCCATATTGCCCGTAAAATCGATGTAGCCGATGGCACCACCGTAAATACCGCGCTTGTTATTCTCTAGCTCGGCAATTAATTGGCACGCACGAATCTTAGGGGCTCCTGAAAGCGTGCCTGCTGGCAGCACAGCGCTGATTGCATCTAAGGCATCACAATCGTCACGAATCTCACCACGCACGGTCGAGCCGATGTGCATCACATGGGAATAACGCTCGATGCAGTGGAATTTCTCTACAGCCACAGAGCCAAACTTACTGACTTTGCCTAAGTCGTTGCGGCCTAAGTCCACCAGCATGTTGTGCTCAGCCAGCTCTTTTTCGTCGTGGAGTAAGTCCTCTTCTAAGGCCTTATCATCTTCTTCTGTCTTGCCACGTGGACGGGTACCAGCCAGCGGGAAGGTATGCAGCACGCCGTTTTCTAACTTCACTAAAGTCTCAGGAGAAGCGCCCGCGACTTCGACGTCGGTGCCGCCAAAGTAGAACATGTATGGCGATGGGTTGAGGGTACGCAGGATGCGGTATGTATCGAAGAGGCTACCGGAGAAGTCTGCGCTTAAACGATTGGAGAGCACAATTTGGAAGATATCACCCTCATGGATGTAGTGCTGCGCCTTTTCCACCATGGCGCAGTATTGCTCCTTGTTAAAGAGAGGGGTGATAGGCGAGAGGATCTTGCCCTTTTCCTCCTGAAGCGGAGTGCCGTGGCGCAACAGATGAGCTAAGCGCTTAAGTTCCTCTTGGGCCTCGTGATAGCGCTGTGCTAAGAGCTGATCATCAGTAGTGAGCTTGATGTTGACGATTAAGATGATTTTCTGCTTAAAGTTATCAAAGGCGATGACCTTATCAAAGAGCATGAGGTCGATGTCTTTGAAGTGCTCCTGATCATCGACAGGAATGCGCACGGCAGGCTCGGAGTAGCCTAAGTAATCATAGGCAAAGTAGCCGACTAAGCCGCCGGTAAAGCTTGGCAGATAGCTAAGGCGTGGGCTGCGGTGGTGGGCTAAGATGTCACGCAAGGTGGCATCTGGATCCATACTCTTAAATTTCTCCTCACCTACGGTCATTTCACCACCACAGCAGGTGATTTCTAAGGTAGGCGCAAAGCCTAAGAAGGTGTAACGGCCCCACTTTTCGTTTTCCGCTACGGACTCAAGTAAGAAGCAATGATCAGATTGCCCCTTAAAGATCTGCAGCGCGGTGATAGGCGTGCAGATATCAGACAAGATTTCGCAGCTTACAGGCACCACATCATAGGCACCGGAGGCCGCGAACTTTTTGACCTCATCTAAAAGCGGTAACACTGGCATAAAAGCGGTTCCTTAGACCAAACAAGCGCCTCTTACCTTGGGCCTTACGCTGCCCTTATTCTGCAGCAGTAAGGGGGGTAGCTACTCTCATCTTTACTTCTGGTCACGTGATGATAACGGCAGCTCTTAAGCGGCGGTGATATTGGTGCTGATCCACGAGCTATAAAACTATGCAGCGTGGCTTGATCTCCACACGCTACAGCCAAGCAACAAAACACTAAGCTACGCTGGGCGTGAGCGAGTAAAACAGCACTAAATCACAAGAGGCACAAAACTTAGGAAAGCAGTAAGGCAGGAAATCAGGCGGGGATGGGTAAGGAAGGTGCAACCGTATAAGGTAAGCAGGCATCACAGACGCGGATACCGCGACGCACTTAAGACCACTTAGGGTAAGCAACTGCGGCCAAGCCCTGAGGCTTTTATCTGCGCTCTAAGTCTTGCTGACTCAAGATGCTTTCGCTCAGTACAGGCACCACCATAAGAGGTAGCGCGGCTTCAGCAGAAAAAAGCAATGCTGCTTACGTGTGCCTGCCTGTTAGGGGTGCAATAGCTAACTTATACTGACGCTGCTACACCACAGGCACAAGGCACGTGGTCTCATCTAGGTTGACGTTGCTTGCTGCAGCAACGCTGGTGAAGAAGCGGGTCTCTCTTAGCTGTCTATTGCTAACGCTAAGCTTATCAGACTTACTGTTTTCACCACACTTAGGGCTTACATCCCTCGGAAAAACTGCCACACTCTGCAGGAAAAATCCTGCTTAGCCGCAAGGGGCAAACACCTCCGGCTCAGCTAAAAAGCGACTAGCGCCACCAGCTGTGAGGCCATCGCCAGCAGTAATTGAAACTGCCATTGATGTGCAAGTTCTTCCCGAAAAGTTCCATAACCCTAAGTTCTCCTAGGCGTGCTTTGGGACTAATCCAAAGCCTTGGAGCTATCATAGCATGCGTATCTGATGGTGGTGAGAGCGCTGGTAAGGCAATGCACCATTATTAGGCAACGGTAGCAGAGATGTGGCTATCACGGCAGTTAGAGGCGGGGGTGGCTGCTGCGGCTTATTTATCGTCTTTTAGCGCCAAAGGTACCGCTGACATCAAGCAAGGCTTAGAAGACAAGGCAACGGGGATAAGAGCAGAGAAAAATCTTTGCGCATGCTTTTGGGACGTTTTTGCGCCAAAAGGGAGCGTTTTTTCAGGTCTGCGTAGAGCTGTGCCTTTACAGTGGGAATCTTGGGGGTGCATCCAGCGGAAAACTCGCTGTAGTGTCGCTTTTGTCAGAGCTTAGGGCAGCGGCATTAACGACAGCTTTGCAGACAGCAAAGGCAAAGGGCGGCGCTGATGGCATCTTAGTTCGATCTAAAGAAAACGCCTCTGCATTCCCATCTCCACGATAATCTCCAAAGATACGACTGCACCAACTACCGCTGGCGCCATCATTAACGCTTACCAGCAAGGGAAGGATAACCTCCTAAGTGACGCCTGCATGGCTGAGAGCTGGCATCTTTTAAGTCCCGACCGTGAGGAGGTATGGGATAATTTTGGTAAAGCTGATAAACCCATGGTTTATGGGCATGCATCAGACTATCTCGCGGTAAAGCTTGAGCGCAAAGTAATGCACTTTACCTCAGTTTTGTGGCATAAGCCCCTTGTTTTGGCCCATATTACCTTTAAGTAGGTGTCCAAGAAACGCCTTATTTATGCGCTTTGTAAAAATTAAGCTATACCTCCTCACGGTCGGTAAGTCAGCTGCCCCCAGCCACTTCAGGCTTGCTGCCACGCCGTGCGCAAAAAAATAGGGCGCTGCCCCCTGCCAGCGCTCACCACCAGCAAAAGACACCGCCCTAAGAAATGTCAGAAGTAGCAGCAGCAGCAGCGCGTGGTTTGCTATACACGCCACTACTAAACCATGCAACTGTGAGGAGATTGTTTGCTTTGCCTTGCTGACGCCACCGCTTACATGCGGACTACAGTGACGTCAGCTTGAGGTTGGAGGAATCGAGTCCTTTTAAGCGCAGTAACAGCCTATTACAGGGATACGTGCCTCTCTTACTGCCAGCTGTAGGGGGCTGACAGCTCCGAGTAAAGCGCGCAGCACGTTACCCCCGCAACGCTCTCAAGCTGCCACTACTGCGCTATGCTCTGAGAGCCTACTTCAGGTGAATGGAGTAGAAGGAGTGCTTGCCACCGTAGCGGGTAGTATCACCCAGCTGCTCCTCAATGCGTAACAGCTGATTGTACTTAGCTAAGCGGTCGGAGCGAGACATAGAACCAGTCTTGATCTGACCGGCATTGGTGCCCACCGCAATATCAGCAATAGTGGCGTCCTCGGTCTCACCGGAGCGGTGCGACACAATAGCGGTGTAGCCAGCACGCTTAGCCATTTCGATGGCCTCAAAGGTCTCCGTCAAGGTGCCAATTTGGTTGACCTTAATGAGAATGGCATTGGCCACGCCCTTTTCGATACCCTCTTTTAAGATGGCTGGGTTGGTTACAAAGAGGTCGTCACCGACTAATTGGCACTTCTTGCCTAAGCGCTCGGTCAGCTTCTTCCAGCCGTCCCAGTCACCCTCAGCTGCTCCGTCCTCAATGGAGATTAATGGGTACTTGTCTACCCACGACTCTAAGACATCGATCCACTCGTTGATAGTGTAGGTCTTACCCTGCTTGGTTAAGGCGTAGACGTTCTTCTCCGCATCATAAAACTCAGAAGAAGCGCAGTCTAAGCCGATACAGATATCCTTGCCTGGCTCATAGTTGGCTGCCTTAATGGCTTCCATAATGAGCTCGATCGCCTCTTCGTGAGAATCGATCGATGGCGCAAAGCCACCCTCATCACCCACAGCGGTGGTCATACCCTTAGCGTTGATGATCTTGCGTAAGGCGTGGAAAGTTTGGGCGCCCATACGCACAGCCGAGGCTAAGGAATCAGCACCGACAGGGATGATCATGAACTCTTGGAGATCGAGGTTATTGTTAGCGTGGGCACCGCCATTGATGATGTTCATCATTGGCACCGGCATGTCCATCTTGCCCGAGCCACCTAAGTAGCGGAACAGAGGCAGGTCGGCATCATCGGCAGCAGCCTTAGCCACGGCCATGGACACAGCTAAAATGGCGTTAGCACCTAAACGCGCCTTGGTCTCAGTGCCGTCAAGCTTGATCATGGTACGATCAATCAGCACTTGGTTGCGGGCATCCATACCTAAGAGCGCGTCACGGATTTCGGTGTTGACGTTATGTACCGCCTTTAACACCCCCTTGCCATCAAAGCGGCTCTTATCACCGTCACGTAACTCAATGGCTTCACGCACACCAGTGGAGGCGCCGGATGGCACTGAGGCACGACCAAAGGCACCGGTGTCTAAAGTGACATCACACTCTACCGTTGGGTTACCACGGCTATCCATGATCTCGCGGGCGTGAATATCAATGATTGTGCTCATTAGGTTTAAATCTCCACAAAACATTTTGCCAAACCTGCTCGCCTAAAACAGCTACGCTCTACTGCGCTGCGGATTTAGTCTAACTGCTGTGGGGCTTTGCCGGTATCACAGAGCAAAGCCAGTCAAAGAAGCGCTCGCAATCACTTCTTACGCAAAGGACAGCGCCATGAGAACTTAGTTAGCTGTAGGTCACTGTGGTTATTATAGAGCAACTAGCAGAGCAGGCAAGGGGTGCAAGCGAAAAAAGTTAGCAACAGGTTACTGCTAAGGAACAGGTGGGCTAATCAAGGTAATGAGGGCGTGGCACACAGTAAGAGCTGCTGCTGCTGCTGGCGGGATGGGAGCAAAAAGCGCTACCTGAGACAAGACTGTGTGATGGTAGCGCCGCATGAGCGGGAGCTTGCTTTTGCAGGGATATACAGCCACGAAGAGAGTATCTCACAAAGCAACTCCCATAGGAGGCAACAGCCTACAATCAGGTGTTTTACCCTGAGAGTAGCTGTTTGCTGCCGTGCTACTCTCGAGATAAGGCGCCTTCAGGCGCTTTTGATGTTACCTACGTTGCTAAACAGCGACGTCTCGTACTCTGAGCGGGGGACGTAGCTGTAGATCGCTCTGCTCTGCTATGAAGATAATGGCGGCGTCAGCTCTTGTGATTAGCCACGCCAGCCTGCACAAGCGAAGCGTAGAGAAGAGTAGTGCACAAGAGGATCGTGGTGATAAAGGCGCCTGACCAGAGGCGCAGCGCTATTTGTAGCAACTTGAAGTGGAGTAGGCTGCTGCCGTTTCTTGTGGGTAAAAAGACAGCGCCTGAACGCGCCAGAAAAACTTAGAGCAGAGCCTTTGGCCCTGCTCCCTACTCTGCTTCCCTTAATATGAGACGCCCTCAGCCGTCGCTGCTAAGGCCCGATACTCGTTTACCACCAACGTGTGCGCCCGCTCAGTCAGCTGCTTACGCAAGCTCGGATCAATGCCCAAACACGCCGCTAAATTCTCTAAATACCCCTGCTCTAAGAAGTGATCGCAATCTAACATCACCGCCGCCAGCAGATACAAATCGAGATTCTCCTCAGGGAATTTCACCTGCCGCACCAGTGACTCCGGATCGAGATCAATGGTCAGCATGCGATCAATCTCCCCACGAATGTTCTTGATCTTATCGTGGAAGATGCCCAAACAGACGTCTACCAGCGACATCTGCTCATCATAGGAAATCTTGCCATCAGCGCGCATGGCAAAGACCATGTCCTGTAAGAGCAACATGGCCGTGTGATAGTAGACACTCTCAGTGGTTTCACTTAAGAGCGGATCCTGATGCTGCAGCTGTAAAGTACGCCGCTGCAACCACTGACGAAAAATGCCATTAGCCAGCACCGTGACAATGCGCTTATGGTAGCCCTGCGTTGGATTCGCATCTGGCTTTAAGGTACTGCGCGTATACGTCTGTGCCGCCGCGAAATCTTGTTCTGCGTCAGAGGCAGTACCAAGCTTTGGCAGCGCAGTCACGTAACGCTTGCCACTACCACCTGCCAGCGGCGCCAGATCCTCATAAGACAAATGAGCGATCTCTGCTGAAATCGCCGCCGCTTGCTCGGCCGCCATCTTTTCTGCTTGCGCACTGAATTGTGAGAGCACAGCTGCTTGCCGCTGTTGCTGCGCTTGGTAATGCATCACGCCATCTTGCAGAAAATAGGAGTCGACCGTGCGCTCCTCATGGCGGTTGTCCGCATCCTTTTCCAGAGGTCGCGTGCGCTCAGAATTGAGCTTATTGATACCAAGCATCGCCCGCTTGGCTTCACTTGGCTCACTTGGTACGTTCTGCTCACGTCCGAGAACGGCGGCTAAGGCTGCACTACCGGTTACGCCATCTTCTGCTTTAGCCTGCAGCGGTGAATGCGATTGACCGTGGCTTGCGAGGAGATCAGAAAACAAGTGCAGGCTCCTTACTTTTATCGGCCTCAGAAGAAACAACAGCGTCAAGACGCCGCCAATACCGCCCCACCCTTAGGGTCTTAACTTTACATAGATGCACAAACCATGCACAAAACCAAGCAGTCCCCAGCAACAAAAGGCAGAAAGCTTGCGGCTTTTCCGGCATGCCCACCACATCATAGGCTTATCTCCTGAGGAGCATCTGAGCGGCATCTTAAGTCGTGCCTCATTGCGCCGAGAGTCTCCCAAAAAGCAAATCCCAAAGAAGGCAACTGCCTACAACCATGGGTTTTACCCTGAGAGTAGGTGTTTGCTGCGGTGCTATTCTCAGATAAAACGCCGTTAGGCGCTTGAGATTGCCTAATTTGCGCCCTATCACTGCTGCCCACAAACAAAAACAGCACCGGCCATTATCTGGCAGCAGTGCTGTCTGGGAAAATATGTGCGCTACACACACGCACCTGCACAGAAGCTTTAAGCACAACATCTGTGCGTGGCTCTAAGCGCGGTGGCTAATTCCAGCCCGTGGCCTCACGTAAGCCGTCAGCTATATCAGCAGCGGTTGGCACCACTAATACCCCCGCATCACGCAGCGCTTGCTGCTTAGCAGCAGCCGTGCCCTGACCACCAGAGATAATGGCACCAGCGTGGCCCATACGCTGCCCTGCTGGCGCAGAAGCACCGGCAATATAGGACACCACAGGCTTGGTCATATGCTCTTTAATCCAAGCAGCAGCTTCCTGCTCCGAGGTACCGCCGATCTCACCTACTAAGACCACGGCCTCGGTTTGTGGATCATCTTCAAAGCGCTTGAGCATATCCACAAAGTTAGAACCTTGCACCGGATCACCACCAATGCCTACGCAGGTCGATTGACCAAAGCCTGCATCAGTAGTCTGCTTTACCGCCTCGTAAGTGAGGGTACCTGAGCGCGAGACAATACCGACTTTACCGCGCGAGTGAATCGCACCTGGCATAATACCGACCTTGCACTCACCTGGGGTGACTACACCAGGGCAGTTAGGGCCAATTAAGGTGGTATGCGACTGGCGTAAACGCGCCTTGACGCGCAGCATGTCTAAGACAGGGATGCCTTCGGTGATGCAGATAATCAGGTCTAAACCGGCATCAATGCCCTCAAAGATCGAGTCTGCGGCAAAGGCAGGAGGCACAAAGATCATGGAGCACGTGGCATGGGTTACGTCCATGGCCTCGCGCACGGTATTAAACACTGGCAGACCTAAGTGGGTGCTACCACCACGGCCTGGGGTCACACCACCGACTAACTTCGTGTCGTAATAATCCAAGCACTGCTGCGAGTGCACCGTACCCTGCGAGCCGGTGATACCTTGGCAGATGATCTTGGTATCTTTGTTAACGAGAATACTCATACCAAAACAGAAATCGGGTGGGAGGGCTATCACTGTGCTCTAATGTGCTCTACTGTGCTCTACAGCACAGTACAGTGCTTTACAGTACTTTCCAGTGACAACCACGCCCATGCAGAAAACTAAGATGCAGCCTTTTGCACGGCTAATAAGCCGGCTTCACGTAAGCCTTGGGCCGCAGTAATATCCAGCCCACTCTCATGAAGAATGCGGGCACCATCTTCTGCATGGTTACCCTCAAGACGTACCACCACTGGCACCTTTGCGCCCACATCATGGACAGCGCCTAAGATACCCTCAGCAATTAAGTCGCAGCGCACGATACCGCCAAAGATGTTGACTAGGATGCACTTGACGTGTTGATCCTCTAAGATGATCTTAAAGGCTTCCATCACGCGCTCTTTGGTAGCAGTACCACCCACATCAAGGAAGTTTGCAGGCTCACCACCGCAGGCCTTAATGATGTCCATGGTTCCCATCGCCAGTCCCGCACCATTTACGAGGCAGCCTATGGTGCCATTTAAAGGCACGTAAGAGAAGTTTGAAGCCTGCGCACGGGCGATACGTGGATCCTCTTGAGATGGATCATCAAGCTCAACCAGCTCTGGATGACGGTATAAAGCGTAAGAGTCGATGTTGATCTTGGCGTCTAAGCAGCGTAAGGAGCCATCGGTAGTCACAGCCAGAGGGTTGATCTCGACTAAGGAGAGATCCTTGTCAAGGAACGCACGGGCGATACCCATAAAGATCTTGGCAAACTCGTTCACCTGCTTGCCCTTTAAGCCCAGCTTATAGGCAAGGGCACGGCCTTGGTATGGCTGGGGGCCCGTGAGCAGATCGATGTTGACCTTGAGGATCTTAGAGGCATCTTTGGAGGCTAATTCCTCGATCGACATGCCACCGGCCTCAGAGGCCATAATGGTGAGGTTCGCGCTGGTGCGATCGATAGTGGCACCAACATAGAGCTCACGCACGGCTTCAGTAGCGCGCTCAATGAGGATACGCGACACCAGCTTGCCTTCAGGGCCGGTTTGTTTGGTGACTAAACGCGAGCCGAGCCATTTTGCCGCAAAAGCTTCCGCCTCTGCTGGGCTTTGCACCACTGCTACACCACCGGCCTTACCACGTGCACCAGCATGCACTTGGCACTTACAGACAAAAGGGCCTGGGGCTAATTCATAAGCAAACTTACCAATGCCTAAGGCCTTGGTGCTGACGCGAAAGTCAGCTATAGGCAAGCCATAGGCACGCAATAGCTCTTTTGATTGATACTCGTGAAGATTCATCGTAGAAACCAAACATCCCAAGTCTGTCCCAATCTCCTTGCTTAAGCACGCACAGGAAAAAATGGCAACTTACAAGCGCCGCTCTAAGTAGCCACGGGCAAGACTATGGGGCCGAAAAAAGGATGCTGCAAGACAAGATAAGCTTGCCCTTAAGCACACCAAGACACGCTTTGCCACAGCAGGCAATACCAGCACAGGCGCGCAAAGCTGTGCAATTATAGCAAAGGCCTCAGCACCGCTTTGTCGCTTAAGCTGCTGTCACTGTACCCCTAACTCCTCTCCTTTGCCCCTGTTTTTTCCATTTTTGCTCAAAAGCAGTGCACTAATGCAAACTCATCTCAGACTGTGTTGTAAATTGGTGCAATACACTGGTTTCACGCACTGTTTTGTTACAGAAAATTCACTAAAACAGATCACAAAAAACAAGCATCGCTACGAGGAAGGCAGGCTCGTACAGAGGAGCAACTGCATGAGTGAGCTTTAGGAAACTTAAGCTCAGCTCACACACTATAGTTGCAGCTATCACCGGCGCGTAGAGATGACATTGACAGCGCCCGCCCCTGACAGCACAGACTGCGGAAGCTGCTGCCTCTGCTCCTGTGTAAAAATAGCTTTTTATCCATAGGCGTTAAGTTAAGCAAAAACGCTTAAATATCAGCATCAGCGCCACTTAAAGTGGCTTTTGGACCGGTCGATTGGCATTTTAGCCTGAAAACCGGCTCAAAGAGACACAATTGGCGCCTATGATGAATCCCTTATATAAGGGATTATTGGATGAACCGTCGAGTCTAGGTGTTTCCAGTCTGGAAACATCTTCCTGCGCGATTAAGTGGCTTGTAAAC
>JAHLFE010000068.1 GCA_018884035.1 Candidatus Anaerobiospirillum pullicola
GCTACGCAAAGTTCATCGCTAGGCAAAAGGCGTTGGTCAGGAGTAAGCCTGTGATGTGGGTATCAGACATACATAAGCCCGACTTAAGGGAGGTAACCAAAAATCATGGTTAACTCCCCGACGTCTGCTTAGGAGGTAATGGTACGGCTAATTGCTGATTAGCATTGGCCTTTAGCCCAACCACCTAAGACTGGGGCTTGAGCCTATACCCACAGATTCTGAGGAGAGACGATTTTTCTCAAACCTCTAAGATACGTCTTTTACCTGAGAGTGGATCTACTGACGACTAACACTCAAGGGTAAGGCGATAGCCTTAAAGCTGGGGATGCCCCCATATCAAGCTGCAAAGTGGTGGCTATCGTTTAGAATCGCACAGCAGAAACAGCTTATTTATCAGGAAAAATAAATGCGAGCCAACTGCCAGATGTCAGTTGCTCACCACCAGAGCTTACGAAGCAGCACGCTCTGTGATAACTGCCTTTACGCTTAAGTACAGGCTGTTACTGCAACCACAGCGGCGCTTAACAGCGCCCTCTCTTGCGGTAAAACTCAGAGCCCCTCATCCCACTTAACACGGATTTAACACTTACCATACTGTCTCTTAATACCATTCCCCTAGAATAAGAGACCGCGTGTGGTTGCTGATATGTTGGCTCTCAAACAAAACATGTCCCCGCTTGCACAGCCCACCTGCCTCAACAGACACTGGCTGTATGAGCAACAACTGCATAGCCTACTGCCGCGTGGGCTCCCTAGCCCACGCACTATACACTCTACCAAGCCCTCTGCACTCATGTTTGTGCCCTGCCCCTCTACTCAAAAGCAACGTCACCCGTACTACCCGTGCCCACCGTCGCTTAGCCCACCACCTGCTCTCTGAGCGTAAAAGCCACCATCTTTTTTTCTGCTCCCCCCTCACCTCCGCTCTCACATACCTTACAATATCACCGGTGTAACTGGCGCTTGTCTTCCTAATTCTGGTTCAGATTTTTCAGACCATAATTAACTCCATTAGTTACTGTTTGTCATTGAAAGATAAAGTCGCCAGTTACTTCAAAGCGTCCCAAGTTGCAGTACCGTTGCTGCTCCTGAGGATCGTGCGAGAAACCTTCTATGATTTTTTACGTCGAGGACGACAACAGCATCCGCGAAATTGTGCTTTATACCCTGCACTCCATGGGCTTTGAGGCTCAGGGCTTTGCTGACGGGCACAGTTTCTTACAGGCTCTGGAAACCCAACGCCCTTCTCTGATCATGCTGGACGTCATGTTGCCTGATATCGACGGTGTGGAGCTCTTAAAGACGATCAAGCGCCAAGCGCGCACCAGTGACTTACCGGTGATCATGGCCACCGCCCGTGATGCAGAGATCGAAAAGATTCAGGCGCTGGATTTAGGAGCTGACGACTACCTTTCTAAGCCATTTTCCATGATGGAAATGGTGGCACGTGTTAAAGCGGTGTTACGGCGCTACAAGCAAGAAGAGCCAAAGCAGCTGAGTGCTGGTGATCTCTCGATTGATGAGACCAGCCACGTGGTTAAAGCCAAGGGGCAAGTGGTGGAGCTTACGTACAAGGAGTACGAGCTCTTATTGCTGCTGTTAAAGCATCAGGGTCGTGTGTACAGCCGTGAGCAAATCCTCGATCTCATCTGGGGTCACGATTACGATGGCGAGAACCGCACCGTAGACGTGCATATCCGCACCCTGCGCGCTAAGTTAGGTGACTGTGCAAACCTCATTAAGACCGTGCGCGGTGTAGGCTATAAGCTCGAGGTCTAACAAAAAACAAAACAAAGCACGGGTGGGAGTGGCGTAAGTGCCTGTAGTGACGGGAGTGGCGTAAATTACGGCTCTATCTTGAGACTAGGTACGGCCTCACTACCTGCAGCGACTTTATATTGAGGTGAGTCTGGTAGACACCTGTGCAGTGTGTACCGATTATTTCACTGCTGCTCATTGTTGTGGTAGTGGTTGTAGTGGTGCTGCCATATTTGAGCAATCTTTGCTAATGTGCTACCTCCCAGACTGCGGCCCTTTTATCTCGAGGTGCGTCCAGTAAACGCCCGCGCAGCAACTACAGCACGGCTTAACCTCTGTCGTGCCCGCACACTTTAGGCCTTTGGCGCCCGCTGCAACTCCTCATAAGTATTCACCACGCTCTATCCTTTCTACTCTCGCTTCCCCATATCGGACAAGCATCGTGCGCAAAAAGATCTTTCGTACCTTCCTTGGGTTGTCTCTGGGCTTGTTCTTTATCATGCTCGTGTCAGCCATCTTTATCCACCAAGTCCTTAAAACCCAAAACGAAATCAAGCACCTCAATAACTTTAGCTTTATGCTCAAGTCAGCCCTCGAATACCACGGCCATGACTTTTTGCAGCAGCTAAAGTCAGATGCCTATCGCATCACCCTTATCTCCCCTGACGGCACCGTGATCTTTGACAATATGGCCAGCAAAGACCATATGGACAACCACCTCAGCCGTGAGGAGATCACCGCCGCCATCGCCGATGGTGAAGGTAACACCCTGCGCTACTCCGATACCCTACACAAAGAAACCTACTACCACGCCATTAAGCTGCAAAACGGCAACATCCTGCGTCTGTCCTTTACCAGCAACTCCCTCTTTGCCTACACGCAGACCTTTACCCTCTTCTTTGTTGTGGTCTTTATCTGTGTCTGTACCCTGTGTTATTACGTCGCTACGCGCCTTGCAAACGCCCTCATTGAGCCGATAAACGAAATTAAACTCGATGACATGCTCTCGATTACTGAGCCCCTTGAGCACAGCTATGAAGAGCTCCATCCTTTCTTGTGGCGGATCTTCATCCAGCAGCGCAAAATTGACGAGCAACTTGACGAGCTGCGGCTTAAAAACAACGAGTTTCAAGCTATCACAAAGAGCATGTCCGATGGCCTTGTGATTCTCAATGCCCAAGGCATCATTGTCTCCATTAACAAGACGGCCCGCCGCATATTTGCTGTCACTAAGGACAATTGCCTCAACCAGAGCTACCTTGCGATCGACAACTCGCAGTACATGCACGACATGATGGCCAACTCTGCCACCCAGCCAAAGCAGAGCATGAACATTGTGCGTGACGGCCGCGACTTTGAAGTGCGCTTTAGCAAGATTAACGACAATGGCACCTGCGTCGGCTATGTGCTCATCATCTTGGATGTCACCGAGAAAAAACGCACCGAGCAATTACGCCAAGAGTTTACGGCCAACGTCTCACATGAGCTGAAGACGCCATTGCAGTCGATCATTGGCTACTCGGAGTTAATGGCCAGTGGTTTTGTCCAGAGTGATGATATCAAGCACTTTGCAGCGCGTATCCACAAGCAAAGCACCCGCTTAAAGAGCCTCATTGAAGATATCATCTTCCTCTCGCACCTCGATGAGGGGCAGATTGCCAACATGGAAGAGATCTCCGTGCGGAAGATCTGTGATGAGGTCTTTGAGGCGCTGCAAGAAAAAGCCTTAGAACGCTTAGTGCGCTTAGCGGTACGCGGCCCTGACCTGCACTTTATAGCCGTCAATCGCTACATTTACGAGCTGATCTACAACCTTGTGGATAACGCCATTCGCTATAACAAGGAAAACGGCCGTATCACCATTACGTTGCATGAGACTAACAATAAGTACGTGATTGCGGTGGAAGATACCGGCATTGGTATCGCCCCTGAGGATCAGTTCCGCATCTTTGAGCGCTTCTATCGCGTTGATAAGTCGCACTCACGGCAAACTGGGGGCACGGGCTTAGGCTTATCCATCGTCAAGAGAGTGGTGCTTTATCACCATGGCAAGATTCGCTTAAGCAGCAAGCTGGGTGTAGGTTCGACCTTTACTATTTCCTTCTACAAGAACAAGCTTCAGGAGATGCTGGAGCAAAATAAGAAAAAGCAGGAGGAGTGGCAGCAGGAGCAGGCAAAAAATGGCGGAGCGATTCAGATGACCAGCCTCACGGCCGCATCGTTTCGGGCGGCAGAGAACGCCTCGCGGCAGGAGCAAGCGCAGCACAGCTATCTGCAAGCGACAGCAGCGGACTCTGACACCGTAGCTGACACTGCTGACGCTGACGACACTGCCGTAACTCAGAGCAAGCCGCGTGTGGAGTAAGCCCGCAGCAATCACAGGGATACCGCCTCAGCGCTTAAGCGCGGGGGTGGGCATACGTGGACGTACCCTAAATGCCCCATCGGGGAATCTTTAGGTTGGGCGCTGCGCTAGCGCCTCTTGGTGATGCTGATGGGCATTCATGTGATTGCATGTGATTGCACGTGATTGATGCTGGTGGTGCGCAAGTGCGTGTGGTGGGTTCGAGAGTAATAGCAACCTCAGTGGTGTCATCTTGAGCATACCAGCGAACTTAAGCCATCTTTACTTTTGGCTTTATGGTGGCCTTGATGTGTGTCCATGCCATGGTGATGAGTACTGCAAATTAAGGGCTCTCCTCAGAATCTGTGGGTATAGGCTCAAGCCCCAGTCTTAGGTGGTTGGGCTAAAGGCCAGTGCTAATCAGCAATTAGCCGTACCATTACCTCCTAAGCGACCCACAAATTTTGAGTAGAGCCAAATTAAGCTTAAGTGCTTACAAGCAGGCTGGCGCATCTTAATCTCCCTTAGAGATGAGGTTATGACGCTCTGAGTGGCGCTGCTTACTCTTAGGTTCGCGGGTAAGCATCTTCAGGGTAGCATCCTATCTTAGAGGTAACGGCCTAAGACAAAGGCTAGAGATCGAGGCAGAGGCAAAGGCTACTACCAGAGATTAGCAGCCAAAAGGCCTTAATGAGCTACCTCAGGACGGACAAAGCGGACACGGTATGCGTTACCCCTCACGCTAATGACGCAGAGCGGTGCAGCCCTCGGTAGTAATGTTCTTTGCAGTCAGAACGCAGCAGCTTAAATCGTAGTGACCGATAAAGCGCCCGCCCAGCGGCGCCAACAGCCCTGCAGATCATGTGTGCTGTAACTCTTTTGTTGTGGGCTCCTTGATGCGTCATTCTGCTAATATTGGCGCATGCTAAGTTGTCAGTTATCTGTGGCTAGCTACCTCTTTAGCGCCTTTAGACATACCAACTCAGTTTGAGGCTTTCCAGATAGAATCTGGCAGCAGAGCCTCCATACGGCCACCTCCGGAGTGCCCATGGATAACTACGATCTGGATCCCGCTGACGACAGCGAGATCTACCCGCGCCCTAATCCGCTTGCTCCCATCTTAGAAAAGCTCAAAACCCCCGCAGATATCGCAGCCTATCTCAATAATGCCGTTAACCCCGACGATCCGGCAACGCTCTTTGCGGCCTTAGGCATAGCCTCGCATACACGCAATATCAGCCACTTATCCCGTGATATGGGGATCACCCGTCAGGGCTTTAATAAGGCCTTTTCTGCTAAGGGCAACCCTTGCTTTGTTACGGTACAAAAGCTCTGTACGGAGCTGGGTGTCAGCATTAGCTTTACACCGCTTCCAGAGCAGAACAGCACTGATAGTAGCGATCAGCAGTAGCGCTCTTGCTTACAGGGCGACTCCCCTCGGTTAAGGGCTATTGCTGCGCTCTCTTCAATGTAGGTGGGAATATCCCACTTAAGCGGCGCCACCACGCTGCACCTCTAAGGAGGGCATTTTCCCCTTGTGTGAGCAAAGCTACTTGCTATTAACCAACCTCAAGATACGTCGCGGTAGCGACGCTCGACGCTCCCTATCAGGTTTCTACATCAAGGGGCTTAAACCCACCTAAAAGGCCGTTTTTAAGCCAATAGCATAGAGGGAAAATACTTTGAAGAAACAAGGGGGACAATGCTCTCCCTCTAAAGTAAGACCTTTACCGAGATCTATGCACAGGAAAAAACGTACTCCTACTACCGGTGCAAACTACTGAGAAAAGACCACAGATGCAAAAGGGGCTCATATGAGCCCCTTTTGCTTTTTCTGAAGCAGCAGCGCTTAGTCGTCGCTGTCGTCCTCACTAGTGCTGTTGACCACAATGCGCCCAAACTTGTCAGGAATAATGATGCCCTCTTCCTTCATCGCTGCCAGCTTGTAGCGCAGCGTGCGAGGGCTGATTCCCAGTTTGTTGGCCACCTTCACACGGCTGCCATCAAACTCCATCAGCGCATCGAGAATCATCTTGTACTCATGCTTTTTGAGCTTGGAGTTTAAAGAGGCATTGTCATCATCCGTCTTGAGCAGGTTGTTGCTCTGCGTACCTACCACTGACAGCGCTGCCGCATTGGCCGCATTCATCACGCGCGCAAAGTCACCAGGAGACAGTGGCGTCACCAGTGGTTTTTGCCCCCCCACCGCCGCTGCCGCCATGGCAGCAGCAGCTGCTGCCATATTGGCTACCGCCTGCTCATGGGTGCTGGCACTTGCTTGTGGCTGGGGTGCACTCTGAATATACGTCGTTCCCGCAGGTACCCCTGGGACACCCATTACCGGCATAGTCATCGCGCCCATACCAGGCAGCGTTGGTACCATACCAATATTAGGCGCGCCGCCACTTAAGACATGCGACATGTCCACCGAGTGGTCAATCTCAGAAGTCACCTCGGTGCTGTTCTTGGCCTTATCTTCGGCTTTGTTATCCTCAAGCGGAGCGTAAGCCTGAGCCTCTGTACCATCCGGCGGTAGCGCTTGACGGCCCCCCGCTGGCGTTTGCGTTGGCAGTGGCCGACGGCTAACAAGAGGCGTCGCGGTAGAGGCAGATGCCGACGCTGCTGGGCCCTGCGGCGCAGCGTGCGGTGCCACTCCTTGTACTGGGCTTTGCGTCACGCCATGGGATCCCGAGACAGGGGCACTACCATAATGTGCTCCTACAGCAGCAGGACGCACAGGCATCTGAGGCCGTGGTGGCACCTGCGGGCGAGTTGGCACCGCTACCCCCACTGGCATCTGTGGTGGCTGTGGTGCTACGGGAGCTGTCGCAGCGGTTCCCTGAGCGCTTGCGGCGACTGCCGTTGCTCCTGCATGCGCAGCGGCTGTGGCTGCGGCTGCGGTAGTCTGGTTAGCCGCAGGAGATTGTGGTGCCACCGGCATCTGGGGCGCAGTCGGCACTTGTGGTGCCGTCGGCAGCTGCGTCACGTGCGAGACATAAGCCGAGGACGTTGGGGCTGGTGGCACCGGCGGCGTTGGGGGCGCCGGTGGGGCTGGAGGCATCTGCACAAAGGAATTGCCCGTAGCTTGTGGGTAGCCCTGCTGCATGCCTTGCATGCCTTGTCCTGCAGGCACGCCTGCACCATATGCCATCATGCCTTGGGGCTGCTGAGGCTGCTGTTGCTGCCCGTAAGGCCCCATCTGTACGTCGTCAGGTAAGACACCAGGTGGCAGCGGCGCGCGATTGACGCGCTTACGCTCATCGTCATGATACGAGGCCGACTGATTGACCACCGGATTAAAGCTATCGCTATTGGCATCCAGCACGAGATCAGCCACCTGAATGGCATCGCCATTACAGAGAATGAGGGCACGCTGCATCACATTCTCCAGCTCACGCACGTTGCCTGGCCAACCGTAATTGTAAAGGGTATTCTGCGCCTCTTTAGTCAGCTCGGGAATGGTGTGACCAATGGTCACTGAGTAGCGTTGTAAGAAAAATTTTGCTAAAGGCAGGATGTCGCCTTTGCGCTTGTTAAGTGGCAGCCAGCGTAATGGGAAGACGTTTAAGCGGTAATACAAGTCCTCTCTGAACTTGCGCTCATACACCGCCTGCTTTAAGTCACGGTTCGAGGTCGCGATGACACGCACATCAAGCTGAATGGTCTTTTGGCTACCTAAGCGCTCCACTTCACGCTCTTGTAACACACGTAAGAGCTTAGCTTGCAGGCCCAAATCCATCTCGGTAATTTCATCGAGGAGGATCGTACCACCATTAGCTTGCTCAAATTTACCAGGGCAGGCTTGGAAGGCGCCGGTGAACGCACCCTTTTCATAACCAAAGAGAGTCGCTTCCAGCATAGTGTCAGGAATAGCGGCGCAGTTAATGGCCACAAAGGGCTTCTCAGCACGGCTAGAATTCTCGTGCACGTAACGGGACAGCACTTCCTTACCAGAGCCTGAAGGGCCGGTGATCATCACTGTGGCATCGGTCTTCGCGACCTTTAAGGCCATTTGTAAGAGTTCGCCGGTGCTCTTATCAGCCCAAATAGGCTCACCTTTGGAGATGCGTCTTAGTGGTGTATAGCGCGACACTTGGGCTAAGAGCACCTCAGGGGAAAAAGGCTTAGGAAGGTAATTAATGGCCCCCTCGCGCATGGCTTTGACGGCACCATCGATATTGGCGTAAGCCGTCATTAAGAGCACAGGAATATGCGGGTACTTATCGTGGATGCTGCGCAGCAGAGTATGACCGTCCATACCCTCCATTTGGATATCGGCGATAACCATATCCACTGAGCGCCGTTGCAAAGAGGCCAGAGCTTGAGCGCCGTTACCAGCTTGATAGCAGGTATAACCGGTTAAAGCTAAGGTATCGACAATGGCCTCGCGCAATTGCATGTCATCATCAACCACCAGAATCTTGCTTGGATTTGGTTTACGTGATTTCTTTTGCAAGAGTTTGTCCCCACGCAACAAAAAATTCCTGTCTCCACGCTGGCAAGACCAGACGAGAGCAAAAGTGCCAGCTTCAGAGCAGAAAAAGCCCACTTAGCGCTGGTAACACCTACGGTAAGCTGCTTTTCACTGTCACCACCACCGAAGAAGGCTGCTAAAACCAAAGGTGGCTGTTACCGCGAAATTCAATGGAGCTGTGCCGCTGGGCTACAAAAGTAGCAGTACAGAGTGTCTTATGTGCTAGCACTGCGCCAGCTTACGAACACGGCCTGTACACGGCAGCAGACGCCACTTTATGAGTGCAGCACCAAGCTTTTCCTCTGTAAGTGGGCGTCATGTAATCTTGATCTTGTCAGGCACTACTCTGCCTTATGAGCGCTGGGCCCATGCGCTTTGCCACGGCCCCGTGCTGAGGCTTTAGGCGGTTTAATCTCGATATTGACCTCTCTAAAGCCAAATTGCTCCGAGGGCACGGTCTCGTAAGCTTGCGCCGGGCTCTGGTTTTTTGCATGCGCCTTACGCACAGCGCGGTGATGTGGACTTACTTTGTCCTTTGCGCAGCTGCCCTGCTGCTTGCCTATCATATGGGTATCACCCGCCATACGGGCATCTCCCGCCATGCGGGAATCCTCCGCCATGTGAGCATCACGGCTTAAGCGCATGCTGCTTAAAAACTCCTGTTCCTCCTCAGAGGCGACAGCAGTCTCGCCTCCAGCAGTGCTGCCATGCTGATGGCTCTGGGCATAATGCGCAAAAGCCTGCAAGGTGGCTTGATTTGCTGAGAGCGCCTCTTGCTTAGAGACCTGCTCTGCCGTTAGTGGCAAATTGCGCATGGACTGTGGCACAAAAGTAAGATCGCTCACTCTATCGGCCGTGGTCTGCGGCGCGTTAGACGCTAGCGGCGCACTCATGTACGGTGCAGACGGCGCTGCTACAGCTGCGGTGGCGGAGGCAGCTGCAGCTGTAGCATCTGCTTCTGCTGCCGCTTGTGCCCGCTGCTCTTGGGTCGCTGCCAGAAAATGCTCGAGCGTCAGCTCCTCAGTTGAGGCCTCAGGGCGCGCGCGGGCACTAGCACTAGCAGTGACGGGCACGCTGGCAGCGGAGTTGATGGCATTAGCTGCACTTAGGGCAGCAGCGGCGCTGGTGTCAGCTGCGCTGTCTCCATAAGTTGCGCTGGTGTCAGCTGCGCTTAAAGCGTCAGGAGAAGCGCTGGCTGTGGCTAGAGTAGTAGCCTCTTTACTCTCCTCAGGGGCGCCATCCTGATAAGACGCTAAGTACGCATTAAGGCTCTGCGGTACCACCTCCTGACTTGGGAGGGGAGCTGGCTCTAAGCTCAGCTTAGCGGCAGGGTCAGGCGTGCTGCGGCCTAATTTTACCGCATCCTTCTTAGTGCCTGTGTTGTACGTAATCTCACCACTACTCTCTGCCGTCGTAGCAGCTGGGGCTGGTACAGCGCTGGGGCTGTCCACTTCTGCTGCCTGTGGCGGCTCTGGCTCTTGATCGTGCTGCGCCGTCGGCTCTGGCATGCTCTGCGACACTGGCATGCTTTGCGGCACAGGCATGCTCGGCACTGGCTCTGGCTCTGGCTCAGGCTCTAAGCTCGGCGCTGTAAACGCTGCGGGCGCTGCAGAGACGGTGGCCCCACCGGTGCTGTTAACGTTGCTCAGGTTACCTCCGGCAGCCGTGGCCAGCAATTGCTTATTTTGCGCTTGCACCACCGCGTTCACTGCTGCATTCACCGGTGCGGGGGTTGCCGTCGATTGTGGTTGATAGCGCGGAATCGAGATCGTAAAGACCGTGGTAAAAGGCTCAGGCCACGCCGTAAGCGTCAAGAGGCCCTGATGCACCTTAGTCACGGCCGAAACCACGGCTAAGCCTAAGCCGGTACCGGAGCTTTTCGAGGTAAAGAACGGCTCAAAGATCTTAGTTTTCAGCTCCTCAGGGATGGTAGGGCCGTCATTAGCCACGCTAAAGACCACGCGCTCCCCCTCCCTATCGACTTTAAGGGCTATTTGCTTAGCCCCAGCCTCGACAGCATTAGCAATGAGGTTACATAAGGCGCTATTTAAAGCGACTGGGTTACCTAAGATGGGGAGCTTAACCGCTGGGTCGTAAACGGTAAGCAGGTGTGCCTGACTGCGCTCGAGTAAAGCTGTGACGTTATTGACCACAGGGGCAATAAGCTCAGTGGCATCCATTTCACTCACTGTTTGCTCATTGGAGCGAGCAAACATGAGGATATCGCTAATTTGCGCTTCTAAGGCCTCTAAACGGCTCATCAGTTTGTGCTGAAAGCGCTGGCGCATCTCAGGGGAGAGATCATCGTTGGCAAGATTAGAGGCATAGAGCAGCGCCGCTGACAGCGGGGTACGAATCTGGTGTGCTAAACTCGCGGCCATGCGTCCTAAAGAAGAGAGCCGCTCCATATGGGACAATTTCTCTTGCAACAGACGCGTCTCGGTCAGATCGGTCATCTGCACCAATTGGCCGTGAGCTAAAGGAATGGTAGCCACTTGTAAGCGACGGCCGTCACGGGTAGAAATCTGGTGGCCATCGTCGTTACGCGGGCGAAACACTTGGGAGATCACTTCGACCCAGTGCTGTCCTCTAAGTTGGCCACTTCCCATAAGCTTGAGGGCGCTGTCATTGGCGTGGGTGATGATGCCGTGATCATCAATAATCAAGATGGCCGCAGGGATTTTGGTAAACACCTCAGCCATTAAGGCTAAATCGTTATTTTGCTGCGGGGTGCTCATAAGTTATCTCTTGCTCAGAAACAAGTGAGCGTCTCTTGGAAGCTGGGCAACATCACAGGGAAAGCTAGAAAAGCCGAAAAAGCTGAGCGCCACAGAGCGCCGTAAGATCTCACTATAGCACGCTTTTGCAGCAATGCAGTGGCAAGGCGAGTATAGGTGCACAATAAGGTTGGCACCTAGAGCCATAAGGGGGGTATGGTGATATGGGCCTGACGTCGAAAAATTGCGGCTGATTTTTCCCAAACAGCTAAGATACGGCTTTTACCTTAGATTGGCTCTACTGATGACTAACCATCAAGGGTAAGGCGCTAGCCTTGAAGCTGGATGTGCCCCTCTCTCAAACTTCAATGGAGAGCGCTTTCCCCCTTGTTCCCTCAAAGTATTTTCCCTCATGTTATTAGCTAAAAATCAGCCTTTTAGGTAGGTAGGTAGGTTTAAGTCCCTTGATGCAGAAACCTGATATGAAGCGTCGAGCGTCGCTACCGCGACGTACCTTGAGATAGGTTAATGGCAAGTAGCTGTGCTCAAACAAGAGAAAACGCCCTCAAACAAAAAGCCCCCGCCACCTCAGAGCACCGCAGCACTCCAAGATAACAGGGGCCTTTCCCTGTGGGCTTTGCCCACACCATGCAGGGCGCTGCCCTGCACCTGCAAGGGACTTAAGTACCTTGACCCTTGTTTAGGGATGAAAACCTACGGCTCTCAATCCTTTGAGATTACTTGAGCCTTAGCCTAAATTGCGGCGCGCGTTTCTAAAGAGGCGCATCCATGGGCTAAACTCCCCCATATCATCTGGGTGATAGGAATTAGCCACCGTGCGCACAATACGCTCTGGGTGCGGCATCATAATGGTAAAGCGGCCATCAGGAGTCGTCACCGCCGTAATACCATGTGGCGAGCCATTAGGGTTTAAAGGATAGCGCTCCGTCACCTCACCATAGTGGTCAATGTAGCGTAAAGCCACTAAACCCGCATCCTCTAACGCTTGTAACTGCTCAGCCGTGGCAAACTCTGCGCGGCCCTCACCATGCGAAACCACGATAGGCATCTGCGAACCTTGCATGCCTTGGTAGAAGAGCGATGGGCTATCTTGCACCTGCACTTCCACAAAGCGCGCCTCAAAGCGCTCAGACTTGTTGGTCACAAAACGTGGCCACAGCTCCGCTCCTGGAATAATGCCACGCAGCGTCGCCATCATCTGGCAGCCATTGCACACGCCTAAAGCAAAGGTGTCCTTACGCGCAAAGAACTGCGTAAACTCGCTCTTGGCACGCTCGTTAAAGAGAATGCTCTTCGCCCAGCCTTCGCCTGCACCTAAGACGTCACCATAGGAGAAGCCACCGCAAGCGGCAAAGCCCATAAAGTTAGAGAGGCTTACTGAGCCGTCGAGGATCTGCGACATGTGCACATCCACCGCGCTAAAGCCTGCACGGGTAAAGGCATGAGCCATTTCCGCCTGCGAGTTCACGCCCTGCTCACGTAAGATCGCCACCTTAGGAGCAGCACCGGCATTGATAAATGGCGCCGCCACATCCTCATTGACATCAAAAGTCAGCTTGTAGAACAGGCCTGGATCCCTGTCATCAGCCTTGTCTGCAAACTCCTGACGGGCGCACTCTGGGTTATCACGCAGCGCTTGCATGCGGTAAGTGGTTTCAGCCCAAATGGTTCTAAAGTGCGTGCGCGTCTCGTTAATCACATCCTGACCATTACGGGTAAAGACGATGCGATCGTCATCGCGCAGCGTACCAATCACAAAGGAGATATTGGCTAAGCCGTGACCGGAGAGGATGTTGAGCACCTTCTCTTGCTGGTCAGCAGCAACTTGCAGCACTACACCGAGCTCTTCGGCAAAAAGGGCACCTAAGTTATCCGTACCCAGCTGATCTAAGGTCACCTCAACACCGGTGTGACCGGCAAAGGCCATTTCCGCGACGGTGGTGAATAAGCCACCATCAGAGACGTCGTGGTAGGCCATGATTAAGTCATTCTTGTTTAAGAACTGCACCGCATCAAAGAGGCCCTTTAAACGCTGTGGGTGGTCTAAGTTAGCGCTGGTGTGACCTAATTGACGATACACCTGAGCTAAGGCCGAACCACCTAAGCGGCACTGACGCTCACCTAAGTCGACGTAGATTAAGACGGTATCGCCCTTATCAGTACGCAGCTGTGGCGTTAAGGTCTTACGCACATCCTCGCAGCGGGCAAAGGCGGAGATGATAAGCGACATTGGCGCAATGACGCTGCGCTCAGAGCCGTTCTCTTGCCATGAGGTCTTCATCGACATCGAGTCCTTGCCCACAGGCACGGTTAAACCGAGCTCTGGGCATAACTCCATGCCTAAGGTCTTCACGGCGTCAAATAAGCCCGCATCCTCACCAGGGTGGTTGTTAGCAGCCATCCAGTTAGCCGAGAGCTTCACACGGTTTAAGTCACCAATGTAAGCGGCGGCGATGTTGGTGATAGCCTCACCTACGGCTAAGCGCACCGAAGCCTTTTGGTCTAACAGCGCCACTGGGGTGCGCTCACCCATGGCACCAGCTTCACCGTGGAAGGTGTCATACGAGGCCGTGGTCACAGCCACGTCAGCAACTGGCACCTGCCATGGGCCGACCATTTGGTCACGTGCCACTAAGCCCGTCACCGAGCGGTCACCGATGGTGATTAAGAAGGTCTTCTCGGCCACAGTTGGTAAGGCTAAGACGCGCTCCGCAGCCTCAGTTGGGTTGATACCCTCACCGTTAAACTCTGGGCTCTGCTGAGTCTTGTGCTCGACCTTCTTAAACATGCGTGGTGGCTTGCCTAAGAGGATATCCAGAGGCAAGTCGATTGGGCAGTTATCGAAGTGGCTATCGTGTAAGACCACACGGCGCTCGGCAGTAGCCTCACCGATCACAGCGTACTGAGCACGCTCGCGCTTGCAGAAGGCCTCAAAGATAGGGAACTTGTCCGCAGCCACAGCTAAGACGTAGCGCTCTTGCGACTCGTTACACCAGATTTGCAGTGGCGACATACCTGGCTCATCGTTAGGGATAGCGCGCAGCTCAAAGCGGCCACCGACACCACCGTCAGAAACTAACTCTGGCATGGCGTTGGAGAGGCCACCGGCCCCCACATCATGAATAAACATGATTGGGTTTTCGGCACCTAACTGCCAGCAGGCGTCGATCACCTCTTGGCAGCGACGCTGCATTTCTGGGTTGCCACGCTGCACCGAGGCAAAATCTAGCTCAGCGGTGGACTGACCGGAGTTCATCGACGAGGCGGCACCACCACCTAAACCGATATCCATAGCGGGGCCACCTAAGACGATGAGCTTGGCACCTGGATCGATGTGATCCTTATTGATGTGCTCACGGCGGATGTTGCCCCAACCACCGGCTAACATGATTGGCTTGTGATAGCCACGAATCTCAGTACCGTTAAAGCTAGAGACCTGCTCTTCGTAAGTACGGAAGTAACCACAGAGGTTAGGACGGCCAAACTCATTATTGAACGAAGCGGCACCTAATGGGCCTTCGATCATGATATCCAGAGCAGAGGCAATGCGATCTGGCTTACCAAAGTCCTGCTCCCATGGCTGTAAGTAACCTGGGATCTTGAGGTTAGAGACGCTAAAGCCGCAGATACCGGCCTTTGGCTTAGAGCCGATACCGGTAGCACCCTCATCACGGATTTCACCACCAGAGCCGGTGGCAGCACCTGGGAATGGGGAGATAGCGGTTGGGTGGTTGTGGGTCTCAACCTTCATCAGGATAGGCATGTCTTCCTGATGGAAATTCCACTCACGGGATGGGTTGTCCGCGTAGAAGCGACCGGCCACGGAGCCTTCCATAACGGCAGCGTTATCTTTGTAAGCGGAGAGGACGTAATCTGGGGTAGCGGTAAAGGTATTACGCACCATACCAAAGAGGGACTGGTCTTGCTCGACGCCGTCGATTTCCCACTTAGCGTTAAAGACCTTATGGCGGCAGTGCTCGGAGTTCATCTGAGCGAACATGTAGAGCTCGATGTCGCTAGGGTCGCGGCCTAAGGAGGCAAAGGACGAGAGCAGATAGTCCATTTCGTCAGAGGAGAGGGCTAAGCCCAGCTCGACGTTGGCTTTTTCTAAAGCCTCTTTACCGCCGGTGGTCAGAGGAATAACCTTAAATGGGGCTGGCTCTTGAGCGGCAAAGAGTGCGGCGGCCTCATCCATATTGGTGAGCACCACCTGCATCATACGGTCGTGGATTAAGGAAGCGATAATTGCGCGCTCTGGGGCGGTAAAGGCATCGCTAGTAGCAGGCTTGACGTAATAAGCAATACCGCGCTCTAAACGATGGATGGAGGTGAGACCGCAATTGTGAGCGATATCGGTAGCTTTTGAGGCCCATGGGGAGATGGTACCGATACGAGGGATGACAAAGAAGAGCTCGCCTTGGTCGTGGTGGGCGACGTCGACAGGGCCGTAAGTTAGGATTTTGGCTAAGACCTCTTTTTGCTCAGTGGACAAAGGCGCAGAGCAATCGACGAGGTGGATATACTCCGTGCTGATAGCAGCGACGTTTACACCGGCGTTACGCAGAGATGAGAGTAATTTCTCGATTTTGTAAGCGGATAAAGCCGAGGAGCCACGCAAAATTTCCATAACACACAAGTCCTGCAGAAGGCGGCCAAAGAAAAGATGCGATATTTTAGCAGAATACGGCAGATATGCCCAAACAGAGGGAGCGTGCAGGAAGCGATCGCAAGTAGCAGAGAAAGAGGCGTGATGGCCAAATGGTTGGTGCCTACAGGAACGTGATGCACTTAAGAATGAGTGATCTAATAAGTGACGTAAGATGTGATGCGTAAGGGAAAGGTCACTCATCTCGAGATGAATGGTGCAAGTGAGTCTAATCCTATCTTAAGACGGTGCACCATGATTGCCCTAAATTCCATCATCTATTAAGTCAGTCGTTCCTTACAGTGCTCGCCATACTGCAACAACCAGCGCACTACTGCTGTCTTCTGACTACTGGAGCATCACACAGCACAACAATCTGGGCTGCACCATACCAGCGCCCGCCCCTAATAGAGCCTTGCTCTGCATTGGAGGCACTCTTATGGACGCTAACCTCTTGCATAGCTCTCATCACTACTTCTGCTAAAGATACTACTGCTAAAGATCCCAACACTTTTCTGCTACCATCCCCCAACAAGCTGCATCTACTGCAAATGTAGCCCCTATCCGCTATCCGCAACCTTGCAATGGAGACGGCGCTTTTCCCAAAATGATCTTGGGGCTATCGGCGCCGGTCGTTTTATGAAAATTCTGCTGACCGGTGGCACCGGCGCCTTAGGACAATACCTCTCTGTCTACTTGGCTGACCACTTAGACTGCACGGTGTACATTACCTCACGCCAGCCACGGCAATATGCACGGCCTAACATCGTTGCTATTACAGCCAATGCTATGAACTACCCTGAGCTCATCAAGCTTCTACAGGAGCAGCACTTCGATCTTTGTATCGACTTTATGATCCACCCCAACGTGCCCGCCTTTGCTGAGCTCAGTTCTCAGATTCTGCCCCTTGTCGGTCACTACATCTTCCTCTCGTCATCTCGCGCCTACGCCGATTGCGCTGAACTCATCACGGAAGATAAGCCACTGCTATCTGATGTTTACAATGATCCTGCCTACCAAAGCTCCAACGACTACTCGTGGTACAAGGGCAAAGAAGAGCACGTACTGCAGCAGGGTAAGCACAGCAACTTCACCATTATCCGCCCTTGTATTCACTTTGCCTCACGCCGCTTGCAGCTGTGCACTTTAGAAGCAAGCGTACTGCTGCCGAGCATCTTCTTTAGCAAGCCGGTAGTAATTCCCACAGAGTGCCTCAAGAAGACTGCTCCATGGGCATGGTCTGGCAACAGTGCTCCGCAGATTGGCGCCATTGTCGCTAACCTTGACCAATGCCGTCGCGAGGTCTTCAATATTGGCTGGAGCGAGCATTTAACATGGGAGCAGGTGGCACAGCTCTACGCTCAACTTGCAGGCCTGTCGGTAATTGCGGTACCAACAGAGCTCCTAAAGCGCGAGATTTATGGCATGGGCCCAGTATGGCAGCTTGAATTAGACCGCTTACTAAACCGCCGTTACTCCTGTGCCAAGGTCTTATCCTTACAAGGCGCGCCTGCCCCTACTACCTTTAAGAGCACAGCTGAGGCGCTTAAGCTTGAGCTTAACCATGCGTCACGCCTCACGCGTGAGATTCCTCTGGATGCAGGCTACCTCTACGCCATAGAGCGACTCGTAGCTAAACTGCAACGCCGCGCTTAAGCCTTGCTTAAACCGCGCTACCACCACCACGTAAACCGCGCTACCACCACGCTACTGTCACCCCGCTTTGCTTTTCATTGCCTTGCTCTTACCGCCATGCAGCCTGAAGATATTTTCAGGTAGCAGTGGCGGTCATGATTCAGCCAGCTGTTGCTGTTGCTGCTAAAGCTACCGCTGTTGCTGCGAGCACTTAGGCAAACTTCAGATGTTGCATCAGCAGCTTGCTGTAAGCCTCGCGTTCTGCAGCATCTGTCGTCAGCACCTCCAAAAACACCGGCCGCTCAAACTCCTGAGTGCACAGGTTGGTGATCTCCTTTTCCAAAGTAGGCACATCGGCAGCCTGCCGATAAACAAAGCCACAGCTCTTTGCCCAACCTTTAACGAAGCCGCGTAATTCCCTATGCGTAAGCGTAGGGATGTAAGCGGCCAATATCAGCATCTGTTATAATGTTCCCAAGAACTCAAGAAAGGATATTTCGTCCCTACTTGATGGGGGCTTTGTGG
>JAHLFE010000069.1 GCA_018884035.1 Candidatus Anaerobiospirillum pullicola
GCTAAGGCTGGCTTCTCTGCTGGCATCTGCATCACGGTCGCAAAGCTCTCCACACGACGGCGGACAATGTCGACCTCTTCCTTAGCGGTCGCAGGCAGCGGCAAGATCACGGTATTGAAACGGCGCTTTAAAGCGCTGGAAAGGTCATTGACGCCTTTATCGCGATTGTTAGCGGTGGCAATAACGTTAAAGCCACGGATAGCTTGTACCTCCTCATTGAGCTCTGGCACTGGCAGCGCCTTTTCTGAGAGGATGGTGATGAGGGTATCCTGCACATCCGAGCCAATGCGGGTGAGCTCCTCAATACGGGCAATCTTGCCTTGCTGCATGGCAGTAAAGACAGGGGTACGCACTAAAGCGCCCTCAGATGGGCCCTCAGCAATGAGCTTAGCGTAATTCCAACCATAGCGAATGGCTTCTTCACCCGTACCAGCAGTGCCTTGCACAATAAGAGTGGAATTGCCGGAGATAGCAGCGGCTAAGTGCTCAGAGACCCAGCTTTTAGCGGTACCAGGCAGACCATATAAGAGCAAGGCACGGTCAGTCACTAAGGTCGCGACTGCAATCTCAATGAGACGGCGATTACCGATGTACTTAGGGGTTACCTCAAAGCCATTAGGCAAGGTGCCACCCATAATGTAGGTCACCACCGATTGTGGCGAGAGTTCCCAGTTCTCTGGCACTTGATTCTTCTCAGCCTGCTTGAGCTCATGCAGCTCCTCTGCAAATTGCTGTTCGGCATGCTGCCGAAGTAAGTTGCTCATCACTTTTCCCCTTGAAAATTGAAAATCAGCCGCTGTTAACGCCACACGTTGCCAGCAAACCTAATCGCTGAAGAGCTTACTGATGTTAAGTGGCAGGAAGCGTCCCTCATAGACAACGCCGCATAAGATAGTCTGCACATCATTGAGCAGCACGATAGCGGTAAATTCGTGGCCGCCGGTAAGAGCCAGACAAGACACAACTTGCTCGTGCAACTCTTCTTGGTTTTTGCCATCACAGCTCAATTGCCGCGCATGCCCCTCAGGATCACACAAAAACCACGTGCCGTTATAAGTAGCACCCTGCTGAGCAAAGTTAGCATGCTCCATGACCACAGGATACAAGTCAGCAAAAGGGTTTTGTGTGAAGTATTGTGCCATGGACTGTAACGCCGCTGGCATAGCAGGCACACCGTGTAACTGCGACCAGAGTGATAGCGCAGCATCCCCAGCGGCAGTAGAGGCTGCATCAGCACTAAGAGCTGCTGCGCTTGCAGAAGCCGCGTCACTTACGGTTACAGCGCCCGTCCCTGAATCTGCCCCCGCCGCGCTCGGTGGAATCTTTCCCTGTAAGACCCGCTCCTCAAGAAGCACGCGTGGCACCTGAGGTAACCCTGGGTAAGGGTAGACCTTAGCCGAGAACACGGCGCCTATAGGCAGTGGCTGCTCTACTTGCTGGGCTGCTTGAGCGTTGTTTGGCACAAAGGTGAAGTAGGTGACAAATTCCTGCTGCGCTAAGCGATAGCAATACTGCTTGTGGTTGGTGCCATTAGCCACCTTATAAGGCCAGTCGGCACATACCAGCACCGTTTCTGGAGCAACGTCCTGCCCACCATTGGCGACCATGGCTGCGGCCATAACCTCTTCTTTAGGTGTAGGGATACCCACAAGGCGGGCAATCTCGCTTTGCCACTCAGGGGTTAAGCTCTCACGGCGCTCAAAAGAGGAAGCTACCAAGTACACACGCGATAGCTGTTTGAGGTACTGTCTGCGCCCCTCATTAGTGGAGCAATCGATATCCTTAGCCTCTTGCAGCATGTTTGCAAGTGCTGGTGCTTTAGCATCGACTAAGCGCTTGGAGAGGCGGTTAATATCGCTCACGCGCTGCTGCATCACCTGCATGAGGCCGATACGCAGACAATCCTTGAGCCAAAGTTTAAGTTCAGCGATGCCATCTGCAATGGCCGCCTCACGCTTGACTAGCGTCGCACTTTTGGCCTGAACCTGCCCCTCTGCCGCTTGCTGTGCTGCTTGCTGTGCTTTTTCTAAAGCAGCCTTGGCTTTGTCGATCTTCTCTTGGCTGCGTTGCTCCTTTTTCTGCGCATTGGCAGCGCGCTTATCCAGCCATTCCGTCACATTTTGTGGCTCAGGAGCGGACTTAAACCAGTCTTGGTGCTCAACAAAGTTCAAAAGCAAGGCGAGGCCATGCTTGCACGGAAATTTGCGGCTAGGACAGGAGCACTTAAAGGCGATATCAGGCTGGGTCAGATCGACCATTGCCACGTAAGGGTTCTTGCCACTACCTTGGCAATGGCCCCACAGGGCATGATCTGAGTACTCTAACAGCGGCCACTTCGCTTGCTTGATAAGGCCACGTGCCGCTTTTAGCGAAGAGGCATCAGGTGCCAGCGACTCGACCTCATTTGAGGTTAACTTGACCTCACTTCCCATTATCTCCTCTCCTTGAGCCAATAAGCTTTCACGCTAGAGTAATCCTTTGTCCCTACGCGGTCAGAGCTTGTGATTAAGTCACAGCCTGCACATTACTGTGTCTGGGAACAGAGCTGCTGCACGCGCTCTGCTTGGGCAATACTTTCTAGGAACTGGTCTAAAACCTTAATGCCACTCTGCCGTCTGTCAATTTCACGCTCCAGACGCTGCAGCTTGGCTTTGTCCTCACGGGCCTTCGCATCTTGCAGCTGCTGTGTTTCCTGCTCACGTGCAACAATGTCAGCTTGTACCTTAGAGCGCAGCTCCTCGATCCGAGTCACGGCTTGCGCGCGCACCTGCGGTGTCAGAGCCCATGCAATAGTATCAAGGTTGTTACGGGTAGCTACGCTTGAGTAAAAGTACATTTGCGCCCACTGCTCACGGTCATAATTGCGCAGCAACAAGTCGAGGTAAAACTGGCTAAAGTTAGGCCCCCAACACTGCGCAGGTTCCGTACATAACTTAAAAGCAAACGACAAGAGCTCATAGAGTGGTCGTGCCTGCTGCATAAAGACCAAAGGAAAACGCTGTGGGTATAGCACTAAAGGCAAGGTCTCGCGCTCAGCATAACTCGCTTGCGTAATGATGGCTATCACCACATCATAAGGCAGACTCTCTGCGCAGTGCTGATAGAAAGCGGCGCGATACACGTCGCCCAACTCAGGGCCGATGCGGCTAATAAAATACAACACCGCTGTATCACGCAGGTAGTGAGGATGCTTGGCCGTTAAGGCCTCCATGCCCGGAAAAGCGTGCCCAAAGGTCGTAAACAGCAGCTCTGCATCTTGCGCCTCATCGCCACTACGCTCAAGCGCCAAGAGCTCAAACCACAGCGCAGGCGACACATACCAGCACAGCTCCGTAAAGGCTAAGCGCGCATCCTTTTGGAGATACTTGATGTCAATCTCAGGGAGCAAGGTGCTCATGGCTTGCACGATCTCATCAGTGGTGACATCAGCTAAGGAGTAAGAGCGCTTACCATGCTTTTCTTTGACCGTTAAGACCTGCCGCACCAGCGCCACGATTTGCTCTTCTAGCGGAGAGTGAGGCACACAGCGCAACAGAGCCGTAGCCTTGGCTTTAACGTCTTTGGAGCGATCAGTTTGGATGAGTCCCAACAGCCACGTGGTTACGCGCTGCAGTGTTGTTGGTGCTGCTGGCTCTGTTGCCGTTACTTGCCCCTGTGAGGAGTCCTCATACCAATAATGCCGCTGCGTTAACCAATGAGCGCTAAGCAGCCCCACCAAGTTAGCGCGCTCCGTTGCGGCGAGGGTCTTAAAGTCAGACTCGATAAGATCAAGGAGGAAGCCTAACTTATCATGGCGCAGCAAGGCAGCAACTGCCCCCTTGCGCTCTAAGGCACTACCGTGGCGCCATTGGTCACGCACCTGAGAAAACCACTCCGTTGTGCCCACCTCGGCACTAAATCTTGCGCTGTCCTCATCGTCATCGTCCTCCTCATCAGAGCGAGACTTGGCCATGGACGCACTCACATAAGGCAATAGAAAGCGACCTCGTGCACTTAAAAACTCCAAAGGCACGGCTTGATAGAGCTGATTAAGCGCGGATTTGAGCCGCCGATAGGTTTGCAAGAACGTCAGGAGATACTCTGCTGGCACCTTAAGGCCCGTGCCGTGGAGGCGGGCCAGAATATCAAGCCAGACCACAGCATTAGAGCTATAAGCATCAAGTACGGCTATGAGCTCAGCTGAAAGATAGCGCTGGTTCTCCGGCTCAGGAGGGCATGATGCTACAGGCAAAGGCCCGTGGAGCAACTGCACCCGCGCCACCAATTGGGCCGCCGCACTTGCAGCGCCCGCCCCTGCACCTACACCTGCATCTGCATCTGCATCTGTACTGGCATCAGTGCTGGCACTTACGTCCGTGGCAACAGTTGTACTCTGCGCAGCGTTGACTGCTGGTGCCGCCGCTGCCTCTTGCTGTGCCAGTGCTTGGCGGTACAACGCCATGTCAGAGACAGAGATGCTGGTGACAGGGCAATCTACATACGCTGATTCGTAGGCAAACACAAGGCTCACGAGCGACCACGCGACATCTGCAGAATCTAAGTCTGGAGCGTTAAGAGCTGCACTGGCCGGAGCTACGGCCACAGGAAGGACACTTGGCGTGATGTTTTTGTGGTTAAGGCCAATTAATGCCACTTTCAACACGCCATCGCTAACGTAAAAAGGACGTTCCATGAGCACACTCCTGTCGCCAAGCCCTAAAATAGGGCACTATGCGCTCACACGCAAGTTGTTAGCCAACAAGCCGTCCCCATTCGAGCGTACAGGTCACTTGTGATCGGAGCCATATTGCGCTTGGAGCTGCGCGCACAGGTGCTGCACCCGCTCAGCATCCTCCATGTAGTCTAAAAGCTGCTTAAGGCAGAGACACATTCTCTGCTGCACTGTCCCTTGAAAACCATCATCTTCAATGGCGCAGCTATCTTCCTGCGAGAAATCTACTTGCATCGTGCTCAGATGCTTCTTAAGCTGAGCTATCGCCACAGCTCTCACCTGCGGATCAAGCATCCATGCCACGATGTTGAGATGCTTATACAAGGACGATACACGGATATGCTTGGTAGCATCATCCAATGCTTTTGGCTCAAACAGCCCCGCAAGCAGTTGCCAATAAAACTGGCTAAACTTTGGCCCCCAGCAAACATCTGAATCTAAAACACAACTAGGTGCCAAATAATATAAAGCTGTCGACAAATCACGCAATGGCGCCAACAGTTCCTGATAGCGCTCCGGTGCCACCACAAAAGGCAACTGCTCCCGCTCGTCATTACCTACTTGCGCAAAGAGCCCTACAGCAATGTTAGGAGCATGATCATCGTAATTATACAAAAGTGAACCGCAATGCCGATAAAAGGCGTCGCTATACACCGCACCGAGCTCACAACCCACACGGGCAATGAAGTAGAGCACACAATCTACTCCAGGTTTGCTTCGTGCCCAAGCCCCATGAAAAGCACCATAATAGAACGTAACCAACGTCCAACCAGGAAAGCTACGCGCAAAGTGCGTAAAGAGCCGCTCGGCATCTTGCACCTCATCTCCTGTGCGCTCCAGCTGAAATATCTCAAACCACAAAGCAGGAGGCACATACCATGTAAGCTCGGAAAAAAGCAAATTTGGTGGCATTTCGTCACCATGGTGCTTTAAGAAGTGCAGCTCGTCGCTTGGATGGTTTATATTAGGCGCCCCTGCATGCAGAAGCTTTCGCCCGAGCTTAGCATCAGCTTTGGTAAACTCATGCCAGCTACAATGGATCTCTCCTTGCTCCTTGGTCACGACTAAGAAGCGACGCACAAGCGCCACCGCCTCCTGCTCCCACTGAGCCCCTGGTACCAACCGCAATAGAGCATCTGCATCAGTCCGCACTTTTTTAGATCTGGCAGAATTAGCTGCACGCAACAGCCATGACACCAGACGCGAAGACAGCTGCTTATGATCAGCAGACGTGATCTGCACACCCGCCTCACCTGTAGTCACCACTGACACTTGCTCACCTTTTAGGTAAAAGTGAGTCCACATTTGACGCCAGTAAACACCTAAGTTGTCAAAGAGTTTGTCCCAAGCCCAAGAGATTTGCGCGCCAGATACCTGCACATCAAGCTCTTCAAGCACATCAAGCAGATAGCCGTATTGGTAACTCTCTAGCAAGCTAGTTGCGTCAACCTCTTCAATGTTGCCAATGTTGCCGCCCCAACTACAAACGAGCTGCTCCCCCAAGAAATCACTCAACCTTCTACCGGCAACAGAGCACTGTTTGCTCTGCACTAGCGACTCTAGCGACATCCTACCCAAAGTTAGCCTTAGCCATATAAAGGCAAAAGGCACAGAAGCAACATATTGCCCAAGGTAATACGCCTGCACACTCAAAAACGCTGCGGGCACACATTTATAAAGGCTATTCACCCCAGCAGGCAAATACCACCCCCTCCTACACCACCAAGTGCGGATAAAGGCGATTGCGTGCTCTGGGGGCACCTTTAGTCCGGTACCATAGAGTCTTGCCAAGATTGCCATCCACATCACCAAATTGTTGTTTTGCCGCTCAAGAGCTAACATGAGCTCCGTAGGCAAGTAACGCTGTCCTGCTGGCGCAGGAGGGCAAATGGGCACTGGCAATGGGACTTGATGCTGTTGCACGCTTGCTACAATTTGCTCGACCTCACTTACTGTGCCCACAGTACTGTCTGCAGCGCTATCTACAGCTTCATTTGACTCCTTTGCTTTCTGTGCTTTCTGCTCCACTGCTAGACGATATACAGCCATATCAGCAGCATTGATACTGTTGACAGGACAATCCACATAGGCTGCTTCATAGGAAAAGACGAGGCCGATCAGAGACCACGCATAATCTAGGGGGTCTAAGATTTGCTCATGCAGCGCAGCAATAGCAGGCGCTAAAGCCTCGGGAATCTCACTCTGATCGATGCACTGGTGCGCCAGACCAATTAAAGCTGGCTTAAGCACAACGTCACTAACGTAGAAAGGCCGACTTACCTCTACTTCTTTCCCAAGAGCAAAACGCATCATCTCTGCTTTCCCAAATCACGCCCAGCCTCAAGTACAGCCAGAAATGCGCTGTGAAGCACAGGTTACACGCAAACGCCACGCAAGCCCCAGCACGACGCTACAAGATCGCACTGGAACTTGCTCTACCCTAAAAGGCAGCGACTACTCCTCTCCATCTGCCGCAACAGATTGGCTATAGCTTTCCTTAAGGGCAGCGATGATGTTGTCGCTGTCCTTGTGACTACGCCCACGCAAATACTCCCTGAGCACCGGCTTCAGATGCAGACGCCATACTTGCTCTAAGGCCTCTTGTAATTGCTCCTCACCGATGTCACTCCAAAGATCGAGGAAGTTCAAGGTCTTGAGGTAGTAGGATGGGCCAATCTGGTACTTTGCCCCCAAAGACACCTCATTTATAATGGCACGATTGAGGTTGTTGCAGTAAGCAGTTACCACCTCATAGAAGGAAGCGGCCTTGAGCTTGTCTACCAGCTTTTGCTGCTCTTTGTCACTGAGCTCCTTTTGCTTGGTGGGATCAGGCTCAATCACGTGCGCCAGCTCAAGATTGTCCTCCTTGAGCATCTCAAGGGTCTCGCGCGGATCAACTTCGCGCCACGCGAAACGACGGCGGAAGGCAAAGTCCATACTCTCGACGCTGCGATCGATGTCGTTCATGGTGCCGATGATGTAGACATTCTCTGGTACATAGAAGCCATCTGCAAACATGGGCATTAAGTTAGCAGTGTAGTCTAGATCAACAGCAGTAAAACTGGAAATGATTGTAAGGCTGTGACGGGGTAACTTACGTTGATTCCAGCACTTTTTCTGAGCCGCATACATATCCTAGGCCCATTTTTCCCTGTAAACCGCCATTTTAAGCAAAAGATCCCCCTACCCGTCGGCTTAAGCCTTC